>CAYMLJ010000047.1:0-12399 GCA_964391395.1 uncultured Ruminiclostridium sp. | reverse complement strand
ATATAATGTTCAGGCACCATTGGATGAAGCACCGAGCCCACTTCTACTTTTATTGTATTGTGATTAATCGAAACAGCGGGTACATGTTTTTCTTGGGAAGCATCTACTGTGTTTGCAACCATTTTCGTCATTTCCTGTCCACAGCATGTTTTTGGCTCGCCACCTTTATTAATTAGCGCAACAATATTACCACACTTCTCACACCTATAAAATAATTCACGCATTTGTATCGCCTTCCTTCCTTTTTGATTTATATAATATTATAGATTATTGTTGTTATACCTCAAAGTAACTGGTACTAAACAGGAAAACTATTCCTTTTGCAAGGCAGTAACACAAATAATGTAATCTGGTATGAAAACCAACAAGCAATGTTATTCATTAAGGCTTTGCCTTATTGTTCTTACCATAAAACACCTTAATAAGAATAGCTGTTACTATGACAAGCCCAGCCACAAGAGCAATAAATAGCCATGAACCGTTTCTCTCTACAAGTGTTCTATCGGGTTTTGATGCAGGGATTAACCCTTCATAATCAACCTTTATAGTGGGCAAACTTTCGTTTTCAGGATCGGACAAGCACACCCAGCCATTCCTTCTTCCCATATAGTATGTGAAGTGAGCCCATTTTTTCCCTTCATTGTCTGTGTACATATGAGAAAACTCCGGTAGGTATTCCTTTAAATCATCCATGTATAAATGACTGGATATAACATCTGACCCAGGATATTTCCAAACTACAATTTTACCCTCATATTTATTAAGGTCAAAACTCCCGTCGTAGTCTACAAACTCTTCTTCATGGTCCTCATAAAAGGATATATAGTCATAGCGAGCTATGAGCTCATCCATAAGCATCCACCCGCTTTTATAACTCTTTGAGTTATCATTAAACTCTGTAATCCCCCATTCTCGGCCTGACTTATCCTTATATGTAAAGATAATGTGGATGTTCTCACCGTTTTCGAGATCCGTGACTACCCGGCTGGATTTAGGATTTTTATAAACCTTAACATACCCCTTCTCTCCATTGGCAAAATATGTTCTGCTTACATAATAACAGTTCTCTCTCACTTGCTCGTAAAAGCTATCCTGCGGCTCCCAAATCACGTCCCCATAAACAAATGTAAAATTCCATGTAATTGTTAAAAGGCACACCATAAGAACCGTTAAAACCTTTGTAAATGTAAATCTTTTCATTCATAAACCTCCCATACCTTTAAAATATAGTATTAAGAATCAACCCTGTTCCGAAAGAAAAAATATTAGCCGAAGCAGAAAATAAAAATGGCTTATGTATTGAACTGGCATATTTTCTGTAGTATAAGCCCTCTATTATTATTACTACAAGCTCTATAGGTATTTTTATAATAAATACATTCATTTGTGTGTAAACAGTAAAAACATAATAACATAATACAGCCGCAGGGTTAGTAAGCAAATTTACTAAAAAAACTAAACCTAAATGGCTTACATAATCTTCAAGACCTAGGAATATTCTTTTTCCGCCTTGTTTTGTAAGTACCAAACTAATACTCCTCTTTCACCTATGATAGACATTATAGGGTTTTTTTGCTAAAATGATTTTATTATCATTAATAATACATTAGACACGGGGGTACAAATTATGACTGAGGCTGAACTTGTAGCAATTATAGAAAGGGCTAAGGACTTTTTCAGGGAAGAAATTGTGCCAAATCACTTTAAAAAAGCAAAGCAATGTGTAAAGTTGAAAAGTTTTAGGCTAAATCCATTCTTGGATAAATATAAAGCTAATTTTATTACAGGTAATAATGAACCAAGAAGTATTGCTATGGCTTTAGTTTACCCAAGAGTAATTGGAACATCAATAAATACAATATTCGGCAATAAACTGCAAAAGTTCTGTAGCCAGGTATTGCAGGGTTTTGCTTCAACAACATCCGGCATTGATATTGAATTTATTGACAATATAGATGGTAGAAGAAAATACTGCCAAGTAAAGGCAAGTACAAATACAATAAATGCTGATGATGTCGATACAATAAGAAACCATTTTTCAGGAGTACGAGCACTTGCAAGAACAAATAATCTCACTATTGGCATAAATGACATGATTGTTGGTGTTTTCTATGGAACTCATAATGAGCTTAGTAATCATTATAAAAAGGTTGAGAGAGAGTACCCTGTAATTGTAGGAGCGGAGTTCTGGCATAGACTTACGGGAAATGTAGATTTTTATCAGAGAATAACTGATGCTATTGGGGATGTTGCCTCTGAGTATGATGGTTCTGAGTTAGTAGAAAACATTATTGATGAGCTATCCGTTCAAATTGAAGAAGCTTTAAACTCGGGTAACGATAAATAGCTGTTTTATTTTATTTGATTCAATATGTTGACAATAGATAGCCCAACAGCTTTTGCCATATTGACGGGAACGGCATTTCCTATCTGTTTATAGGCATTGGGTGTAGAGCAATCGAACTCCCAAGTATCTGGGAAACTCTGTATCCTAGCATATTCCCTAACAGTAAAAGGTCTGGTTTCATCCGGGTGACATCTTTCAGTCTGTTTTTGAGCAGGTGAACAGGTCAATGTTAATGATGGCTCATCCCATGACATTCTTCTTGCCATGCCTGTTCTTCCGCCCCCAGAATAATAGCTTTTGCCCATATAAGCTTTGGCGATATCTACTGGGAGATCCCTCCAGTAACCACCTGGAGGCACTAATGCCAACACCTTTCTTTTAGACTCAGGGTATTTATCTCCATCCGATTTCGGAACATCTTTTAAAACATCTCTTAATGTGAGTTCATTATTAAATGGTTTAGGGAAAGAGTAGCTTATATTGTTTTTTTCAACTAAATCATTTCTAACACCTACAATGACGATGCGCTCTCTTTTCTGGGCCACGTCATAATCCAATGCCCTTAAAAGCTGCCATTTAACTGCATAGCCAATATCAGAAAACACTTTTAACATTAAAGTGAGGGTCTTCCCACCATCGTGGCTCACTAACCCCCTAACATTCTCAGCTAAAAACATCTTAGGCATAAGTTGCTGTAAAGCCTGAGAATAATAGTAAAACATTGTACCTCTTGTATCAGAAAGACCCATCTTCTTCCCTGCATAACTGAAAGTCTGGCAAGGAAAACCCCCGGATAATAAATCAAGTTCTCCGACAGAAATATTAACATAATTCCTTATGTTATGATCAATAATTTGGATTATATCATTTTCGATTATATTCCAATTAGGTCTGTTTTTTCTCAACGTCTGACAAGCAAATCTATCAAGTTCAACTAAGCCTTTAGAATGGAATCCTGCTTCCTCTAGGCCGAGAGCTAAGCCTCCTGCCCCTGCAAACAACTCTACATCGGAATAATCTCTTAAAGCTGTAATTCCTCTAACTTCAACAAAATCCTGCCCACGGTATACATCTATATTTATTTCTTCATCTTTTAACTTACTCTCAAGAGGTTCTAAATCTTTAGTAGGCATTTCAATTTGCACATATTCAAGAATTTCCTCGAGGTTAACATCTAAAACCTCACATAGTTTGAGGGCATTAGATTTAATCGGATTAAAATGGGTAGAAAGTAACATTGAGAGCTGATTTTTACTTATACCTACGTGTTCAGCTAATTCCTTTTGGGTAGCTATTCCATTTTTGTTCATATGTAATCTTACTTTATCTTTGCTTATAGTATACAATGCATAACCCTCCATGAGTTAAAAAAATATTTTAACTTCTTATGGTTATTATGAAGTTTTGTACAAGCTAAGTCAATACTTTAGAACTAAAGTTTTTCATTTTTATATCAGTAATCTGTATATAAAATTATATAATAGAACATATGTTCTTGTCAATAGTTTCTATTACTTTCAGTTGTAAGAATAACGTTTGGCGATGAAAGCGGTTCTTTTCCCTAGGTATGCCATAAGCTGCTCTGCCCGCTCATCTACCTTAAGATCATTAATAATGGTCTCATCCGTTTCATCTGCGATTATGTTCACTAATTTATTGCATAGTTCAATCTGCTTAGATATATCCCCGCCGCTATCTTTGAGATTTTCAAGCCCCTTCTCCAGTATCTCACTGAAGTATCTGGAAAGTATCTTCGAAGCCTCTTCCTTATCGATTTGCTCTGTTTTTACGATATTTTCCTCTGTATTTAATTGTGAGTTCATGAGCTTATTCATTACTTGCTCATAGATGCCGGAATTTAGCACGGTTCTTACTCCTTTTCCCTAATAAATGACTACAATCCAAATATATCCGATATATCCTTGGCGGCGATTTCCCTTTTACTTTTCTTACTGGCATTTTTAAGCATGCTTTCAAGCTTTCGCTCCATTGATTTTCTGATAAGCATCTGACCATCTATATCTCTCAGGGCGAAGAAGAGCATTGGATCGTTATCTAATCTTGCACCTATTCCATAAAGTGTCGCTGCTACATGCTTGCACATGTAAGCCCAGTCAGGACAGCTGCAGGCAAAGTGAATTTCTTTTGGAGATGGAAACATGCCATATTTTTTATCTGTGAATAAAATCTCAAGTTCCTTTGGGAATTTCCCCTCAATCAGTTGCTCTAAGGAATCGATCCTATGATTGCATAATTCGGTGACTTGTTCCCATTTCTTATTGTCTAACGCATCAATCGTAATCTCAACATCGTAGGGTTTTACCCTGCTACCCTGTACCTTTGCTGCTACCTTTCCTTTAGATATCTTTAAATCCAGGACCGCATTGTTTCGGACATATCTTTTGCCTCTTTCGATTCTATTACTATAATCCGCATAGCTTTCTAAATTTATATTCCATGACTTTCCCCACCAGCTTTTAACCAGTGTTCTCCCCTCAATAATCACAGGTTCAATGTCGGGATTTTTCTTTTTCATTTTTGCCAGTGATCTACTGGCCTTTGCCTTTTTCTCGGCTACCGATTCATACCTTGGAAATCCATAATAGCCCATTATTCACCACCGCCCAGCGCAAATATCTTCATTAATTCATCATTACTGTACTCTGTTATCCACTGTTCGCCGCCAGAACCCAGAAGCTCTCCTGACAACGCCTGTTTTTCTTCAATTATTGAATTGATCTTTTCCTCTATGGTGCCTTTTGTCACAAATTTGTGTACCATTACATTCTTGGTCTGTCCAATACGGAAGGCCCGGTCCGTGGCTTGATTTTCTACGGCAGGATTCCACCATCTATCAAAATGAATCACATGGTTTGCTGCTGTAAGATTTAGTCCAACTCCGCCTGCCTTTAAAGAAAGCACCATATAGGGAATGTAACGCTCACCGTTAAACTCTTTCACCATTTCATTTCGTTTTTTTACAGTGGTACCCCCATGAAGCACAAAACCCTCTTTTGAAAATATCTCCTTAAGAAAATCCGAAAGCGGTTCGGTCATTTCTCTAAACTGAGTAAATATAAGAACACGTTCTCTTTTCTCGTAAATCGTTTTGCATATTTCTCTCAACTGTTCAAACTTGCCACTATGCTCTGGTTTGTATTCTTCTCGGCCCAGATATTGATCTGGATGGTTGCATATTTGCTTAAATTTCATGATGCTGGATAATATAAGCCCCTTTCTTTCTATACCCTCCGATTGCATGAGCTTCTCTTTAATCTGTTCAATCAACTGTTTATAAAGGGCGATCTGTTTCTTGGACAAAGTGGTATATGCATTCATTTCCAGCTTGTCGGGGAGATCAGATATAATCTTTTTATCTGTTTTTAGTCTTCTCAAAATAAAGGGCTGAATCATCTTACGTAGCTTTGAATATCCAACTGCGTTATTCGTAAGCCCTTTTGTAAAATTAGTAAATTCTTTGGTAGTTCCTAAGAGCCCCTGATTTAAAAAGTCAAATAATGACCACAAATCGCTTAATCTATTTTCAATTGGAGTTCCGGTCATAGCAATCCGCATTCTAGCAGGAATCTGCTTGATAGCTTTAGTTTGCTTGGTTCCCGGGTTCTTTATGGCCTGCGCCTCATCCAAAATCAGATAATCCCACTTTATATCTTTCAATTCTTCGAGACGAAGGGCCATGCCATAGGTTGTGATATATAAGAATCGGTTTTCCTTAATTTGAATGTTTTCTGAGCTTTTTAAATCACTTTTATGTAGTATCTGGTAAGGCATTTCAGGCGCAAATCTCTCAATTTCTTTCTGCCAGTTTCCAATTAGTGAAGCCGGAAGGATTAGTAGTGCCTGTCCGCCTGTATTAATCCTGCAATATTCCAAAAAAGCAATCATCTGAACCGTTTTACCCAATCCCATATCATCGGCCAAACAAGCGCCAAAACCCAATTTGGACATTTGATACAGCCACTGATAACCATCTTTTTGGTACAAACGTAGCGTTGCATTAAAGGAAGGCTCGATGTCGACTTTTTGTAAGGCTGTAGGGTTAATCAGGGTTTCCTTCACGGTTTTAAGCCACTGACCGTTGGAAACCGATATATCAATCTCATCACTTGAAATATTTAGCATCTCGTTCATATTTAATTCTAATCTCATGGCATCTCCAAGAGATAAGACTTCGTCTTTAGCCAGATCCTTAACCTTGTCAAGAGCCTGAAGTATAGCTTTTAGCTTTTCTTTATTAATCTCAACCCATTTACCCTTGTATTGAACCAGCCCCTCTGCCATTTCCAGAAATGCTCTTAATTCATTCTCTGTAAGGGGCTCATCTCCAATTTTAAGAGTAGGAGAAAAGTCCATAATAGCACCTAATCCAAGCTTTGCCGGTTCTTTTTCACCGACTGTGACCGAGATTCCAATTGAATTGTTACTCTTTCGCCACCAATCCGGCACTCTGCACATAATACCGGCCTCTTCATAAAGTCCAATCTCCTTTAAGACTGTGTAAGCCTCTTGCGCCGTGAGTCTCAATGGTGCGAATAATTCTCCGCTTTCCAGCAATTCTGAAATGAAGCTACTTTTTTCAGCCGCCTTTATGACCGTAGAAATAAGAGAAAGCAGCTTCTTTTCGTCCCCCTCAAATTCTCTTAATGCATTTTTCAAAGGTGTATGTACGGCTCGCTTACTTTTAACCGGTTTTGTTGAATAGGTAGCCATAAATGCAAACGGATATTGCTCTTCCTTGTTCTCCACCAAATGGAAAAATACCCTTCCCACCACATTTATATTATCGTTATACTCTGCGAAGTACCTAGCAACTGTACCGTCATAGTGCTTGATTTCCAGTTTAAAAACAGCAAAGAGCTTGTCCCACAATCTTAAAATCCAGTCGTCATCAACATATTCCATACCAATAGCAAAGGGCAGCTCCTCTTTAAGCTGGTTCAGCTCATCTTTACTCAAATCAACCTGAACAGCCTCCCTACTAAACTCTAAATCTGCCTGTTGGCTTATTTTCTTTATCAGTAACTCAGCTATATGATGAATATATTCTAGGGATGGTGAAAACCATCCGGCCTTTTGTAAAAATCCAAGGTGAAACAAGGCGCTATATCTATCCGCTTCAAATTGAGTCATCCATTCATTAAAAGGATTTTCCGGCTTCGATTCCGGAGACTCAATCACAAAGTCTTTTACTGTAAAATATGCACACAATTGATGTGCTTCCAGCGTTTTTGTTCGTGCCATATACTTGTATGCCTCCATTTAGTTTAAAGGTATTTAAAACATAGAAATAACTAGCTTAAAATACTTTATCATATAAGATTTATCAGCACAATAATCATCTAATTGTAAATACCGTATATGCCTACGCCTTTGTTATTAGCGTTGACAACTCATCTTCAAGCCTTTCAAGCTGCCTTTTGTCATTATTCTGTATTTGATCAAGCTTTCTAATAACACTATTTACTTGGCCTTTCACATTGTAAACACTATCCTGGGAGTCGTGGATACGAGACTGCACCACCCAGTCTGAAATCAAACCATCGAAGAAAAAATCTGCAAATTTAGTAAAGCCCTCAATATCAATGGTAATCTGTGATGAGATTTTAACATCAGTCAGTTCAGTACGGAATCTATTGAGTAGCATCTGAACCTCCGATGCAGCATCCCTGGCATCATCTATGTGGGAGTGCTTTACCATATTGGTAATTAGACCTCCTCCACCCCACATATCCCACTTTCCCCAGCCCTCAGCACTGTCAAGGCTTTTGGCAGCTCTGTCCAAGCTATGCATCACTCTGTTTCCGGCAGAAATCGCCTCAGATATTTCCTTTAGGTTTGCTTTATATAAAGAAATTTTTTGTTCAAGCTCGGTAATCTTTTTAGCGTTTTCACTGTCTTGCTGCTTGAGTAGTGTATATTTTTCTTGAAATAGCGTGTTAAATTTTCTTTCACAACCACGGAATTCTGACAGCTCTGACCTAAGATTAAAAATCTGACGCTTGGTATCCTCAATCTGCCTCGTTATATCATCGTATTTAAGTTGGGCTGCCAGAGCCTCCTGCCGTTCTTTTTCAATCTGCTTTTCACGACTGCCCAGAATCGTATAAAAGAGCGATGTAATGCCCCTCTTGCTAATTCTTTCTACATCAAGATTTTCCTTCTCTAATTTCTGCTTAAGGTCATATTGTTTACTCACTTGGCTATCCATCTGTTTATGAAGGCTCGAGAGCATGGACTCTATCTTTTTAGCACGGTAGATTCCTTGCTGTAGTTCTTCCAGTTCTTTATTGATTTGTTCAAACATATTGCATCCTCATTTCCATAGATCATTGTTGGATTATCTCTAATTATATCATTTCAATTAAAAAATTCGCCTTATTCCTGAAAGACGAATTTTAGTGTTGATTTCACTTAAAAGAGCTGGGTCTAGCTGGGTCTATTCGCAGAAATTCATTAAAGGTATTACTAACGGAGGCATATTTGCTTCAACCGTAATTAATGTAATAATTGGCCGTATATAACTATATAATATTGCCGGTGCATTTTGTCTAAGCATATCCTCCAGTTGGGTACTCTGCGATAGTTTTTCATCCCAACTAAAGTGTCCTTCAATCTCCATATCTATTTTAAAAGGTACATCAGATAAGGTTTCACTTGCAAATACTCCAAATGACAAAACAACTATTGATTCCATTTTTTGTGCATCGGTATTTTTCATGATTTGAACGTTATTACTTACTTTTAGTGGGACTTCATCGCAAAAAACAAAGTTTTTATTTATTTCAAATAATATTTTTGTAATTTTGGGTTTTCCTATTAAATAAAAGCTACTTTCTTTCAAGTCAATATCCCCCTTAAAACGCACAAACACTTATCTCATCAACATTTACAGAAATTGTTGGATATGATAAACTACCACATCTATTAATCTTACATGATTTGTTATAGTATCTCCCAATATTAGTATTGTCCCGCAACGGCTCCAATTCATTAAAACTAACATTTGTGCTAATAAAACTATAAGAATATGGATTGTCCTTCTTAATATATTGTTCATACGCATTATTAAAATATTTCAAATACATTTTGGGAGAGATTCTATCCTTAGATCTTTCAAGAATATCCAAAAACCATTTAGGGTCTGAATTGATTTTTCTTAAAAAATCATCATGTGCTCTATCCTGAATTTGATGATTTTCATATCTGGTAATTGTCGCCATTCCCCAATTAAGTATTTCGGAAAACTCTTTTTGGCTTACTTTATACTTTTCTCGGATACTCTTTATCTCATTTGATGTGAGCAGCCCAACTTCTTTTCTATATGCATCCTTGACAGAAAGTCCGTTAGCTCTTATCATAGCCTCTGTTTCTGATAATTCATCAGTATATGAACAATACTCATATACAGCATTATAATTAACACTGATACCCTTAAATGTAATTTTCTCCTTAATTTCTACAGTATCAATTTTATGTTCTTTCATACAACAGGTACATAGCCTTTGCTCACTAAAAAGGATTTTCATACTATTTGCCTCCATTTTTCCTATAGGGAAAATCATGCTCTGAAAAATCATATTCAGCAAAATGAAATGACATAACAAAAATAGAATTATGCTTACCATTTCCTTTTACATTTAGAAGTTCCACTCTGATTTTTATATATACATCCTGACATGAATATTTTTTCCCAAAAACCCGCCAATCCGATCGTTCAGGAAAATCTTAGTCCTTGACTGTTTCTATATAGTCCTGATATCCTAGACGCGCTAGCTCTCTCTTTAATACATCTACTTCATCTTCATCCTGAAACAAATTCAAAAATGTAAATCTGTTTGTATATCTTTCATCCTTATTTTCATCAGACATCCTCTTCCTTTGAAAACGTATATCGGCTTTACCGCTTTTAAGTGCATAATGAAGACGCTCTAAATAAGTCATAACCTCATGTTTGCTTTCTATCTTTTTGACTAGATTTTTGTCTCGTAAACTCATTGTAGCACCCCAAATTAGAAACGTCAACACATTTGGTATCATTTGATACCAAAATTCGCATTTAACTTTAATCTATTCTAGCCTATTATTAGTCAGATAATTCTCTTACTTCTTTCAATATCCTCCTATATTATACCATATAATACATTAAATTTATGTTTTAATTAAATATTGTGTCATTGAATTTGAATTAATAACACAGTGGAAAAAAAGGCAACCTGTCCTTTTAAATTAAAGAGCCTGGGGGCTTACAAGTGAATTAACCCTCGATTGACTTGTTGCACTGTTTTTTATATTATTACCATAAAGGCTATCTCCACATTTTGCTTGAGGTTTTCGTTTAATGAAAGGTTTGATTGAAATGACATACAAAAAATACATAATACTATTTTGTCTAATTTTATCTCTGCTTATAAATCCATTCACTTATATTTCTAACTTTGCCGCTCAGCAAGACACACGCTTTTCCGATGTACCACCCGGGCATTTTGCTTACACTCAGATTCACCGATTAAGTGAGTTAGGTATAACTCAAGGAGTTGGCAACAATTTATTCGGTGTTGGTCGGACCATTACCCGCGGCGAATTTGTGACTTTTTTAGTACGACTTATGGGCTGGGAGATTGTAAGGCCGGCTCAGGGAAGTTTTATTGACAACATGAATCCTGCACATAATTTCTATGGAACAATTGAGACAGCTCTTTTACATGGCGCAATCAAAAAGGATAATGAATATTTTCGCACAGATGATCCTATAAGAAGGGAAGAAATGGCCATTATGATTGTCAGAACTCTTGGTTACGACACCTTGGCCGGTCAGCTTGATTCACTGGGAAAGCCTTTTGATGATGTCACCAAGAATTTTGGATATATAACCATAGCTAAGGATTTGGGAATTACAGCAGGCACAGGCCCAACCAATTTTAGTCCGAACGGTATTGCTACTAGAGAGCAGGCTGCCGCGATGATGATTCGCATGTATGACAAGCTAAACACCCCTATGAAAGATTTGCATGCCTTCTATGCAATCAGCTCCGCCAGCCAGATTGATAAGTTCTCTCAATTGGATTCAGTAAGCTTTGGCTGGGCTCGCCTGGAATATAACGAAACCACAAAGCAAGTTTTTATTAACACCGATGGAGGGGATAATGAATACTACATACCTACCGGATATATGGAAGTGCTTGATAAAGCAGCAAGTAATGATGTTTCTCTCCAGCTCATGTTCTTTATTAAAGACCAAAATATAATTGCCCCTGTTACCAACAGAACTATCAAACTGGCTGAATACATAGTTACACACCCTGAAATCAGAAAGCCGGTTATAAATGCTATGGTTGACATGATTAATCAAACTAGGAAGCATGATTCATCTGTTAGCTTTGATGGGATGGTATCAGATTTTGAAGGTTTTAAAGGTGATACCTTGAAACTAGCATATAATGCTTTTTTAGCCGAGCTTAAAACTGAGCTTGTAAAGACAAATAAAAAGCTATATGTGGCTGTTCACCCCAAGAGAAAACCGGGACAGGCATACTTTGACGGATATGATTATAAAACAATTGGTGAGCTTGCAGACAAGGTTATTCTTATGGCTCATGATTATGATGCGGTTTCATTAACAGATGATGAAATGCTGCGTGGCTATACCGATACGCCCGTTACACCCTTCGACGAGGTTTATTATGCCTTAAAGAGCATTACTGATCCGGTTTCAGGAGTCCAAGATCTTAATAAATTATGGCTGCAGCTTTCAATGGATACAGTTCAATGGAAGCTAAAAGATGGGAAGGTCATTAACTCTATTCCTTACCACCCCTCATACAGCCAACTAATACAGCGGTTTCTTACGGGAGTAAAATTAAATTACTCTGAATATAGCCAGAACCCATATGCTGTGTTCTTCAATAATGAGGATGTCACGAATAATGTAATCTGGTATGAAAATCAACGGAGTATAGCCGAAAAAATAAAACTTGCAAAGCTATTCGGGATAAAAGGTCTCTCCCTTTGGAGGCTGGGGAATATACCCGAAC
>CAYMLJ010000046.1:4241-12651 GCA_964391395.1 uncultured Ruminiclostridium sp. | reverse complement strand
ATAAATAAGTACTTAGTTTTGCTCAGGTCAATGTCCACATAGTTGGTATTGTTATCGGCATTTTTAGGATCAGTATCATCTTTGAATATTCGTATGACAGGAGACTCAGGTAAGAACTTGTTTGTAGAAACAACAACTCCCTTATGGTTAGTATTTAATACGACACCTGTTCCGACGGGGAAGAGATCAATACGTCTTAAGAATCTTTCGGTTATGTCGAAATCAAAATGACGTCCACTCAAAGCGGCAATTTCTTTATAGACTACATCAGGGGAAAGTCCTCTTCTGTATACCCTATTATTGGACATGGCATCATATGAATCAGCAATAGTCACAATTCTTGATGAAACCGGTATCTCCTCACCGCAAAGGTTTCTGTTATACCCGCTTCCATCATATCTTTCATGATGATAAAGGGCTATTTGAGCTGCTTCTTCCGGGATGCCTGAATTTAAAAGCATTTGATATCCGATTTCAGTATGAGCCTTCACTTCATTATACTCCTCGGCACTGAGCGTCGAGGGCTTATTTAAAATATCCTCGGATATAGAAATCTTTCCTACATCATGTAATAATGCTCCGGTTCCCAATTGCTTCAGCTTTTGTGGCTCAAGATTCAAATCTATGCCAATTACAAGCGAAACGACGCAAACATTCACAGAATGTTCATATGTGTAGTCATCAATGGTTCTGATCCTTGATAAGGTAAGAATAATGTCATCGACTGAGAGAAGCTGGTCAATTATTTCATCAATGATATTACTGATTTTGTCTACGTTAATATTTTTTTGATTATTCAGCATCCTGGTCATAAGCTTTTTTGTTAATTTCTGTGCTTTGACGCGTGTTCTGTGATAGATGATGTCATCTATATGAGGTGATTCGGCATATTTCATTAATATTTTAGAAGTTTCAAGCTCAGGATAAAGAATAAAAGCCTCATGGACGCCTAATCCGATAAGTCTCCTAATACCTTTTTCGTCGAGAATAATGCCGGTAGGAACCAGCAATAATCCGGTTTCATTATAAATGGGCTTAGCAACAACGGCACCCGGGACAATACTATTAATTGGAACCTTTATCACAATACTTCACCATATAAATGAATTTTGTCATTCGTACTTTGAGATAATCTCCCTTTAATCTGTAAAATTAAAGTTGTAACTTTACTTATTATCATACATCTTTTTTGTAAAATTACAATAATTATATCGGTGAAAAATTGCTTTTTATATAAATTAATAGATTTTTTTATAGAAAAATGTTGAAATAAACGAACATTACATATGTCACACTAATATTATCAGTGCTATAAAAGCTAGTAAGGAAAAAATAATACTTATTGATAGTGTATTTAATATAAATTGCTTGTTTTTCTCTTCCTTTTCATCCATATAAATTGGTATAACAAACGGAGGAGGTAACAAAAACATTGTATATAGGGCTATTTTAAATGTATTGTCTAAATTAAGGAGTCTATCGATAACAATTTCATTTATTGCATATGCCATTCCCAGGAGTAGAACCATCCTTATAACTGCAGCCAGCAAAGGGCCTCCAATTTCTTTTAAATTAATTTTCAGCTCATAGCCTATTGCAATACATATAATGGGCATTGTCATTTCCGAAAGCAATCTGAGGGTCTCAAATATTGAATTAACAACCGGGGACGAAATAGAACTAAAATCACTCATAAAACTCACGGTAATACCTAATATAATTGACAAAATAACCGGTGATTTTATAAATGAAAGCGTTAATTCCTTAGCATTTGCCGATTTCCCATTCAATTTTTGTAGATAGCTTACAAGAACAAAAAATACGAATACCACTTGACCTAGATCTATTAGGGCAAGTTTATATATATTAGCGGAGCCATATACCACTGCGAACAATGAATACCCCATCATTCCGGTCTCAAAACCGCTAAATATTGCAGGATAATACTTGTTAGACTGTTTAAGTTGTTTTTTTATTACTGTCCCAAGCAGAAGCATAATAACACATACCAAAAAAACTGATAAAAAAATCATTATGTATCGGCTCTCAAAGGTGGTTTTTGCAAAAGTCAAAAACAATGTAGCCGGTAAAGTAATATTTACAACGATTTTTTTTAAGTCATTTATAGTATTCTGTTCGATAAATTTGGCTTTTCTAAGTAAACCACCAAAAATAATAAGGATTATTACCGGTAAAACCTTTGATAGAATTTCAAGAGTATCTCTCATTTAATCCCTCACAAATATTTTGCCGTGGTTTCGGCAAAGTAATGTAGCTTTTTATATACCCTGTCATTTACAGTCCCTGTAGGGTATGTACCGTCAGGCAGCCTATCTCCGGCAGGAACACCGGTTAAAAGCTCTATACCTTCATCCACCGTCTTAATGGGATATATGTGGAAAAGCCCTTTATCGACTGCCTCCACTACCTCGTCCGACAAAACTAGGTTTTTTACATTCTGATGAGGTATTATAACACCCTGTTTCCCGGTAAGTCCATTGATTTTACATATTTCAAAGAATCCTTCGACCTTAAAAGATGCTCCACCGATTGGTTGAATAAACCCTAATTGGTTTACCGATCCTGTTACTGCAATGCCTTGATATACCGGTAAATCAGACAGGCTAGACAGAATAGCAAACAATTCGGTAGAGGATGCGCTGTCCCCCTCTATTCCGCTATAAAGCTGCTCAAAGCATATACTTGCTGCCAAAGACAGCGGTATCTCCTGAGCATACTTCTTACCTATGTAACCGCTTAGAATCAAAACACCCTTGGAGTGCGTCGTCCCACCGGTCTCTACTTCGCGCTCTATATCCAATATTCCGGTTTTCCCCATATAGGTTGCTGCAGTAATACGACTGGGTTTGCCAAAAGTGTAGTCTCCCAAATCAACAACCGCAAGACCGTTAATTTGTCCTACCACATAGCCATCGGTATCAATAAGCAGGGTTCCCTCGCGGATAAGCTCCAAAAGCTCCTCATCGTATTTATTCGATCGTTTCTTCTTTTCTGTTATGGCCTTCTTTACATGACGTTCAGAAACAATGGCACTACCCTCGATATTGGCCCATGTTCCCGCTTCACCCAATATATTTACTATTTCAGAGAAACGTGTGGTAAGCTTATTCTGGTCTTGCACAATCCATGAGCTGTAATTGACAACCTCGGCAACACCCGATCTGTCAAAATGCTTAACACCTTCTTTGTTACAGAAGGCACCTATGTATTGGGCTAGGCGCTGTACATTTTCATCATTCCAATCCATATGGTCATCAAAATCTGCTTTAATTTTAAAATATTTCTTAAAATCCCTGTCATAATTATAGAGAATCTGATAAATCTCCGAGCTTCCTACAAAGATAATCTTCACATTTATGGGTATAGCTTCGGGTTTCAAGGCTGATACCGCCACAAGACCCATTTGCTCTTTTATATTCTCGATGATTATCTGCCTAGTTTTTAAAGTCCGCTTAATAGCTTCAAATGATTGAGGATTAGAAATGACATCATTAATCTGAAGAATTAAAAAACCACCGTTGGCCTGGTGAAAGAGTCCCGGCTTTATTAGGGTATAATCGGTTATCATTGTTCCCATTTCGTTCTCGTATTCACAACGACCCATCAGGTTGTAGAAAGTAGGATTGTAATCGACTATAACAGGTGCTCCGTGAAGACGGCTATTATCAACAAGAAGATTCACCCTATACCGTTCATAGGTATTATCTTCTCCGCCTTTTTTCATCATTAGAAGTTGAGTCAACATGTTTTGCTGCTCGTCTGAGTAATGCGGGCCAACAAGGTGTTCTATATTCTTGAGTATGTCTTCCTTAACATCATCTAAATAATCTATGACAAAAGGATAATCATTGTATTTATCCTTAAGATCGTCAATATGTATACCTACTGCATATAGTGCTATCTGATGCTCCCATTCTTGTATTGCATTCTCGGCATCCATTTCTACTTCTCTTATTTTTCTGATTGTATCGGAGGTTTCTATTTGAAGAGCGTCTGATGATTTTGACAGCTCAATTTTTATTTCTTCATCCAGAGCTTTAAAATCTTCCTCACTTAAGGGTTCACCATCAATAATAGGCATAAAATAGACACCGGAATTGGCAAGCTTTACTCTGAAACCGCGTTCTGCGGCTTCATTGCTAAGATCTAAAACAAACTCATCTTTTTTGTCACGAAATACTTTTATTATTCGGGAACGCTCTTCCTCATAGTCTTCACCGTCAAAAGCTTTGGAGATTTCCTGCTCGATAACCTTAACGAAATCCTCCATGTCCTTTTTTAAATCCTTACCGACGCCGGCCGGTAGATTTATTGCTTTTGGTCTATTTGAATCCTCAAAATTATATACATAGCACCAATCATCCGGGGCAGGCATAAATTTTGCTTGTCGTTGAGCACTTTCAAGCGCATACCTAGTTTTACCTTCTCCAGACTCACCTGCCATATACAAATTATATCCGTCATATTGGATGCTCAATCCAAATTCTGTAGCTTCTGCTGCTCTTTGCTGCCCAATAAGCTCTCTTGACGGTGTCAGCAAAGAGGTGTCCTGAAATTTAAAAGCTGAGGCATCACATTTTCTTCTTAATTGGTTTGTACCAAGTGGTGTCACTGACATAAAAAACACCCCCCATTTTTGCTATTATCATTTTATCTACCACAATGATAAAATATGAAACAAAGGGAGGTGTTAACTACTATTAAATTCTAAATGGCTTTAAAGTATGTCACGCCAATGATAAAAACTTATTTTAAATTCTCAACTGCTGCCTTTTCTATCTTTAGACCCTGAGTATATCTCTTCATGAATTCATCAAATCCTTTTACATCTGAAGGATCGGGATTAACAGAGGCCCCTTCTTTACCATCAAAAATATTATTTAAGAAATCTGCCAGAGATTCTTCCTCTTTCTTGTTTACCATAAATGATGCAAGTAATGCTATGCCCCACGCACCGCCTTCGCCTGCTGTTTCCAGGATGGAAATCGGCACTGTTGTTGCTGCAGACATAATCTTCAAGCCTACATCCTTTGTTTTGAAAAAGCCTCCGTGGCCACGAATAACATCAACTTTGACGGCTTCTTTTTCGAAAAGGATATTTAGACCTGTTCTCAGCGCGCCCAATGCTGTAAATAAGTTTACACGCATAAAGTTGGCTAAGTTAAAGTTAGAGTTGGAGGAGCGAACAAACAAGGGGCGCCCTTCCTCGAAATTCGTTATATGCTCTCCGGAAATGTATCCGTATGACAATAATCCGCCGCAATCAGGATCTCCCTTTAAGGCCATTCCCAACAGAGTGTCGTACAGCATCGGCTTAGTAATTTCCATACCCACAGCCTTAAACGCTTCTGCAAAGATACTAATCCACGCATCATAATCAGATGTACAATTGTTTGAATGGACCATTGCGACTAGGTTACCGTCGGGAGTTGTTACTTGATCTATTTCAGAATAAGCTTTTGCTAATTCTTTTTCCAGAACAATCATGGCGAAAACTGATGTTCCTGCCGACACATTACCTGTTCTGACAGCAATACTGTTTGTAGCCACCATACCGGTTCCGGCATCTCCTTCGGGAGGGCAGAAAGGAATCCCGGCTTTTAAATTGCCTGATGTATCTAGAAGCTTAGCGCCTTCGGACGTCAGTGCTCCGGCTTGTTGTCCGGCAAGCAGAATCCCCGGAAGAATATCCTCAAGCTTCCATGGATAATTATTCTGACTGGTTTTTTGGTTAAACATATCTATCATATTCTTGTCAAATTTTTTGGTGTTCAGATCAATTGGAAACATACCGGAAGCCTCGCCTACACCTAAAACCTTCTCACCGGTTAATTTCCAATGAATATATCCCGCCAATGTGGTCATAAAGGATATTTGCGGTACATGCTCCTCATTATTCAAAATGGCTTGATACAGATGAGCGATGCTCCATCTTTGCGGAATAGGGTAATTGAACAAGGATGTCAACTTTTCAGAGGCAACTCCGGTTATATTATTTCTCCATGTACGGAACGGTGTCAGAAGATTATTATTTTTATCAAATGCCATATATCCATGCATCATGGCACTTATACCGATAGATCCCACTGAATCAATGACTATATCATATTTTTCTTTTACATTTTCGGTTAAATCCCTGAAGCTGCCTTGTACTCCTGCCCATATTTCTTCAATGCTGTAGGTCCAAATGCTGTTGATATAACTGTTTTCCCAATCATAGCTACCTGATGCAATAGGAAAATTATCTTCACCGATTAAAACAGTTTTTATTCTGGTGGATCCCAATTCAATTCCTATTGCTGTTTTCCCGCTTTTGATTACATTTTTGATTTTCTCAACATCATTACTCATACAATTATCCCCAATTCCTTTATATTATTTTAAGTTTTAAGATAGCATTATGGTAAAATATGCTTTCAATATTTAAAATATAAACTAATTTCATACTTAAATCAAATCATATCTAACGAAAATAAAGATTCTCCCCTCACATCATTATTTATAGTTTTAGCCACATAATAAGCGCATCCTCATTATTGTCGGAATAATACCCACGACGCACTCCGGAGGAGACAAATCCGAAGCTTTCATACAATGAAATTGCATCCAAATTGCTTACCCTAACCTCAAGAGTAACAGCAATTATCTTCAATTCCTTTACTTTATTTAACATGGCTGTGATAAGTGCTCTTCCGTATCCTAACCTTCTATAATCTTCGTGTATGGCCACATTAGTAATGTGCGCCTCGTCAATAATTTTCCAAAAACCCACATAACCGACAATCTTCTCATTAACATTAACGACAAAATAATATGCATTTGAGTTATATAACTCATCCACAAACATATGCCTAGTCCATGGAGTTTTAAAGCAACTCATTTCAACTTCCAATATTTCATCTAAATCTCTGGTCTCCATCAAACGGATTAAAGGTTTGACAAAACTCATAAAATTCCTCTCGAAGCATCATTTTTCTTGGATTTTCTTCAACCTTTCTGCTTGGGATTTTCTAAGATAAAATGGTTCCAGCTCATAAGCGCTTGTTACCCTGTTATTGTAATAAGCTTCCTCAGCCAGAAGTGCTGTTGCAGAAGCTCTGGGATATGTCATGGCTTGTTGTGGGCAAACTATTTTATCACCCAAAACTTCTTTTAGCTCTGATAAATGTATGTCGACTGCATCCCCCAGAACTATAATATCTTCGTTATATGTCCCGGCTATATTTATCCACTCTTTTATTGTAATACCTGAGTCAGCATCAAGTTTTTCCAAGTGTCCATCAATCTTACGGTAAAAAGCTGTAAAAACCTGATTGTTTCTGGCATCCAGCATTGGAGATATAATGCCCTTAAAGTCAGGCATTGAATAGGCAAGAGCATCCAAGGTCGGTATTCCGCAAGCAGGCCTTTTTAAAGAATATGCTAGCCCTTTCATAGTAACTACGCCGATTCTTAACCCGGTGAAAGATCCGGGGCCGATAGACACGGCAAAAAGATCCACCTCTTTCATATCCTTGTCTAGCATTGAAAGAGTAGTTTTTATCATAGGCAATATTTTTTGAGAGTGTGTCTTCCCATGCTTTGTCGAAATCTCGGCAATAACCTTCCCATCCTCAACTACTGCACAGGAGGCGGTAAGACCTGATGTGTCAACAGCAAGAGTAAGCATACTATCACCCTACCTTTCAATAAAAATAATGCGGCTGTCAGCATCCTCAACATCCCGCTCTAATCTGATATGAATGGTGTTCTCGGGCAGAATATCTGAAATTCTGTCACCCCATTCAATTATGCAAACAGCATCATCGGTGAAATATTCCTCCCATCCAATTTCCAGAAGCTCATCTGAATCCTTAACCCGATATACATCAAAGTGGTTTAGTGTACATCTGCCGGCATAGGAATTAACCAAGGTAAAGGTCGGACTGGTGATAGGTCTAGTAACGCCCAAGCCGGCAGCGATCCCTTTTGTTAAAGCCGTTTTTCCGGTTCCTAAATCGCCTTCAAGGCTTATTGTATCCCCAGCTTTTAATTCCTGTGAGATTCTTTGTCCCAGCTCAAATGTTTCCTTTTCGGATTGGGTTTTTATTTTGAGTATTTCCTTTGGCATCCCTTTATCCTTCTTGGTTTTCATAAACTTGCAGTCCGTTAATAAAGGTCATTTTTACCTTGCTAATAAAGTCTAAAGGATTTCCCGTATACAATACCATATCGGCATCCTTACCTATTTCCAGGCTACCTATCCGTTTATCCAGCCTAATACACCTTGCTGCGTTAATTGTAATAGACTTGAGTGCCTCCTCAGGCGCCATACCTTCCCGGGCTGCAAGCGATGCGCTTAGCATAAGGTGCTGTATAGGGACGCAAGGATGGTCTGTCATTATTGCTA
>CAYMLJ010000046.1:2993-4141 GCA_964391395.1 uncultured Ruminiclostridium sp. | reverse complement strand
GCGCTTAGCATAAGGTGCTGTATAGGGACGCAAGGATGGTCTGTCATTATTGCTACATCAATACCGGCTTTTGATAGAATTCCAGGGGCTTTTATGGTCTGATTTTTTAGCTCAATCTTAGATCTATCTGTAAGAATAGGCCCCACTATAACGTTATAGCCGCTTTCTTTTAATATATCTGCCACAAGCCAGCCTTCGGTACAATGATCCAATGTCATATTTAGATTGAATTCCTTTGCAATTCTTATGGCTGTAAATATGTCGTCAGTTCTGTGAGCATGCGCCTTAACTACCATTTCCCCTTTTATTACGGGAATAAGGGCTTCCAGTTTTATATCATACTCAGGCTTATCATTTTCTTCTTTGTCAGCTTCGTATTCTTCTAGAGCTTCCATATACTCCTTCGCCTTGTATAATTGCTCTCTTAAGAGTGCAGCTGTAGCCATGCGGGTGGTAGGAAGCTGATGCTTCTCGTGATATACGGTCTTGGGGTTTTCCCCGAAAGCAATTTTCATGGCGCAAGGCGCTTTTATTATCATTTCGTCTACAGTCCGGCCATAGGTTTTTAATGCAGCCAATTGACCACCTATAACATTGGAACTGCCTGGTCCTGTAACTACTGTTGTCACACCATTTTGCAAGGCTTCCTCAAATGCTCTGTCCTTGTGATAAATACCGTCTATCGCCCTTAATTGAGGGGTAATAGGGTCAGTCATTTCGTTAACATCATCGCCCTCAAAGCCTACTGAATCCTCGACCATACCTATGTGGCAGTGGCTATCAATCAGACCGGGCATAAGAATCATTCCAGATGCATCAATAACTGTATCGGAGTTTAAGACAACGGGCATATCATTTATATCACCTATACCTGATATTTTCCCATCTTTCACTGATATAAATCCATTTTCGTAATTCTTTTCTGACATAGTCAGAATCTTCGCGTTTTTAATAAATAGCATACTGCCTCCAGAAAATAAGCTCATTTTATTGTACAAAAAAACAGGTATTAAACCTGTTTTATTATAACATAAGTTCAGGCGATAGCAATAAATAAGACAGGGGACGGTTCCGTGTCCTGTCCTATTTTAACCCTGTCTTGTAAGACACGGAACCGTGTAAGACACGGAACCGTCCCCTGTCTTACC
>CAYMLJ010000046.1:0-2893 GCA_964391395.1 uncultured Ruminiclostridium sp. | reverse complement strand
CCCCTGTCTTACCTGTCTTATTTTAATTCTCCAATGATGCGGCAGCCTCTTCAACTGCATGATTTAATATAACGCTATTGTGTGCCTGGGCAGGTTTTTTTACTTCCGGCTTTCTTACAAGAGCATATTTGATTACCTCATTCATTTGGGAAACGGGTATCAATCGTACTTCTTTTCTTACGCTTTCGGGAATATCTTCAATATTTTTCTTGTTTTCATAAGGTAATAGAATAGTGTCCACACCTGCCCTGTGAGCAGCTAGAACCTTCTCCTTCAATCCCCCTATCGGTAAAACCCTACCACGTAGCGTAATTTCACCCGTCATTGCCAGACTTTTACTTGCAGGTATGCCTGTAAGCGCTGATATCATAGCAGTTGCAAGGGTTATGCCTGCTGATGGTCCATCCTTTGGAATAGCTCCTTCAGGTACGTGGATATGGATATCAAACTTCTTATGGAAGTCTTTAGCTATACCGTATTGTCCGGCAACAGAGCGGATATAGCTTTTTGCGATACGGGCTGATTCCTTCATAACGTCACCTAATTGGCCCGTCAACTCAAGCTGGCCCTCTCCCGGCATTATGTTAACCTCTATGGGCATGGTGTCGCCTCCCACAGATGTCCAAGCAAGCCCTCTTACTATGCCTATCTCGTCTTTTTCAGCAGTTTTATCATAAAGGAAAATTTGGGCTCCTAAATAATTCTTAACTGTATTCTTTGTAATCCGAAGTGAAGTTTTCTCTCCTAATACTATCTTCTTAATAGCTTTTCTTATAACGGTAGCAATCTGTCGTTCAAGATTTCTAACACCGGCCTCTTTGGTGTAGTGAACCACTATCTCCCTGAGAGCCGATTGGTCAAATCTTACCACCTTATTATCAACACCGTGAATTTCAAGCTGTTTTGGCACAAGATACTTAGAGGCAATGTTAAGCTTTTCTTCCTCTGTGTATCCTGATAAATCTATAACTTCCATTCTGTCCAATAGGGGTCTGGGTATAGCGTCCTTGTAATTTGCCGTAGTTATAAACATAACATCGGATAGATCAAAGGGTACTTCCAAATAGTGATCCCTAAAGTCCTTATTCTGCTCTGAATCCAATACCTCAAGCATTGCCGAAGCAGGATCGCCTTTAAAATCATTTGACATCTTATCTATCTCATCAAGCAAGATAAGAGGATTTGCACTTCCAGCCTGTTTAATTGCATTTATTATTCTTCCGGGCATTGAGCCTACATAGGTTCTTCTGTGCCCCCTAATTTCGGCTTCATCCTTAACCCCGCCCAGTGACATTCTTACATAGCTTCTGTTCAAGGCTTCGGCTATAGATTTAGCAATGGATGTCTTTCCTACCCCGGGCGGTCCGGCAAAACAAAGAATGGGTCCATGAAGGCCATTTTTCATTTTTCTAACCGCTAAATACTCTAGAACTCTTTCCTTAACCTTTTCAAGACCATAGTGATCCCTATCTAAAATTTCTGAAGCATATTTAATATCAAGTTTTTCCTCGGTCTTTTTTTCCCAAGGCATATCCAGCAAAGTATCCAGGTAGGTTCGTATAACACCACTCTCGGCAGAGGATGAGTGCATACGGATTAATCTGTCCAGCTCTTTTAATGCCTTTTTCTTAACATCATCACTAAAACTGGCTTTTTCTATTCTGTCCCTGTATTCATCAGCCTCGGTAGTCATATCGGCCGAATCTCCAAGCTCTTTCTGTATAGCCTTTATCTGCTCACGAAGATAATACTCTTTCTGGCTTTTATCAATTCGTTCACGTACCTTAGAGGTAATGTTTTTTTCCAGCTCAAGAATTTCATTCTCTTTTGCAAGAATATCTAAAAGCTTTTCTAGGCGCTTTTTCGGAGATAATTCCTCTAGAATAATCTGTTTTAACTCAATTGATATGCCTAGGTTTGATGCAATAACATCAGGCAGCCGGGATAAATCATTTATATTTGTGATTGAAAGCGTCGCATCAGACGATATCTTACCTGAAAGCTTCGCATACTGTTCAAAATGATCTATTACTTGTCTGGAAAGGGCTTGTATATCGGATCTACCACTTTGAAGCATCTTTGCGTTAACAGGCATAATATCAACTTTATAGAAGGGATCATTTGCGATAAAATTAGTTACTTTCGCTCTTTGGATACCTTCTACCAATACCCTTATTGTATCTCCCGGTAGTCTTAACAACTGTTTTATATGAGCAATAGTACCAAATGTATTTATTTCATCAAAGTCCGGATCCTCTGTGTTGGGATCCTTCTGAGCCGTCAAAAATATGGTCTGCTCATTAAGCATAGCCTCTTCTATTGACTTTATTGATTTTATTCTACCCACATCAAAATGGAGGATCATATGAGGATAAACCACAATACCTCTTAGCGGAAGCATAGGAATACTGTAGGTTTTATTATTATTTTGCTTTGGCATATATATCATCCTTTCATACTCTAAGGCCTTAGCATTAACGGCAAATATTATTATAAAGGCGATCTTTCTGGATTTCAAATGTTACTTTTACCAATTTATCTTTAATTGGCATATATTAGTTTTATAATACAAATATTTGCTCCTGCTTCTTAATGCAGATGATAAGTATACCATACCACAATTTAGATGTGTATAATTGATTTAATTTGTTTATATCAAGATAGAATATAAAGGCGCATTATAATGACATCACCCGTTACCGAAATCGAAGATTTCGAACGGGTCCCGAATCATTGAAACTCGAGGGAAACAGTAATCCATACCCGCCACCTTATAGCTGAGAGAAATCTTCATTCTCGTTATAATGACATCACCCGTTACCGAAATCGAAGATTTCGAACGGGTCCCGAATCATTGAAACTCGAGGGAAACAGTAATCCATACCCGCCACCT
>CAYMLJ010000045.1:0-12755 GCA_964391395.1 uncultured Ruminiclostridium sp. | reverse complement strand
TTTTTAATACAATAATCATAATTCTGACCTCCATATTCTATGATTGACTTATTTTTACAAATTAAAACCTTAACTTGTTTAAAAAAATAAGAACCCCACCCCGCTAAAACAATCATAGATTGCTAGCGGGAACCCGGGAACCTTGTTGTTTTCACAATAAAAAAAGCCTTCATCCCCATAAAAGGGACGAAGACTGTATCTCGCGGTACCACCCAAATTCATCATATAATGATGCACTTTTATAGATACGGGACAATTTATTATCCGATATCCTGCCCTGTTAACGTCAGACCCACGCACTTGCCTACTAGCTTACGCATTTAGCTTGTGTACTCGGGGGAGAACTTCGGAAAGTCTTAATCCATAAAACCACTTTCAGTCTATGATGGTTTCTCCCTGTAAGTCAAGGTCTTCTTACTTTGCCCCGTCACAGTATTTAACAATATTATATTTTTAACATCATATGCTGTAAATACAAAATTGTCAATAAGTATTTTTTCTAGGAGGTTATTACCCTTATTTTATCAAGTCAGAACCAACGTTCTATAATAAGTAGACACAGACTTAATGCCTACCCCTAAGTATTCTTCAAAGATCCGTCCCAAATGCCGCTCACTATAAAACACGTTGTTGGACAATTCTTTGACGGGTGTCTGGCCTCCGCTGTTGAGAATTATTTGATTTGCCACAGAAAATTCAGGGCGGTAAAAAACCGTTTTTAAGTGTGCTAGAAACAGCTTGTCAATTTCACAAACAAAGTTGCGGATATCCGCAGCATTTTCCAAATGCTGTGCCATAAGCCTATTCATCTCAGGATTAACATTTTCAAAAGAGTATATGCAATTAGTCAGTTCCTTCTGGGGCATTCCGCTGAATGCATAATAACCTGCCGGTTGAAATTCCACGATGAATAATAGCTGATATTTGTTGGCCTCACTACCCACAATGATGGGATTTGTCATTGGCCCAAACAGGGTGCAAAAGCTATTATTCCCATCACTTGACAGTACCAAAGTGGCACTTCCGTGCGGCATGATGGTATATTCATCAGACATCATACCTTTGAATGGGAAGGTGAGGGTATAATTTGAAATCCAGTTATTTAAAGCCGGATGCGGCAGGAGATAAAGATAACCATTCCCCTTTATTAAAATGCGGGATGCTTCGTAAAAGTCTTCTATGCTTTTCTTGGATATCATAAGGTACTCCATATTTCATATTTATGGGGAATGTACTTTATCGTCGTATTTTTGTTTAGCAACATTAGAGAATACACACTTAACATTATCTAATAATTATAGTCCTATTGAATGATTATACCTTATAACATAATGTTTGAAATTAATATTTTATAAATATGACAAATTTATTCTAAATAGTGGTATAATAGCAGAAACTATTGTTTTTGCGACAAACAAGCTACTCCTTAGCGTTCATTTTGACACATCTTTTATAAGCCGACATTGATAATACGCTATATCGAAGTTTCTAAGACACAACAGAAGTATATAGCCGGAAGATATTATATATAGGGAGTATACGAACATTTATTCACATATGCCACCTACATGCTAGGATTAGATGAATATAAATTGATATATGCTGTAGTTAGCCGAAATGCCTTTTACTCAAATTCTTTCGTATCTTATATCTATATTTATTCTGCTTGGGAATGCTTATTAGGTAAAGTCATATAAGTTTTTCTGGAGTTTGCGCAACTTCTTCTTGTGCTTTTTTGATTAATTGTGTATTTATATATTGATTATAAGCTTGTTCCAGTATTTTAAAATTGCAGTAGCATAATTTTATATTATTTGTTTGATTTTGTTTATTATAAAGCTCAATTGCTTTGGTTAGAATATCATTTTTTAGCGGTTTCAAAAACTGATATTCTTTTTCTAATAAGTCTTTATAGGTTAAATCAGTTTCGCATGAAAAATCGATATATTGACATAGATTATCATCAACAGGAATCATTTTTCTAATTTCAAGAACAGCTAATAATTTTTTATAATCATCTGTATTACCTAACCTTTTATATACATCGTTACTATGTATTTCTGAAAACTTTACGATTTCATAAATTAAGTAATTATGTTCTGTTGTATTAGCCCAATTTAATTGCCTTTCCTTTGAAGATGTTAATGGAATGCAGTATTTGTAATTTCCCAATTTAATTATTAAGCCTAAATAGGGCTTTCTCTCATAATTGGGATTGTTCTCATAGAATACCTCGGAATCCTTAGAATGCAAATATTTTATGTATTCAATATTTACCTTATAGAAACCAAAATTTTCAAATTCTATACTCATTCTTCTCCCAAATAATAAGTTAGGGAACTCAAAGAGTTCCCTAAAGAATTAACGTCTCGCACTTATACGGTGGCGAAACACCAGAGTTAACGTCTCACATTTAACGGTAGTGAAACACCAGCTAATTTAATTATACCACCGTGAACATTGTTGTCAACAAACATATGAAAATATTAACAACAATACAATATTATTATACCAACTTATCACAATAATTATATCGGTAATTTTACGACTTATGACAACCATATTTTGTAGAAAAAATCATAATATTGTAGTAGAATTATTTGAAGATCGATGTAGGAGATATCAGTATCCAAGCTTATTACTAAGGCACATCGGCTAACACTTTGGATCGTTCCGTAGTTGCCTCCCAAAAAACCTTCTCTCATTAATTTGATAGAAGGTCTTGGTGGAGAAGTGTTAACCTCATTACATATCGGGCAATTGCGGAAATCCATGTTGGACGAAGCCGTGGGCTATCTGTCTATGTAAATTGAATCACCTGTACTTTCACCATAATTGCTTTAAAGTCTTCTCATTAGTAAGCCTAAGCACCTAAAATTTTAAGATATAGCATCGAGGCGAATACAATTTCCCCCTCCCCGCAGCAGGCAATTAACGTTAAAATATTCAAATGCAACTGTTTAACCAGGCAGCGGCAGAATGGATTCATAACGAACCCAGGTTCCACCACAATGGGGGCAAACTGAAATATCCTTGCCAAGTACCTTTAGCATGAGCTCACGTGAAGTATATTTCACCTTCTCAGGAGCAGAAAGACGTAACATTTTAAAACACTTAGATAGCTTAAGTTTCCTGTATCGATTACATAAGAGACCATAATACCTGATCTTCTGAAATCCGGAGGGGAGAACATGAAGCAGGAATCGCCTGATAAATTCTTCACCCGTTAAGCTCATTACCTTTACCTTGTTCTTGTCTTTATAATCCCGATACCGGAATCTAACAAACTGATCATTCATGTCTGTTAGTCGGTTATTGTATATGGCTGTTTTATGGGTATAGCGGCTTAGATACTGAACGATAGTTCCTGTTTTCTTGAAAGGCTTTTTACAGTAAACAACCCACTCTTTTTGATATAGGCTCCTAATTAGCTCTGTAAAAGTTTTTGAATCTGACCATTGACCGGCGCTACCCTTAAAATGTAGCTTGGAGTGTTCTTTTTGGATAAATGCCAAAAGCTTGCCCCTAAAAACTCTTGATAGAATACGTACCGGGATAAAGAACTTCTTCCTTGATTTAATAAAACTTAAGCCTGAAGGTGACAGCCCTCCGCCGGGTACAATGCAATGTACATGAGGGTGGTAAGACAGATTTTGCCCCCAACTATGGAGAACCATTGTGACACCAATCTTAGCGCCAAGAAACTTTTTATCAAGTGAAAGTTGAATAAGAGTTTCAGACGTAGCTTTAAACAAAAGCTTGTATAGGAGTTCCTGGTTGTTGAGAAAAAGGGGGTTCAACTCGTGGGGGATAGTAAAGACAGTATGAAAATATGGAACGGGTAAGACTTCTCTGTTGCGATCCAGGACCCATTGTTCTTTAGCCATATTGCCACATTTAGGGCAATTACGGTTTCCACAGGAATTGTAGGAAACCTTGATGGTGCCACAGGAATCACAGACATCTTTATGACCACCGAGTTTTTTTGTGCGGCAGCTTTTTATGGAATCCAATGCTTTTTGTTGATTTGGGAAAACCTTATGATTAAGTTTGTATTGAGCTTCAAAGCGTTTCATAACATGTTGTAATTCAAGCATATTTACCACCCCGCTTATCGAATGGGCTCTTTATTCCCAGAACTTGTGCATGCGTAAGGTGCAGATATTTTGTTGTTGTTTGAATATCTCCGTGACCTAGTAAATCTTTAATTTGAAGAATGCTTGCTCCGGCATTCAAAAGGTGAGTGGCAAAACTGTGACGGAGAGAATGAACAGAAACATCCTTAGTTATATCACAGGACTTAACCGCGGAGGCAAAGACAGCCTGAAGGGTTCTTGTGGATATAGGATTAGTGTCCGGAACACCTGGAAAAAGCCAATCCTTTGGCTTATATACCTTCCAATACTCGCGTAAAAGTGCAAGAGCTCGATCTGATAGAATGGAATATCGGTCCTTAAAACCCTTTCCCTGGCGAATAAAGATACGCATGTTGCTACTATTAATATCAGATACTTTAAGGTGCGTACATTCACTTACTCTCAGACCTGCTGTATAACAGGTAGTCAGCATGGCTTTGTGTTTGAGATTCAAAGTATTTTGAATGATCTGTTCTACTTCATCTAGTGTAAGGATTGTTGGTAAGAAGTGCTTCTTTTTAATCCTTGGAACTGTTTGCATATTCCAATCCCGGCATAAAGCTGATTGATAAAAGAATTTGATTGAAGCATAGGCAATATTGATATATGAGGAGCTTAGATTTTTAATGTTGATGCCATGGTAAAGAAACGCTCTTACATCGTCATAGCCACATGCTGCGGGATCTTTTTTGCAATAATCAGTAAAATGCTTGAGGTTAGCGAGATAAGTTTTTTTAGTACTCTTGGCAAAGCCTTTCAGTTCCATCGCTACAGTCATTTTTTTAATATAATCTTGCATGTATGTACACCATCTTTCTATTTTGATAGTGTCAAGATTAAATTTAAATGTGATATAATGGGAGTAAATTTATGGAAGACCACCGCGCCAGCGGTTTAGTTCAACAAAGGTTTTAAGTTGCAGGGCGTGCTTACGGGTATTCCTGCCCACACCGTCTCACCGGGCTTAAGCCGCTAAAGGGTAGGGCTCCGTTGCCCCGGTTCGAACGGCGACGTGAAAACGTAACGTTAGTTGAAAGCCTGGGATTGACGCCCCATCCGTGGGGCGATTCTTTTAGACTAATATTACAACGAACATTTGTTCTGAAATTATTGTACCTTGAAATTTTATGTTATATAATGGATGTGCGAGATAAATCAGGTTGATTTGGGTGTTTTGTCTTCTTGGCTTCCTCCTTTGTATTCCTACGCATAGGGATGGCGACGTTAAAGAATGTTGCTGCAGGGAATTACAAAGGAAGGAGGTGGTTGATTTGAGTAATGATATCTACACCAATATTGGCTATGTCATTGTTTGGTGTTTGAAATTCATATTCATACCTTTTGGAGTAGCGGTATCGGCAAAAATTGTAACTAAAAAACTGCTTCAACCACAGCCTAAGAGACAAAGAAAAAAACGGTCTTAGTAACCGTTTTCAAAAAAATAAACACATGATTCAACTCTGACAGCAACAAGCGTCGCCGTCTCTACTAATATTATAACACAGTAAATTTTACTGTAAACAAAGAATTTTTGTATTGATACGTATTTATTGATATTTGTTAAGGGGTCGCCATCCATGGCGTCCTCTGGCTACGTGGGTTCCAGGCCATCAACTAACATGGCCTTTACGTAAAGGGCACAGTATGAAGTATACATAAATAGAAGAACATGAGGTCATTGCTGCCACACCGTCTCACCGGGCGGCAAGTGCCGCTAAAGGGCAGGACTCTGGTGGTCTGGTTCGTCAGTGTCGTAAAAGCGTGACGTTATGCGTAATAGTTGACTATAAGGCTCTATACAATCATTTGAATAAGGGGTAAGTGTGCTGCATGATAGAAAATATAGCGTATTATTTAGGTAAGAATGATGAGAAACCAAATATTGACTTAGCTATTTCTTTGGTTTCATCCAGAGATGTTGATGGAATAAAGGAAATTGTCAATGGGTTGAAACATAAACAAAGTCAGGTAGCAAACGATTGTATAAAAGTATTATATGAAATTGGAGAGAGAGCTCCAGAATTAATTTCTGGGTATGTTTATGATTTTATACAATTACTTAATTCTAAAAACAATAGGCTAATTTGGGGCGGTATGACTGCATTGGCCCAAATTGCCTCCTTAAAATATAGTGATATTTATAGTAACATTGATACTGTGAAAAAGGCATATGAATCCGGAAGTGTAATTACTGTTGATAATTCTATTTCGGTATTTGCAAAAGTATATAAAGCTAATAGAAAACATTATGATTTGTTTGAACTCATTCTTAAGCATCTAAAATACTGCAGGCCAAAAGAAGTAGCCCAACATGCGGAAAGAGCCTTTATATGTATCAATGAAGATAACTCGAAAGAGTTTATTAATACGTTATTAGAAAGAGTAGAATGTCTTACTGATGCACAAAAAAATAGGATCAAAAAGTTAATAAAGAAAGTTGAATCTGGGAATTACGAAAATTAGCATAAAGACTTCTTCAACCACGGCCTAAGAAACAAAGAAAAAAACGGTCTTAATAAAACCGTTAGCGAAATATGCGTAAAAAGAAGAGTCATGAGGTCATTGCTGCCCACACCGAGGGCTCTGGTGGTCCGTTGAATACATAAATGGAGATTATTTAGTATTACATTTTGAGGAACATTTTGATTTAATCATGATGATTTATTGCGACTTTGGTGTATTGGTGACGTAAGCTAACCAAAGAACAATGATATATGTTTAATTTACAGAGTCAGCAATATTATATTAAAATTTCAAGAGGTTAATTATGAGCTATATTCAAGAGATGCGTTCTATTATTGGGAATAAACCGCTTTTATTAGTAGCGGCCAGTATAATAGCAGTTAGAGATGAAAAAATTCTATTACAGCAGCGTGCAGATAATGGGCTTTGGGGTTATCCGGGCGGTTATCTGGAGCTTGGAGAAACACCTGAAGAATCTGCAAAACGTGAATTTCTTGAAGAAACAGGATTGATAGCTCATGAAATACAGTTATACGGAGTTTTTGCAGGGGAGAACAGGCATTTTACTTATCCAAATGGTCACGAAGTTTATGTTACAGATGTAGTATATACTTGCTATGACTTTTCTGAGTCCGGTTATTCACATGATGATGAAGTTTTAGAAGTTAAATGGTTTCCTTTTAATTCATTACCTGATAATTTGGCACCAAGTTTAAAAGATATTTTAGAAAAATATATAACAGAATACTATAAAATAGATTAACAATATCAAAAGAACAAAACTTTTTTGATAGCAAATATTATTCTTATTCGATAATATTGAAGTTGTTCAGAATAAATACTGTGTATATACAATCAGTTATTTACACTTTATTTCTATCATAAATCAAACAAATAAGTGTCAGTACCCCGCAATACCCTACAGCCGGGTACAGGTACTTTACCAGGTTCGAGAAACCCGTAAGGCTCGCTAGAAAGGCAAAACAAGAGCAGGCCAGTACAACTAGAGTGGTCTTTTTTGTGTTTAAATTACAAATCCTTGCTGCAAAACCATATAAATCTCCCACTGCCGAGGTGTAGATTTCAGCTAATAAAACTATTGCGTATACGCTCTTAACCAAAGGAGAAATATTTCGTGCAACCATAATCATAGGAATCTCTAAATGTTTTATTAAATCTATATTTACATAAAGAGTAAGGAATATTGCAGCAGCTCCTATGCCAAGTCCAATTCCCCCTAAGAGAGCACCGTTTTTGATGGTTTTCCTTTCTTGGGCTTGTTTTCCCAGAGGACCCAGAATTGAGATTGAGGGAATAATATTATAGGATATGTAAAGAATAGAAGCCCACAGCCAGTTTCGCAGCATTACCGGCCGTTCAATACCACTGTGGCTTATTTCTGATAAAGGCGGGGCTGATAATAGAGTTGCGATACTGACTAATACAGCTGAAAGTACTAAGAAAGGAACAACAATACTTATAGAGTTTATTATGCTATTAAATCCACCTAATACTGTTATGACAGTAATCGTGGCCATAAACAGACTACCCAATAGTGGATGTAGATTGAATTCCTGCTGAAAGAGAGCTCCGGACCCCGCTATCATTGCGGTTAAGGCACCAAAAAGGAAAAATGTGATAACAATATCGGAGAAAGCACCAAGATACCGCCCGCCTACTTTTCTTACTATGGGAAGATGTGAGGAAACATTAAGCTTCCAGCCTAATTCCATAACAACGTAACCAAAATAAATAAATAAAACTGTAGCTATAAAAATTCCTAGAAGTCCTATTCTACCGAAGCTTACAAAAAACTGAAGTATTTCCTGTCCTGAGGCAAAACCGGCACCAACAATAGTTCCTATATAGGTTCCTGCAATTTGGAATGTATTGATTCTTTTATCTTTCAACAAAATTACGCTCCTATTTTTTAACCCTACCATAAGAATATCCTCAAAGAATTCAAAATAGCACTATAACGAGAATTAAGATTTGCCCCCGTCTTGGGTTGCGGGTAGAGATTATTATCTCTGACGGGTGCATATCCCCCGCCTCGAGTTTCAATGACATCACCCGTTACCGAAATTGGAGATTTAGGTAGCTTATTGCAGGCATTGAATCAAGATTTAGCTGCTGTCGCAGCGTTAATCATGGTATAATATTTTTGGCTCAGTTATATAAACTATAAAGATATATTATAAAAAAGACATTTCATCAGGAGAAGAATATGGACGAAATCTATCTACCTGCTCTTATAAAGTGCGAGTTATTTAATAATATTGGGAAAGACGAATTGAAGTCACTTTTAGCTTGCCTTAGGCCTTTGGTTCAATCCTACCCGAAAAATTCTATTGTTGTGAGAAACGGAGAAAGCTTGGACAGCCTTGGGATTGTTCTAGAAGGTCAGGCTTCGGTTTTTAAGGAGAGTATTTCGGGAAACCGAATTTTACTTAAAAATATAGGAATGGGCGAGATGTTCGGGGAGATAGCAGTCTTTGCACGTCAAAATGAGTGGCCGGCTTTGGTTCAGGCTATTACTCCATTAACTGTTTGTTTCTTTTCCAAAAGCAAAATAATCGATCAATGTGAAAATGCATGTAAATGGCACAATTCCTTGGTAAACAATATGCTGGGTGTGGTTTCGGAGAGAGCCATGATGCTGAACAAAAAGATGGAGTATATTTCAATAAAGACTATGAGATCTAAGCTAAGTACTTTTATTTATGAACAATACCTGAAGAAAAAAACCGCAACCTTAACACTTCCGATGAACCGCCAGCAATTGGCTGATTTCTTGAATGTTTCGAGGCCATCCATGTCCCGAGAACTGTCAAGAATGAGAGATGAAGGTATTATTGATTTTCACCTTTCAGCTGTTAGAATTTTAGATATCGAAAAATTAAAAGAATATTGTGAATAAGTATTAGAGAGGGGATTAGCAAATATGAATGAGAAGAATAAAGATATTGCTGCCAGAGTAAAGGGATTAAGACTTTTATCAGGACTTTCAATTGAAGAAGTTGCTAAGGTTTTTGATGTTAGCACAACTCTGTATGAACAGTATGAAAATGGCGAAGATGATATTCCGGTTAGCCTTCTAAATGAAATATCAAATTATTTTGAAGTTGATATGACCGAAATTCTCACAGGAATTTCACCGAAGCTTCATGATGTTTGCATGGTCAAGAAGGGAGAGGGCTTGAGGGTTGAACGTTATGATCAATATGAATTTCAGAGCCTTGCCTATAAATATGCAAAAAGAAAAATAGAGCCGCTACTTGTAACACTTATACCGGGCAAAACCCCTGAACTTGTCTCCCATAAAGGACAGGAGTTTAACTACTGTCTTGAGGGTCGTATGAAGGTGGTAGTGGGTAAGGATGAATATATTTTAGAGCCGGGGGACTCCTTGTATTTTAACTCAATGATACTCCACAAAATGCTTCCCATGGACGAAAAAGAAGCTAAATTTTTAACGGTGATTTTACTTTAGGAGGATACAATAGATGAATCTAGCACATCGCTACTTAAATAAAGAAACATTTATAAGCTATGAAGACTTTGCGCAAAACTTGAAGATAAATGTTCCTGAATCATTTAACTTTGCTTATGATATTATTGATGAATACGCTCGACTAGAACCCGATAGGCTGGCTTTAGTCTGGTGTGATGACCATGGTGAAGAAAGATACTTTACCTTCGCTGATTTAAAATTCTGGTCTGATAAAACTGCCAATTATTTAAAGAGTAAGGGAATAAAAAAGGGCGATAGGGTGATGCTCATTTTAAGGCGTCGCTATGAGTTTTATTTTTTCTGCTTTGCTCTATGCAAAATCGGTGCAGTATATATTCCTTCAACAAACCAGCTTAAAGAAAAAGATATCATATATAGGAACAATGCCGCAGGTGTAAAAATGATAGTGTCATATAACTGGTCCGAGGTTATTGATAGTGTTGAGAAATCACGCGCCGACTCCCCTACACTTGAAAGCACAGTATTACTTGGTGGGGGTTATGAAGGCTGGTTTAATTATGAAGAGGAAATTATGAGTACTTCAGATACCTGGGTGAGACCAATAGGAAGCGAAGATACAAATAATTCTGACCTTATGTTAATATACTTTACCTCGGGTACCACCAGTATGCCAAAAATGGCATGTCATGACTTTACCTATCCCTTAGGGCATATCGTAACAGCGAAATATTGGCAACGAGTAGTTGAAAACGGCCTTCACCTTACTGTGGCCGAATCAGGCTGGGCAAAGTTTGGCTGGGGAAAGCTCTATGGGCAATGGATTTGCGGTGCGGTTCAGTTTGTTTATGACATGGAACGGTTTGATGCCGATATCCTGTTAAAAATGATTGAAAAGTACAAGCTCGCAACATTTTGTGCGCCTCCGACAATCTATCGATTTTTAATACAACAGGATTTATCAAATCATGATTTATCTTCTCTGGTGCACTGCTCAACCGCAGGTGAGCCATTGAATCCTCAGGTATTCTACACTTTTGAGAAGGCTACGGGACTGAAGATACTGAACGGCTTTGGTCAATCCGAATCCACTGTTATGGTAGCTAATTATGAATGGATGGATATAGACCCCGGGGCTATGGGAAAACCAAATCCGACTTACAATATTGATGTTGTGGATGAAAACGGAAAATCTGTTCCCGAGGGTGTCGAAGGTGAGCTGGTTGTTAGGGATGTGGACACCAACAAACCGGTGGGACTTTTTAACGGCTATTATAGAAATGAAGAGGCTACAACAAAGGTTTGGTATGACAATACATATCACACAGGTGATGTCGTTTATAAGGATGAGCATGGGCTATTATGGTTTGTAGGAAGAAATGACGATGTGATTAAGGCCTCCGGTTACCGTATAAGCCCGTTTGAGGTGGAAAGCGCATTAATAGAGCATCCCGCTGTGGTGGAATGCGCAGTGACAGGTGCCCCGGATCCTATAAGAGGGACGGTAGTTAAAGCAACTGTTATTTTAGGTAAGGGATATACTCCGTCTGATGAATTGAAGCATGAGATACAGATGTATGTAAAAAGTGTTACAGCGCCATACAAGTATCCCCGTATTATAGAATTCGTAGATGAGCTTCCAAAGACCATTAGTGGCAAGATCAAAAGGGCACATATCAGGAAGGTGGATCACGGACAGGAATAAATTCCGCTCCTTGCCATCCGTGGCATCGCGGCATTAGACCATCCGTGGCTGAAGGTCGCTACACTGTTTACAAGGAGCGAAAGCGACTTAAGGAAACAGTAGTAGCACCCATGCAAGGTTTGCCCAAGAAGACGAGCGTTAGCGAAGTCTGATTGGCAGCAAGCTACTGCCGTCAGCCGTTCTTCGCATTTATTCAATATTTATATTGTAAATTAAAATAATTCGTTGTAAAATAAACATATGAACAATTGTTCATATGTTTATTTAAATTTAACCTTTAATAGTAGTTAAACGGGTGTAAGCTTGGAAAAAGGTCATTATTAAAAATATTTAGAGAGGTGTTAAATATGAGCACAGACAATAAAAAGAAGAAAGCCGCAACCTGCGCGCAAGTGATTATTCACGATGATATTGTAAAAAGAGTTCAAGAGAATATGCCGCAAGAGGATAATCTTTATGATTTGGCTGAGCTATTTAAAGTGTTTGGTGATTCAACCAGAATAAAGATTATTTGGGCTCTCTTTGAATCAGAGATGTGCGTATGCGATATTGCGTATCTGCTTAATATGACCCAGTCAGCAATTTCTCATCAGCTAAGGGTCCTTAAAGCCGCAAAGCTGGTGCGTAACAGAAGATCGGGAAAGACTGTATATTATTCGTTAGCCGACAGCCACATAAAACAAATCTTTGAAATGGGTATGGAGCACATAGCGGAAGGATAATAGGTGATTTATATGACAATAATGAGGGACTATGAATTAAAAGGTATAAGCTGTGTCAACTGTGCAGGTAAAATTGAAGCAAGCATCAGAAAGCTTGATGGTGTGAATAATGCTAATCTAAATTATCCTTTATCAAAGCTTTCAATAGAAATTGCAGATAATGAAGCTTTAACACAGATTGAAAAACAAATTCAAGAGGTGTTGGATCGCTTAGAAGCAGGCTCAAAGCTTGTTCAAAAAGATGATGACCGTGTCAA
>CAYMLJ010000044.1:2674-12879 GCA_964391395.1 uncultured Ruminiclostridium sp. | reverse complement strand
TTTAGCCTCCTCCAGAATTTGCAGATTCAGCGTCTTTTGAACGACTTTCTTGTTCGCTGACGATGTAATCACAAATGTATATGCGCCTGACGGATATTTTTTACCGTTGGTATATCCGTTCCACGCAAACCAGCCGATTTCATTGTTTGTTTTACGCACGGATGTATCCGTTCCCCAATCATTCACCAGATTACCCTTCGAGTCGTATAACTTGCAGTACAATTTTTTCCCTTTCATGTTTTTGGTTTGGATGTTTATCCTGTGCATGTATTTGCCGGAATCAGTGTAATAGGTCTCGTAAGAATGATATGAGAACGAAGACTCCGGAGCTGTATGGTTTATTTTATAAGACCATGACCAATTATAGCTGTCCGGGAATTCTTTAATGCTTAACTTAAACGTATATGTTCCTGAAGGCAGACTCGAAAAGTCAGTTGGGTATACCCAAGTCGCTTTTTGTCCTGCATTTAAAGTCGTATTGTTCCAGTACTTAACTTGTTTACCCGATGAATTCACAATGCTTGTGGAAATTTCAAAGGTATTGCCCATAAAAGATGGTCGAGAGTTTTCTACGGTGAATTTCATACAAAACTTTCCGTCCTTGTTGTAGCTATCATGTTTCGTTACTCTTACACCATTCGACCACCCATCGGCTGACACGCGCAGCGTCATTTGGGGTATCATTGCCGCCGTCATGATCAGCACGAGTAAAAATGCAATTACCTTCCTGGCTTTATTCATCATAAGCACTTCTCCTTATTCATTGTTTTTTGAGCAGACAGCCGGCGCAGGATGTCCTCCGGCGCAAGCCGGGGCCGTCCCGCCAGTACACGCTCCGGCCGCCCACGATGTCCGCCCGGGTGATTTGCAGCATGGGTTATCACCGCTATTCCGCCGGTTCCGTTTTTATGTTTCGGCACAATCCAAGAGTAGCAAAGAAAATTCTTCCTGTGCGAACTGTCAAGAAATCTTGACAGCTTTATGAAAAAATTTTTTCGATGATCATTTTTAACATAAGCATTTCAAGGGCGCTGAGATTATGCGATGTGAAAACCATCTGTCCTTTTGCATTTTTTTCGAAAACCGACAGCAGTTCTCCTAACAAATATTCGTAAATGCCTGAATCCAATTCATCAATAATAATACACATAGTATGATAAATATAAAAGATTACAACAGTACTAATGAGGTGGGAATAAGGCATAAAAAACAGCACCTGTGCCATCTGAGCACGGGTGGAAACCTCAACAGCTTTACAAAAAAATTTTGCGGTGTTCCATTTATTAATAAAATAAGATAAAATAATTTCAGCAACGGAGGTGATGGGATGAAAAAAGCCAAGCTCCTGCTGGTGGAGGATGAAGCCGACGTACTGGATATCAACAGGGAATATTTTGAAGGCAAGGGGTATGATGCAGTCTGCGCAGCCACTCTTGCAGAAGCACGGTTTCAATTAGAGGAGCACGCTCCGGACCTGATTCTGCTTGATGTGATGATGCCGGACGGCTCGGGATTTGACTTCTGCGCCGAACTGAGGCAAAAAACAAACGCCCCCATCATATTCCTGACGTGCAGGGATGAAAATGAGAGCGTGATAAAGGGACTCTTGCAGGGCGGAGACGATTATGTCACCAAGCCCTATGATTTAAATGTACTCAGCGCCCGGGTGGCGGCGCAGCTTCGCAGAACCGGCGTTATGACCGCCGGAAAAATCGAGCTTTCCCCGCTGACCATTGATTTTTTGTCCGGGGAAGCGACGATGAACGGGGAACGCATCCCCCTGACCCAAAAGGAACTGCAGCTTCTCGGCTGCTTTGCCCTGTTCGCGGGGAGGCGGCTCAGCTACGAGGAAATCTACCGTCGCGCTTGGGGAGAGACGTCGCCCAGTGCTTCCGGAGCAATCAGGACCCATGTGGCAAATCTTCGCAAGAAACTGAAGCTGGATGACGGAGGCTGGTTTGAGCTGGTCAACTCCGGCAAAAGCGAGTACATATTCAGCAAGGTACGATATTAACCGGGATTTACATATCGCAGAAACTAATTGGTTACGGCAAGTGTTTTGCGTTTCAAATTGATTGTTTTCATCATTTTTTCCTTATTCATTAATTTTTTTAACTGATAACCAGCGCAGGATATCCTCCAGAAAAAGCCGGGGGCCTTCCTGCCAGAAAATGCTCTGCCCGTCGGTTTTCGGTCGGGGGAGAACCTCCATATCCCGCAGGCTGTCATAGGAATGGTCTTTTTCCGGCAACCGCCGGGTATCAAACAGAATCAGATGACCATTATTAAGTTCTATGTCCAGGGTCTGGCCGTCAACAATGTCCACCCGAGTAATTTGCAGCATAGATTATCATCTCCTTTTAGTCGGTTCCGTTTTAACCTTCTGTGATAATTGCTTTATTCCAGGCATTACTCCTTATCTTGAAATAAATATTTGTTTTTGAAAAGTTCATCAAGAATATCGGTTAAATATTTTATTTCAGACTTCATCCGGGCACGAAGAGTCGGGATATTCCGCGTTTCCGAACTTTTTGGCATGATATCAAATAACCTGCGGTTATTATGGATGGCAATATGCACCCTGTCCCCTGAAAAGCAGAGATATGTACGCCCCTTTGCTCGCCGGTCAGCAGACAGAATATACTCCATAAAGTGCGGTGTCAGTACATATAAGGCGGCGTGGGGGTCATCGGTGAGAATCCGGAATTTTTCGTTAAAGACGGGGTTTTCTGTTTCCACATCGCTTTTATCGCGATGAGAATCACCCTGTAATTTGGAATTAGACCGCTCACACACACGCACCATCGCCGGCAATTGCCTTCCCAGCTTGCAGGTCAGCCATTGCCCTTCGAAAAGCGTTGTAGATCCGGAGTCATTGTTTGAGCCGCTGTCTGAGAGGCGAATTTCCGAGAAAGAAATTACATGCCCCTTGTATCCTCCTGTGAAAAATTCGTAACCCTTGAATTGGTCCCAGCCATGGATAAGATTAGTGCTCCTTATGAATTCCGGCGCTATACTCATGCCGGGCTTATATATGCAATCGGTAAAAGCCTCCGTAATGGTATCCTGAACAATGTTAAAGCAAAGAATAAGGGACAATTTTCTACTCACATTCATAGATGCGAATATTAAGACAACCAGAAGGAAAAGCAGCGGAAAGGCATACTGAGGCAGCTCAGCCACAAAGAGGATAAACATCATAATAAAGCCGGGCAAAAACAATATGTTTATGAACTTGTATATTGCAGATAACCCTTTCAGTTTCACGCTTAATTCTTCATCGGTAAGGCGGGAACCGGCGGATTCGCCGTTTTTCCCGGCTGACAAATCATTGGAGCATTGCTCACAGCGTGTCAACCCGGGGTCTTTAACAGGTGAGCCGCAAAACCGGCATTTGGGATATTGCACGCCGCGAATCTCAACAAATTTCTCTTTATCGTATGACGCAGCTTCGGTTCCTTTGTTTTTTTCCGTCATTGATCGGCCTCTCTTTCTTTACGAATTTCACGGTTGCAGAATGAAGGATTCTCTGCCTTTCTTAAGCTCATTCGTGCTTTCAATTGTAAATTTGGCGAAGGGCTCTAAGTTGGGATATTCGTAAGCCAACAATTCATTTTTATCTCCATCCCACTCAAGATATCCGGAATTTACCGAGACATGGCCCATGCCTTGTGCTTGAAAGAATTTCCACTTCCCGGCTTCAAAAAGGAAGTAATCGGCATCATTGCCGCTGTTTTGATACCAGCTTCCGTCATATTGGGCAAACCCGTCAATTGAAACCCCGGCGCGATGATAACCGTATCCATAGGACAGAACGCCGTTTTTCACAGGTTCAACCATGTAAACACGGTTGCTCATCTCATCAACAAACTCATATTTTTTATATTCCACGTCATATTCGATTTTCCCCTTGGCAATAGGCGTCCATTGGCCTTCGTCCGGACTTTGGTGTATCCATGTGCCATCAACCCGTATTTCCAGCTTTTCATCCTGCAGATTGCCATACCGATGCCATGTACCCGCGGTATTCGATACAAACCGCTCCACCTTTGCGGTATCTCCCGATGAACAACCAGCCAGTGTCACGCTGATGAAGGCCAAGGCTAGTAAAAAGCTTAAAATCATTCGCGTTAATCTATTCATTTTCGTACCATGCCTCTCAAAATATCAATACGTAAAAATGTTTCCGTCCCCGTCCTTCAAAATACTGCCACCATCATAGATTTCTAATATTATATCCGTATCACCGACAGTAATCGTAAGAATATCGCCGCTGATAGAATAAGTTCCTTCAATGGTAATATCCTGTTCGGGCTCATAGATTTCAACGGTATAGTCAGAGAAGAAATGTAAAATTGTCAAGTTATCGTCGCCATCCAGATAGTATAATGCGTCCGCAATTTCTTCCATATAAGGAGATACGCTTTCGGAATCATTTGATTTGCCGCCGTCCTGGCCATCCGGTATTCTTTCGATTTGGACTGAGAGCAGATTGATAAAAAGGTTGGTATCTTCATACGCGTTATAATCAGGGGCCATACTTAACCTTAACTCACCTTCAGGTAAACCCCAAAACTCCCTGTCGGCTGTTTCGAATTCAAGCCAGCCACCGGTAGGCTCGAAGGTCATTGCTGTTGTGTTATGGTTTATCCACTCACCTTCCGCTTCGTCCCATTCTGTAAATGAGACGGCTCCCCGGACGGAATTATTTGCAGCTCTCGAATAGGTAACAATCACATTATAATTTCCGGCTTCGGGTATTGCCACACCCCAATACGCGGCGGGAGTATTTTCACATACCCAGTTTTTGAATTGCCAGATAGTCCCTTCGAAATTAACCTTTTCAATCGGTTTATCATACCGGTACGCATCTTCGGCGGTAAGAAACACACTGCCCTCGCTAAAATTAATGCTCTTGAAGTCTGAATCCATAGTATCCGAAGAAGAAGCAACCTCGGGGTTTACATTGTCCGGATTTGTTTCCGGACTGCCACAAGCGGACAGCACCGTCAGTAAAAGACAAGAGCAAATAATAACGGAGAGTCTGCGTATAAAAGTTCTATTTTTCATTTTTATTCTCCTTTTTTATAAAACTGTGTAATCATATTCCATATCACTTCTCAGCCTTAAGATGCTTTTTAGCAATAACAACAGCTGCGATTCCGGCGATTAATCCTGCCGATAGAAGGATGATAACCGGAATATTCAACGAAACTTTTTGATATTCGCCGCGGTCGGGCTGGAACAGTATGCCTGCGAGGATGAGGACTGAACACAGAAGAGCGGCAATCCTTCCGACGACGGAGAGTAAAAGTGCATTTTTCCTTTTCATTGTCCACAACTCCTTAATTTATTTTTACGTAACCCTTGTTTATGAATCACCACATTGCCCGCCATGAAATAACGGGCTGTTGCCACGTTGTAGTCTGTTCTGAGATCATCGCATCCGGATAAAACTTCATCAAACACGATATGAGACAATATTTGTGTGTCAGGGTCAAATTGGTAAGAGTGATCTTTTAAGTTCCCTCCTTAATCGACAATAAGGTGATCAACAGTGATTTCATCCTCTGTGAGCATAAAGCAGCTGAGCCATTCTGCCGAATCGGGCATTCCACGCCCGTCGGACCAGGTGACATCCACATGGTAATTCCCCGTGTCCAGCTTTACCATATTCCACATATGTCCCTCGTTTTCACCCGCCACACCGCCCACAGTCACACACCATAGGCCTGCTTTTTGGCATAGGGTCATAAAGCCTCGGGAATAACCCTGACAGATTGAGTAACCTCCCATTATGGAGCCGTAAGCCGTTTTATCCTGCCAGCCGCCTTCAAAAAAATCGTCGTAGTCGGTGACTAGGGAAATGACAGTAGCAAGGTAGCGGTATTGATCATAGCCTGAAAGCCCTTCCGGCATCCGCTCCACAATCCGTTGGCAAACGGCGTCGAATAACTCTGTTTCTTTACGCAACGCGTCAATATTTGCGGGCTCCATATTTACGCCCCCGGGCATGAAATAGCGGGACTCCAATGCGACGGTCATATTGCCTTCTAGCACTTCATGGATAATGAAGTAGTTTTCCAACTCCGGCCAGTCCATCATGATTGCATCGGAAACCAAAAAAACCCTATCCAACACATCATAGCCGTATTTATCAGCAGTATAGATAAACGATTCGAACTCCCGGACTTTTAAAATCAATTCATCATACAAGGCCTTTTCCTCTGCGTTCAGAGTGTCATATACAAGCCGCTTTTCATTTTTTAAAGCGACCGGCGTAAAACCGTCTTGTCTTACCGTGTCCATGATTAAGATAGCCTCATCAATAATTGGGTCAATAATTGCAAGGCTTCCTTTTTCTGTAGGAGCCGGGGAATTATTACCGCTGTCGGAAGAAACGGAAGGTATAGCCGTTGAGCTCTCGGGTTCCTGTGCGGAAACGGTTGATGCGTCCATGCCTTTATCGCCCTTACAGGAGGACAGGCAAAATACAAGAGTAAGTACTGTAATTAAAATAACGATTCTTTTTATTTTTCTCACACCTTTTTTCTTTGATTTTTTCTGCTTTCGGTTATTTACTTTATCGCGTCAACAAAAAGCAACGTCAATACGGCATACGCGCCGGGTACAAGCGAGAGCACCCCCAGCAGGACAGACAATACCTTCAATTGTTTTCTTTTTTTCTGACGCGCAGCCACCGAACAGATAATACACCCTGTCAGCGCCGTTATAAACAATAAGCCCGCAATCCATAACTCCATTGTGATTCACTCCTTATATGACATTACCTGTATAAATAAAAACAATTTCATAATTCAGAAATCAGAGTATGCGTATCAGCATAATACAAGGGTAGCAGAAAAAATTCTTCCTATGTAAACTGTCAAGAAATCTTGACAGTTAATCGGAAAAACTTTGAGGCGTTCCGTTATATATAAAATATGGAAAAATGATGCCGGAGGCTTCCGGTAAAATCGGGTATATTTTCAGAAAGGTGTACTATTAGCCTTTACAGTACGGGTAGAGTGAAAAACGCGGAGGTTCCGTACCCTTCTTCACTCTCAATCCAGATTGCTCCGCCGTGCTGCTCCACGATATGCTTGCAGATATACAGCCCAAGTCCAGTGCCGGTGTCCTGACCGCCGTCGGATTTTTGTTTTTGGCTGTATCGCTCAAAAATCCGGGGAAGCCGCTCGGGATTGATACCTGTACCGGTGTCCTTCACACAGACTGTAATATTGGAGCCCTCCCGCCTTGCGGATACGGTAATTAGACCATTTGCCGTAAAACGTACCGCATTGGAAATCAGATTGACGATGACCTGCGAGATTCGTGCGGGATCGGCGCTGACCGCCGGAAGTCCGCTTTCAATACGGATTTCCAGCCGGTTATGATTCTTATTCAGTATGGGGTAATGGGTTTCAATGGCGGTGTGGATGATTTCATCTGCATAGCAACGCACCGGCTCCATGGCCATGCGGCCTTCCTCCATACGGGTCACGTCCAGAACCTGCTTCACCATGAGAGAAAGCCGCTCCGCCTCGGAGGAAATGAGAGTCATCCGGCGGGATACCTCCATGCCGTCCAGCGTGTCCGGCTGCTGTGCAAGCTGCTTTGTAGTTTGTGCATAGCCGGACATGACTGTCAGCGGTGTCTTTAGCTCATGGGAAACATTCCCCAAAAACTCGGTTTTCATCCGGTTGAGTATTTCCAGCGCGTTCTTTTCCGTTTCCAGCTTCTGTTCCGCTTCTTTAGCCTCCGCCAGCACCCGGTTGTTCATAAGGAACAACGAAACCGTCTGCGCCAGTACAAACACCAGCATAGCGATTTCTGATATGGGCGCATTGGGACTTTCGCCGAAAATATCGCTGTACATTAAAATGTCGGAAACAGCGGCAATAAAAAAGACCGCGATGCCGTATATAGCAGCGCCCTGTTCCTTTGTCGGGCCGCGCATATTCCAAAACAGCCCGGCAATACCGGGAACAATACACAAAACAAGTAGCATCTGATAGTATTTCAGAACTGAAGTATAGAAGATGGAATCTCCAAGCACTACAAGTAGCCCATAAACGCAGGAGCAAAGAATCGCCGTATATTGGACTCCCCGTAGAAACCGACTTGTGGGATATTGCCCGAGATACAGCGAAAGAAATATGGTCAGCAGAACTACGCTTAAATATTCCAGCATAAATGACAGATTTCCGTTTATGGGAAAATATGTCCATGCCTGACTTTGCAGGCATTCCCGCAATGCCATGACAACGCAGGACAGCGCGAAATACAGGGTTGCTTTAGTGCGTGAAAGCAGCAGATAAACACCCATAAGCAATACTGCCGCACACATAAATGTACCTGCGACGGCCATACCCTTAATCCGGCCAAATGAAAACGGATCAGGAACGGTTCCTGATTTACTCAAAATCAGTGACCCAAGGGACGCGCCCCTTTTGGCGTGATAGAACTGCGCACTGTGGAGGATGATTTCCATTTTGCCGTTTTGAGCCGCCGCATTAAAGGTGATGTTGTTTTCCCATACCTCGGTGTCTTGCTTTGTTTTTCCCGGCCGACCGGTCTGTGCGGCCATGCTGCCGTTTACAAAAACGCGCATGGCGTGGCGGCCGGAAAGTGAAAAGGTCAGGCGGTATATCGTACTGTTGTCCGGGAGTCTCAGAACGAACCTCTGGGAGAGGTAGTTAGCGCGGATTTCTTCGTGGCTAAGGGTGCTTTCGGGAATCGCTTCCCCGGCAGCTTCCGGTGATAGATATGTATTGGGATAATAGGTATCTGTCGGGGTAAGGCGAATAAGCGTTTCATCCAAGTCCACAATGCCGGTCAGATCATAAACGCCATTTTGCGATCGGACAGTGACGCTCTCAGGACTTTTCGGTGGCCTGACCAGCAGCGCCAGAGCAAGAACCGTGCAAAGCGCTGCTGTCAGAATCAATGACATCCGGTACTTATCTATGAAAGGTTTGATAGTCGCCGCTTCCTTTACACTGATATACTCCATAATTTTCCTCAGAATCAATCTTTTTTTCTTCATTATATTTCTTGTCTAGGAAATATTCAAACGGTTTTTCTTCTTGTCACTATGTCTTTTAGGATAACAGAAACAAAGATACTGCCGAGATATGCTCGGATATCTTTCTTTTTGGAAAAAAACAATTAAAAGTAAATTAATCATAACGAAAACCCGCTGAAAAACAGCGAATTTTCAGACAAAATGTGATTGGGTGGGGAGGATGTGAATAACATTCTCTCTTTTGTCGTGGGATGGTTAATACCAATTTGATGGGACCACAGCGCCAACTTATGGCTCTTATCTCCCTGGTATCCATATTTACTGTCGCCTACAAGAGGTGTTTTGTTATTGGACATCTGAACTCTGATTTGATGGCTTCTTCCCGTAAGTAAATTAACCTTTATTAGGCTTAATCCTTGAGAGCTATTAAGCACCTCATAGTCCAGTATTGCTTGCTTAGCTCCGGGTGTGCCCTGCTCTACCACACTAACAACATTATTATCCTTATCTTTCAGAAGGGTATCGGTCAGGCGCCCCTTCATAGACTCCGGGCAGCCTTGCACCACACAGAGATATATCTTTTCCATTTGATGATTTCTAATCTGTTCGGAAAGCCTTGAGGCGGCTTTAGAGGTCTTGGCAAATACCATAACACCTCCCACCGGTCTATCCAGCCTATGTACAAGCCCGAGAAAAACATTTCCGGGCTTATTGTAGCGGAGCTTGATATCTTCCTTTAATATAGTTAAAAAATCCACATCTCCGCTGATATCCCCTTGAACCGGTATATTAGGCGGCTTTACCACTATAAGCAAATGATTATCCTCGTAAAGTATCTCAATACTCACAAGTCAAATCCTCCAATCATTGGTGTGTTTTATGCAAGAGAATTGACTCTATTATATCATGATTGTTGCGGTAGCAATAATTATGATATAACAAGGTTCCCGGGACCCATTGGCAATCTTTGATTGCCTTAATGGGTGGGGTTCTTATTATATCACTAAAACAAATTGTTTATAATCTCTGCAATACGGATTTTGGAGTCTTCCACAATCTCAACAATACGGAATTTTATTTTTACAGGTGCGTTATTATCTTCGGCTATGTCGGTTATAAGCCGGTAATTATTATCTCCTAAACCCTCTCTAAGTTGATTCATAGCTTCCTCATCCAT
>CAYMLJ010000044.1:0-2574 GCA_964391395.1 uncultured Ruminiclostridium sp. | reverse complement strand
CTTCCTTTTAAATACCCCGCAGCTTCCTCTCGGGTAGCGCCGTTAGGGTATTTTTCCTGCATATGCTTCAAAATCGCATCCCTAACCTTCATTTTTAGCTCCTGATCCATGGCTGAGTCACTGTTGGCTACAATATGAAGTCTTACAATGTTGTCCGATATTTGCTTTTGGGTAGCGCCTCCATATATTATGCATATAATCAGAATCACTAAAAGAAAGCGAGTTGCCACAGACAAAAACTGTATTGCAGTGCTCGTCCCCTTTATGGCAGAAAAAATGCTTCTTTTGTTAATCTTCATCATAATCACCGTCCATTTATGTTCTAATTAAATTATTCTCTGAAAATACAATTTCAATTCAGACGGGCGAATTTCCCATGGAAGGAATTATTCAATTTATTTGCACCATATTTCGGTATTTTATTATGAATAGGGATTTTCACTCTATAAAAGTTGCCAAGGTTCCGATATAATTAATATGAAAGGTGGAAGCAGATGAATATACCTAATTTGCCCAATATCTCTTCTTTAATGAAGCAAAAAATAGCAGAAATTCAGGGACGTTTGCCTATAAAAATGAATGTCTCGTCGAGCAGCAACACAGATTTTGCTCAAGAGCTTGATAAAGCTTCGGCTGCTTTAGAATCGGCTGCTGCATTAGCAGAATCATCCACCTTATTAGGAGAGTTTGCAGCACCAATTATCGATATGGAATCTTCAACCCAGACCGTTGCTAAAACCAAGTATCCTTTGGTCTCGGGCTCTTACGAGTCGGTTTATCCTCGCCTTTCACAAACCCAGATACAAGAACTTATGCCCAGAATAAATGCGTCTATTAATACTTATTCAAATCAATACAACCTTGACCCTAAGCTTGTCCGCGCTGTTATTAAGGAAGAATCCGGATTCCAACCCTTTGCACTTTCAACCTCCGGAGCCATGGGTCTGATGCAATTAATGCCGGGAACTGCTGAAGGGTTAGGGGTTACTGACGCCTATAATATAGAACAAAATATTCTTGGAGGTACCCAATACCTCTATTACCAGTTAAAAGCCTTTGACGGCGATTTGAAACTAGCCTTAGCGGCTTATAACGCCGGCCCGAATGCGGTAAAAAAATATGGAGGCATCCCTCCATATACCCAAACACAAAATTATGTAAAAAAAGTTATTAATTCTTATGACATGTATCAAGCAATTGGGGACAACTAGCAATCTTATCCACAATATCCACAGAGTTATCCACAGATAAAACGGGCAATATAAGCTGTTTTTATGAATATTTCCACAGTCTCCACAGCTAAAAACTTGAACAATTCACAGGTAATTTTGTACTTTTCCCGATGAAAATATCCTTTTCTATCGTTCAATGTGGCAAACTCCGGTAGCCGATGCCATAGGATGCCATGTAGTGGCTGTAGCACGTGATATACACTTATTTATGCCCTTCTCCTATGATAAGAGACGGCACGGCATTTAAAGTAAAGTCTGCGAACTCACCTTTCAGGAAGGAAAAATAACCCGCAGAAGCAATCATAGCCGCATTATCGGTGCACAAAACCGGAGTAGGGAAGAGTGCATCAATGCCTATTTTTTTTGCTCGGTTTTGGAGTGTTTCCCTTAGAAGAGAATTTGAGGCAACGCCGCCCGCTAGGGCTATTGTCTTAACATTCATACTATTTGCAGCTTTTAATGTATGATCCACCAATACATCCACCACAGCCTGTTGAAAAGACGCACAGATATCTGGGATATTAAGTTCCTCGCCCTTTTGGCGGGAATGGTTTACATGGTTAATAACAGCGGTTTTTAAGCCCGAGAACGAGAAATCATAGGAGCCATTGGGAAAATTGACTCTTGGAAAGTGAACAGCCTTCGGATTCCCCAGCTTTGCCTGCTTATCAATTACAGGACCTCCAGGATATCCCAGTCCTAGAACGCGTGCAATTTTATCAAATACCTCACCTGCTGCGTCATCTCTAGTAATTCCGAGAATTTCAAAATCAAGATAGTCGCTGACATGGACTATATGGCTATGGCCACCAGAGGCTATAAGACCGATATAGGGCGGTTTTAATTCAGGATGACTAATATAATTAGCAGCTATATGTCCTTCAATATGGTGTACCTTGATAAGAGGCTTATCAAGCGCGGCTGCCATCGCTTTAGCAGCAGTAACACCCACCAAAAGCGCACCTACAAGTCCCGGCCCATAGGTTACTGCAATTGCATCCACATTCTCTAATGTTATATCAGCTTCCTTCAATGCAGAATCTATAACAGGAAGAATAAGCTCCACATGTTTTCGCGAGGCTATTTCTGGAACCACTCCTCCGTATTCGGCATGTAAATCTATCTGGGATGCTATAATATTTGATAATACCTTACGACCGTTTACCACAACTGCAGCAGATGTTTCATCGCAGCTTGTTTCTATTCCTAAAATAATAATGTCTTTCATTTTGTCTATCACCTAGTTTATTAAATATACTTATTATTGTAATAGCCATTGTACGCTCTCTTTAAAAAATATCTGCCCTATAATTATCAAAGTTCCCAGAGCAAATACATAATA
>CAYMLJ010000043.1:3471-12911 GCA_964391395.1 uncultured Ruminiclostridium sp. | reverse complement strand
TTTCTACTTAATCCTCACTCCAAATATTTTTTGAGCGTAGGAGCCCACAACGGCAATATCATTATATACGGAAGGTGAGCTTTCGATATTTACTCCTAATGATACTTTATCCAGGTCTTCGCCTGTAATAGGATCAAAAAGGCGCATGAATCCGTCATAACCGCATAATAATCCGTAGGTTTTCCCATCATCGCTTTTTATACTCACGGGAGAGCTCCAACTATAATTAGTAAGCTCGCGGACCCATATTTCTTCGCCTGTCTTCTTGTTCAACGCCACAAGCTTTCCATCCATCTGGCTTCCTGTAAAGCATACAGGGAAGATAATTCTGTCGGCAATATCATCCTTGCCTATTAAAGGTGTTCCTAATACCCCGCCGTTAATACCGGAGCGGTAATAGCAGGAGTAATCCTTTTGCCATACTAATTCACCAGTCAGGGCATTAAACTTGCGGATATTACAATCGGCCTTACTGGCCTTACCTCCTGCGCAGCGTTTATCAACCTCATTGGCCGTATAGATGAAAACCCCGTCCTCCTCTTCCTCAATAACAATGGTACTGTCGGTATCATCCTTGACATCATACATCCAAACTGGCTCAAGCTTATTAATATCTAGGCATAGGAGAGTTCCTCCATTATCAACAGTGTACATGAGGTTTCTATAAATAGCGGGAGAGTTTTCTATACCGTAATCGGCGCCGGGGCTATTATAGGAAGATTTATACTGGAACTTTGTTACTTGTGGAGACATGGATAAAGCTCCGCTTGCAGCGTCAAATCTCGTATTTAGCTTGGTCTTGTATATAAGACCGTTTTCACCGACATTTATTAATGTATCGGTTTCTTTGCTTAAAAGAGCCGATGAGTCAAAGGCTCCCCATTTACCCCTGTAGGATAAAGCATCTCTTCCCATAATGCTAAAAATCTCACTTTGATCTAATAAGTTATAGGCCCTGTACTTAAATTCGGTCACTTTACCGTTATTTTCATTTAAGCCCATCCCGGTATAGAATAAAGGATAACCCCGAGGATCAACCATACCTGTACCTTTTATTGAAAATCCGAGATTTATTTTATTACGGGTAGGCTTTCCGGTTTGAAGATCTAGAAAGTAAATATTTCCGTCCAAAATCGGATAGATTACCTCGGTTAAATCCTTATTCTTAAATTCCTCGTTGATATTCATAACTTTTCTGGTTGCTTCCGGCCAATGAATTAGTATGGGCTGACCTGTCCAGCCTGATCCGGGCCAGTAGCTGTTGTGGGCGCTGATTGCACCGGTTCCATGCTCCCAGATTATCTCAAGCTTTTTTTCTTTGATATCCCGTGTTCCGTATGAAGCGGTATCACGGTAATTATTACCTCTGAATGTGGTAACGCCTTCCTGCTCGGTATAAGCTACGGCCCGTGGAAATGCCAAGATATAATCAGGCTTATACTCAACCTTTTTGTCATTTTGATAAACAGAATATGTAATAGTTCCGCCGTCATTGAATTTTTTCTGATAGGTCCCTTCAGATACAGTGGTTTTGCTAACGTAAGCCGGTAGGTTGGCAATATCCAGAACCAATTGTTCCGGGTCGGTTATTTCCGGGGGAGGAGTCGGTTCTGGAGTTGGAGTAGGGTCAGGTGTGGGTTTTGACGTTTCTGTGGGGGTAGGTGAAGTGCCCGCCGAAGGTTTGGGAGAATCGGCTATAATACCCCTTCCAAAACTACCCTGTATAAATAACAAAGCCAATAATATTACTAAAGTCACTGCCAAAAGTATTACTACTGTAATTAATTTATTTGATTGATTGCTTCTGCGTCTATTCATACATATTCCTCCATAGCATAGAGGCAAGCGGTGGAAGTTTGAGGCTAGAATGCACGGGCAAGTCAAACGTCCAACATCTTACATCTTACTTCTATTTTATTTTTATCCCAAATATTTTCTTTGCATATGAGCCTACTACAATCATGTCATCATAGACAGCCGGTGAAGATTCAATATTTGCTCCGAGGCCTACGGTGTGCAAATCTTTGCCTGTCTTGGGATCAAAAAGGTGTAGCAATCCAGAAAAATCTGTAAACAATCCATAGGTTTTACCCTCAGAACTTTTAACAGCCACCGGTGAACACCAGCTATAGGCATTCAACTGTCTTTTCCAGACTTCCGCCCCTGTTTTTTTGTCCAATGCAACAAGAATGCCGTCTTGTGACGAACCTGTAAAGCATATGTTGAAAATAATTATATCACTTATATCATCTTTTCCCAACAGCGGTGTACCAAGTGCTCCTCCATTGATATAGTAGCTGTATACACAAGAGTAATCTTTCTGCCATAAAAGCTCACCGGTAAGGGCATTAAATTTTCGTATGTTACAATTTTCACGGCTCTTACTTTTCTGGCTTCTCTTATCCACCTGATTTGCTGTATACACAAAAACCCCTTCACTTGTTTCTTCAATAACAGGTGACGAATCGGTATCATCACCTACATCATAAACCCACACAGGCTTTAAAGTATTCAAATCAAGGCATTGAAAAATACCGCCGTTATCACAAAAATACATGTAATTCTTATAATAGGCCGGGGAATTTTCTATTCCAAGCTCAATATTGGTTGAATCTTTATAGCGATATCTGGTTAATTGGGGAGCTATGGATATAGTTTCTGCATTCAAATCAAAATTAGTATTCAGCTTGACCCTATAAACCAGCCCGTTTTCGGCGGCTTCAATGAAGGTATCTGTCTTTTTATCAATGATTGCCGAGGAGTCAAAGGCTCCCCACCTTCGGAAGGCCACAGGGTCACGGCCATAAATATCATATATAGGTGTTTGATCTATAAGATTAAACATTTTATATTTAAATTCAGCAATTTTGCTGCCGTTTTCATTAAGTCCAATTCCTGCAAATAAAAGAGGGTAACCCCTAGGGTCTACCATACCGGTTCCTTTCATAGGAAAGCCTACTTCTATCTTGTCTCTTGTGGGTTTACCGGTTTCAATGTCCAAAAAATAAATATTACCGTCCAAGGTGGGATATATAACTTCCACAAGATCTTTGGCCTTCATCTCATCCTTAATATTCATAATATTTCGAACTTCTTCGGACCAATTGACTAAAAGTGGCTGGCCTGTCCAGCCGGTTCCGGGCCATCTGCTGTTTTCTGCCTCTATAACACCTATATCATGCGACCATACTATTTCTAGTTTCTTTTCGGTAACGGAACGGCTTCCGTAGGATGCAGAATCCCTATAATTATTTCCCCTGAATGCCGTTACACCCTTAACATCTGAGTATTCCTTTGAGTTACCAAATACTATTTCATCCTTAGGAACATAATCAACGGGGTTTCCTTGTTCGAACACCCAATAATCCATTGTTGTTCCGTCTTTTTTATTAAAAATCTTTTTTAAATCATCAAAGGCAAATGCGCCAGTAAAAATAGCAGGGTCTTCCCAAGATACATCTAAAACAGCACGATCAGTACTATCTTCCGGCATCGGGTCGGGTGTAGGCCAAGGAGTCGGTTGTGCGACCTGTTCCGGCGTATGTGTTGAGGTAGGCGATACAGTGGCAGTATTGGTTGAATTCGCTGATCCCTGCGCTTTAAGATTATCCTTTGAAAAGGAATCCTTCCCATTAGCCGCAAGAACAACTATAGTAATTAAAGCGCTGACAGTAAGCAGAAATATAATAAATTTACGGGGATTAAATCTGCGCTTTTTTTGATATGATCGGTACATTTAAAAAACACCTCATTTTAGACTTTATTGCACATATGACTCTAACTGGTCATACACCATTTTCGAAATAATTGCAATGTTAGTTTTTGCTATCTCCACCTCAACATCCTCTGTCATGACCGCCAAAACAAAGGGATGGGAGGCAAAAATAATTCCTACATCATTTACAGTCCTTATTTGATTTCCGATTTTATGCGCCACTCTGACTTCATCCGGAAGCTGAGCCTTTATACGATCATTCCACTGTGTATTTTCAAGGCTATAAAAAAGCCCTCCATAAAGATCCGGGTTTATCAGATACAATCGGTAAAGCTCTTTTGCGATAAGTCCCAAATCGTGAGGAGATGTTTTATTACCATCAGTATAATAAATGTCTCCGCCTAAATTCAATATATATTGACAAATTTCTTCAATACCTAGATTTCGAATAATCATATTGATGGCACAATTATCACTATATCGTATTGAAAGCTCCGAAGCCTCTTTAATAGTATATTCTGTTCCAAAGGGCTCATTTTGAATAATTCCTGTCCCGGGCTCAAAGTCTTCTTCAATATATCGAACAATATAATCCTGGCTGATTTCTCCGCTCTCAAATTTGGTATACAGCATCAGATTCATGGGTAGTTTTGAAGTAGATGCTGCAATATATGAGTCGCGGTCGTTTATCCCAAAATACTCGTCTGTTGCCAAATCTATAAAGAAAACTCCGTATTTCCCGGGTTGGATGGCAACAAATTCTCTCACTTTTTCTTCTATTAAAAATATTTTTCCTGTTTTTTTAACGGTGCCAATAACAGGCAATACGCCGTGATCTACTGTAATTATATCGGTCGGAGTTGGTTCTTCGGTTATAGTTGATTCCTTACCCGGCAATTGGTTCGGCGTGAATACTCTGTTTTGTATACAGCTTGATATAACAAATGCTATTATTAGTATCAATATAATTGCAAAACCCAATAAAACAGCAAGTCGTCGCCTATATATTACTCCTTTTTTAAAATGACCGTGTCCCATTAATCCTCTCCTGCATACTGAAACAATCCATAGGACAGCTAAAATCCATTTTAATTATTGCCTTCCAAGAGCCTCATCTGCCATAAATAGTCCTATGTATTTGGCGTTATTCCAGACCAGACTATCAAATTTCTTTTCATTATGGGGCACATCGGTATTGTTATAAGGAGTCAATTCTATACAAAACGCAGGACGTAAGAATACCAACCTAAACCAATTTTCATATCCGGCACCGTATATCGATGAATCCTCAGAAATCGGCATACTTTGATATTTTGTAAGTGAGGCTAATCGCTTTGCCATATCCTTTACTCCGGGTATTGAGCCCACTGTGCCTCGGTCAGCCCAGTATATCACATTTCCCTTAGTATGGAATGAGGCTGCCAGTATAAACTCATTTTCGTTTGAAAGCTTCATCATAGCTTGAATCTCAGGCTCTGTACCGGCGGCGGTTCCCTTGAAGCTCTCCGAAGCAGGCTTCCCTACTTCATCATATTTTTCTTCCCATTTGGCAGGATAATGACGATTTAAATCCACCCCGTTTATATTAGCTTTCCATTCCCTATAAGAAGGTCTTAGCATAACCATAGCCTCTACTGCTTCCTTATCGTTTACAGAATCAATGCCTTTATTAACAAGGTTTACACCGTCTGGATTCACCATTGGTACAATGTAAATGCTTATTTGATCTAGGATTTCCCTGATATTATATTTCCCAAAATAATTATTGTTAGAATAAGCCTTGGAGTATTCCTCAATCATTTTCATTAAATACGAGCTCGAAATATATTCTCTTGCATGATGCGAACCACATAATATTATCTTTTTATTGCCCTTGCCAAGTTTAATTAATGTAAGCTCACGTCCTTCAACGGAATATCCTATACTGTCCAGAGTAATTATTTCCGGGTATAACTCAGCCAACTTCAAGCTTTCATCTCTCATCTGATCGTACGTATAGGGTACATAGGGGTTCACAATATTTATATTCTCGACCGGAGAGGATGGTGGAGTTGGCGTCGGAGGCGGATCTTGCGGAGGTTCCGGCGGTGTGGATTCAAGTGGCTTAGGAGTTTTGCTTGGTTCGGGAGATGTTTCGCAGGGTTTATGGGGTGACGCATCGGGAGTTGTATCAGGTGACTTATCCGGGTATGCGTCCTGTGGCACGCCGGATGAATTACCGGGCGACAAGTCTGGTGGCGGCCTTTGAGATTCAGATGACTCAAGTGGCTCCTCGGGCGTTATAATTGGCTCGTTATCGGGGTGTTCATATGTATTTGAGTGGTCGGAAGATTCCTCTGCATTGTCTAAAGATTCAGAAGGTGTGGGAGAAACCTCAGGATTTATACTTGGCTTCGGTAATGGTGTATTTAATTCCTCAATAGGATTATATGCATCCTGATTGCGCGGTTCGATACCTTCCATATTAAGTCTCCCGCATGATGACAAAACACCTGATAAAAAAACCAGAGTAAATAGTGCAATAATGGCGGAATGCACTTTCTTATACATTCCCCTCATCCTCACTGTATGCCGAAGCTTATAGTTTATAGAACATATATCTATCTTTTGATGATACTGCTTAGTTGCTTTTTTCATATTATGTTCCTTATTCTCTCTACAGAAAGTATTCAACACCTGCCTCAAATATTTTCTGATCCTTTTTACCCGGGATATTCATAAAGGTATTTGAGGTATAACGCTCATCATGGGCCATTTTCCCAAAAATCCTTCCGTCTTTGCTGGTGATACCCTCGATTGCCAGTACCGAACCGTTGGGGTTGTACCTGATATCCATAGTAGGATTACCCTCAAGATCCACATACTGTGTTGCAATTTGTCCGTTTTTCTCCAATTCCTCCAATACAGAAGGATTAGCAACAAATCTTCCCTCACCATGGGAAACTGCCACGGTATAAATATCTCCAACCTTAACATTAGACAACCAAGGTGATAAATTAGAGGCTACCCTTGTGTTAATCATTAAAGATACATGGCGTCCGATTGTGTTAAATGTCAAGGTGGGGCAAGTCTCATCCAACGGCCTTATTTCTCCATAAGGAAGGAGCCCTAATTTGACAAGAGCCTGAAAGCCGTTACAGATTCCCAGCATAAGCCCATCCCTATTATTGATAAGATTCATAACTGCTTCAGTAAGGTAAGGATTTCTAAATACAGTAGCTATGAATTTTCCTGAGCCTTCGGGCTCATCCCCTGCGCTAAACCCGCCGGGAATCACAATCATATTACTTTCGTCTATATGTTTTTTCATTTGGTTAATAGAATCTTCTATTTCATGAGCCGTAAGATTTTTTAACACCATAACATCTGATATTGCGCCTGCCGCTTCTAGTTTGCGCTTAACATCATATTCACAGTTTGTACCCGGGAATACCGGTATAAATACTCTGGGTCTTGCAATATGAATTTCTTTTTTGTACTTTTTCCCGAGAGTATAGCTAACGGTTTTAACCCTGCTTACATCCCCATCGGTTTTTGTGGGGAATATCTTTTCCAGAGAGCCTTCCCAAGCCACTTGTAAATCTTCAAGCGAAAGAACCCCATATTCGGTTATTATTGCAGACTCTGTAGTAGTTTCTCCTACAATGACATAATCAAGTCCTGCAAATAGCTCCGAGGGGTCGTTCCCTGCATCAATTTCAACTAGTATTGCCCCATAGTCAAGCTTAAATAGTCGATCAAAACTCAGCTCTTTAAGCTTTGCTCCTATGCTGTTACCAAAGGCCATCTTACATAAAGCCTCTGCCAAACCGCCTGCCTTCAGGGTGGAAGCTGATAGAATCACTTTGTCTTTAATCAAGGTGTTTATACTGGTAAAGGTCTTGTCCATGTATTTAAAGTCAGGAAGGAGCAGCTCATCTTTACTTATAGGAAGGAGCACTAAACGACTACCCGCCTTTTTGAATTCAGGAGTAATTACCTTTGTAACATCCGTAGGAGCCAAAGCAAAGGAAACAAGTGTCGGTGGAACATGTATATCATTGAAAGTTCCCGACATGCTATCCTTGCCGCCAATAGCAGCCACCTTAAGTTCATTTTGTGTGTAAAAAGCCCCTAAAAGTGCCGATAAAGGCTTCCCCCATTTCTCCGGGTCATTGCCTAATTTTTCGAAATACTCTTGAAGTGTTAATCTTGCCTGTTTGTAATCCCCTCCGATTGCAACAAGGCGGGCTAGGGATTCTACCACAGCATAAACTGCGCCATGGAACGGGCTCCACTTGGATATCACGGGATCAAATCCATATGTCATTATAGTCCCGGTTATGGTTTTTCCGGTTTCTACAGGCAATTTCGCTACCATTCCCTCGGTAGGTGTAAGTTGGTATTTCCCTCCGAAGGGCATTTGAACGGTACTTGCACCAATGGTACTGTCAAAGCATTCCACTAAACCTTTTTGGCTACATACATTCAGTCTTTCTAAGTTCTTTGTCCAAGCCTGTAATGGGTCATTTCTATATTTTTCTATAGATGGAGATAAAGCCTCAATAGTATTATTCGAAAGCTCCGCCCCTTTTACTTTTATAAATGTGCTTTGCTTAACCCCGTTAGTGTTTAGAAAATCACGGCTCAAATCAACTATGGTCTTGCCCCGCCAGCACATACGCAATCGCCCGGAATCATCCACGACAGCCACCATTGTTGCTTCTAAGTTCTCTTTACGAGCTTCCTCAATAAATTTCTCTGCATTCTGGGGAGCCACTACAACCGCCATTCTTTCCTGAGATTCAGAAATAGCAAGCTCTGTGCCATCGAGACCTTCGTATTTTTTTAAGATTGCATCCAGATTAATTGAAAGGCTGTCTGCCAGCTCTCCTATTGCTACAGATACTCCCCCTGCGCCGAAGTCATTACATCTTTTAATCATTTTGGTAACAATCGGCTTTCTAAAGAGGCGTTGAATCTTTCTCTCAGTAGGAGGATTACCCTTTTGTACCTCTGCTCCGCAAGTCGTAAGGGACTCGACGGTATGCTCCTTTGACGATCCCGTGGCGCCACCGCAGCCGTCTCTGCCTGTACGTCCACCTAATAATATTATTATATCTCCCGATTCGGGTGTTTTTCTAACGACATTATTTTTAGGAACGGCACCTACCACCGCACCGATTTCCATTCTTTTTGCAACATAATCCTCATGATAAATTTCGGCGACCATGCCTGTGGAAAGACCAATTTGATTCCCATAGGAGCTGTAGCCCTGAGCTGCTCTTGTTGTTATTACTCTCTGGGGCAGCTTACCGGGTAAGGTTTTGTCTAGAGGTGTTCTGGGGTCTGCTGAACCAGTTACACGCATAGCTTGGTATACATAAGAACGTCCTGATAAGGGGTCACGAATAGCTCCACCCAAGCATGTGGCTGCTCCACCAAAAGGCTCGATTTCAGTGGGATGATTATGTGTCTCGTTTTTAAACATCACCAGCCATTCTTCAGGTTTGTCATCAATTATAGCTCTTACAACAATACTACATGCATTGATTTCTTCTGATTCATCAAGGTTATCAAGGTCACCGGTCTTTTTCAGATATTTCATGGCTAGGGTGGCAATATCCATCAGAGTTATGTCCTTCTCTCTTTTGCCATACACCTGCTTTCTTATATCGATATAATCCTCATAAACCTCTTTTGTCTTCTGAGCAATCGGGTTTAATTCAAATTCAACACCCTCTAT
>CAYMLJ010000043.1:0-3371 GCA_964391395.1 uncultured Ruminiclostridium sp. | reverse complement strand
GATGGTAGAAGGAAAAATTAGGCACATGTTCCCGGGCGGAAATACCCCCCTTGGCTTTTATAGCTATTACAAATATATAATTGATATTGAAGAAGCAAATCGTATTTTTATTTTAAAAGGCGGTCCCGGTACAGGTAAAAGCACCATAATGAAGATAATAGGGCTCGACCTTGCTAAACAAGGATACGATATTGAATTCATGCATTGTTCCAGTGATAATAACAGCCTTGATGGAATAGTCGTACCCAGGCTAGCAATTGCAATAATAGACGGTACTGCGCCTCATGTGGTAGATCCCATATGCCCCGGAGCTGTAGACGAAATTATCAATTTGGGGGAGTTTTGGAACCAAGATGGGATAATTGAGGCAAAAGAAGAAATCTTTAAAACCGGCGCAAAAATCAGAGATTGCTTTGAAAGAGCTTATTGCTATTTAAGATCGGCTGCCGAGCTAAAAGCAGATACCGAAAAAATTTTTGAATATGCTTTGGATATAGGAAAAGAAGCTATTTTTATTCACGACCTTAAAACAAAGATTTTTGGATCTGGTATCCCGGCTAAAATTCCTGGGAAGCAACGACTTCTTTTTGCAAGTGCAATTACTCCTAAGGGACCTTCTGAATTTTTGGATAGCCTTTGTATAGACCATAAAGTAATACGATTATGCGCGCCGGCCGGGAGCAGCACTAAAAACGTACTGGCGAGTTTAAAAGATGAAGCAATAGAAAAAGGCTTTTTGACTGAGACATATTTTTGCTCCATGTCTCCCAATAAAATTGAGCATATTGTATTGCCGGAGCTTAATATATCGGTAATAACAGCTAACGAATACCATGATATTAGTGATATAAACAATGAACGTAATTCGACATATTTTATGAATGAGTTTTTAAACAGTGATATTATCTCTGATTATAAACGCCAACTTGACTTTAACAGGCTCTATACTGACACTATTATTCAAAAGGCTGTTGAATCAATTGCTATGGCAAAGTCCTTTCATGATGAGTTAGAAAAGTACTATATTAAAAATATATATTTTGATGGGCTTACCCTTTTACGCGAAAATCTCATGAATAGAATTCTGGCATATGCCTAAGTAGTAGACATTACGATTTCAAGCTCAAATAAATTTTTATCACATTTTACCACCATATTTCCATTATACTTTTTTACTGTTCTCTCTATGCTTTGCAACCCAAGACCATGAAGCTCGGGAGATGGCTTAGATGATCGATAAAACTTTCCCCGTTTCACGGGGGTACCTTGGCATGTATTGGTTACAACTATTATCATATATTTGCCGCGATAATTCATAGAAAGCTTAATTTCCTTATTCTGAGCTTTATCAGTTATCTGCTTGCACGCTTCAATGGCATTATCCAATGAATTACCCAGAACGATGCATATGTCTGAGTGTCTTATTTTAATATTTGAAGGTAAGTTGAGCTCGCGTTTGAAATTAATTCCTATCTTACTTGCTTGGTTGGCTTTCTCACTTAATACGGCATCAATAACCGGATTTCCTGTGTCGACAATTTTCTCGGTATCAGTGACATTAATAAGATTTTCAATATAGTTTCCTAATTCATTCCTCTTTTCGTATTTGTAAAGGTTATAAATACAATTAAGATGGTTTTTAAAATCATGAATTACTTCAGAAAGAATCTCACGATTTTCTGCAAGTTTGTTGTAATGACTAAGTTGGAACTCCAATTGCTTTTCGATTAATTTATAATTATAGCTTTTTTCAAGCTGGCGCATAGTCAATTCATACATACTAAATACTATGGCGTTAACGTACATTAGCCCAATATACGCAATCAAGACAAAAAATGTATCAGTTACATTATGACTAAGCATAAGATCAAGTATTATCAAAGCAACAAATATGCATATAATCGGAACCATTAAAAGAAGAAGAAAGTAGTATTTTCTCCCTGTCTCAGTAACATATGATTTCTTAAAATTACAAATAATTTTTATTGCCATAAAGGACAATATATTTTTAATTATGATGCCAATTAATTTGAATACTGGATCGTTCTGAAATATTTCCGGTTTTATATCAGAACTTAGCACTAATATACAAAGAGTAACAAGTTCAGTAACCACAAGGATGGCCAGAAGTAAAACACATGTGAAAATATGAGAATTTAACTTTCCTTTAAATAAAAACAACGAAATGAGCAGTGAAACCCCTAAAAAATTAACTATAAGCGCATTTGGGATATTATATAAAAACGAACTGACAATAAATAATTGTATAAATGCAAAAAGGAATACAAGCACCTTTCTTATGAGGGTAGTATCTTTTTCTTCAAGAAATCCATTTAAAAAGGTTAATATGATTATAATTTCAAATAATGATGTGAGTACTTCAATAAACAGCCATGCTACACTATGTATCATATCGAATACCTCGCTAGATAACTGGTAAAGCTATCAAATACCGTTTTTAGTCGATGCTCACTCAGTGGCAACACCATATTATTGTTAAGCACAATATTCGATTTGTTTATTCTTCGTATATATTCCATATTAACCAAATATCCTTTATGGATCCTGATAAAATTATACTTAGATAATTTATCTTCCTCCTCCTTTAGATTTGCATAATACGTATATTGTTGGTTGCTCGTATGTAGGATGATTTTTCGAAGAATACTCTCCATATACATAATCTTGCTAATTTCAAGACTTATAAGGCCACGATCTCTGGTGTAAAAAGAGTACCTCCTATTTTTTATATCATTTATTTGTGCTACCGCTTGTTTAAGAACATGATAGAACTTTTCTTCAAAGACAGGCTTAATCAAAAACCAAAAAGGTTGGTATTCAAAGCTATTAAATATATAGTCTTTAAGAGAAGTAATAAAGATAATCAGGGCTTTGCTATCATAATCTCTTATGATTTTTGCTGCATCAAATCCGCTTACTTTTTTCATTTTAATATCCAAATAAATTAGATCATATATAATACCTGTTTCATACGCTTCTATTAACTGCTCTCCACAGGTATAGCAATCTATAATTACGCCCTCACAACTATTTTCAAGTAATGCTAAATAATTTTTTATGTAACCCTGAAAAAGCTCTAAGTAGTTCTTGTCATCATCACATATGGCTATATGCATGGCATCCACCTGATTTAAATTATTATTTTCCGAACTACAGTGCGCATCATAAATGATTAATTTTTGTTCTTCAGCAAGATTATCATACCAGAAATCATTACATTCTTTCAAATGTTTTACCTACTTTCTATTTAATTGTTATGATAACTTGTCTGTCTTAAACAAAAAGTATCCCCAGTCTAATCCCAACAGAATAGTACTGGAGAACTTTTTGATAAATTTCAGCAAGCATGC
>CAYMLJ010000042.1:7781-12976 GCA_964391395.1 uncultured Ruminiclostridium sp. | reverse complement strand
TTATGGTATAATTGTTTAGAAACAGCCCTTATTTCGGGTAATTATTGATGAACGAGGTGCTATATGGCTAAAATAATCGCTATTGCTAATCAAAAAGGCGGAGTAGGAAAAACTACAACGGCAGTAAATCTAAGTGCCTGCTTGGGAGTAAAGGGCAAAAAAGTTCTTGTTATTGATATCGATCCGCAAGGAAATACAACAAGTGGTTTGGGTATAGATAAAAACACGGTAACAAGCTCAATATACGATACTATTATAAATGAAGTATCAATAGAAGAGACAATGATTGAAACTCAGATTAAAGGTCTGTTTCTTTCTCCCTCAAATATAAATTTAGCCGGTGCGGAAGTAGAGCTGGTATCGGTGTTATCAAGAGAAACCAGGTTAAAGCTTGCCCTTGACGAAATAGAAGAAAAGTTTGACTTTATAGTTATAGATTGTCCTCCTTCTCTTGGGCTTTTAACCGTTAATTCGTTGACTGCCGCTGATACGATTTTGGTGCCTATTCAATGTGAGTATTATGCTCTTGAGGGTCTCAGCCAATTAATGAATACAGTAAAAATTGTACAGAAGCATTTGAACAAGTCCCTGAGAGTTGAGGGAGTTGTGTTAACAATGTTTGATGCCAGAACAAATCTTTCCATTCAAGTAGTTGAAGAAGTTAAAAAATATTTCGGTAATAAAGTTTACCGTACAATAATTCCGCGAAATGTACGCTTAAGCGAAGCCCCAAGCCATGGCCTTCCTATTATTCTATATGATGAAAAATCCAAGGGCGCTGAATGCTATATGGAATTGGCGGATGAGGTAATATTAAGTTCGGAGGAAATATAGGGAATGAAAAAGGGTTTAGGAAAAGGGTTGGAAGCATTAATAAGCTCAACAAACGCCCTTGAGGATGCAAAAAACAGCATAATGGAAGTTAGGATCAATGAAGTTGAGCCAAACAGCCAACAGCCAAGAAAAGTTTTTGATCAGGAAAAATTAGAGGCATTAGCCGAATCAATAAAGGATCATGGTGTCGTTCAACCGATCATCGTTCGCAGCGAAGGAGCACATTACAAAATAGTTGCCGGTGAGAGAAGATGGCGTGCGGCAAAGCTTGCCGAGTTGAAGACTATACCTGTGATAATTAAAGATATTACCTCTCGTGAAGTAATGGAGATAGCCCTTATTGAGAACCTTCAAAGAGAAGACTTAAATCCAATTGAAGAGGCAGAAGCTTTTCAAAGACTCATTGAAGAACACTCAATTACTCAGGAAGAGGTTGCAAAGGTCGTGGGAAAAAGCCGAGCAGCTATTGCAAACTCAGTAAGACTACTTACACTTACCGATGAAATAAAGACAATGATTTCCGATGGTAGGTTAACAAGCGGGCATGCTAGAACTTTAATAACCATTACAGATGCTAACAGACAAAATGAACTGGCAAATATTATTGTAGATAAAAACCTAAATGTCAGAGAGAGCGAAAAACTTACAGCATCGGAGAGTAAACTTAAGAAAAAGATAGAAAAAAGAAAAGCAATGACAAAAGAATCAATAGAGATTTTGGAATTGGAAGAAAAGTTAAGGGCGGTGTATGGCACAAAGATAAATTTAATTAGAGCTAAAGAAAAAGGAAAGATAATTTTTGAAGTTTATTCAAAGGATGAACTTGATAGAATTATAGAAATGTTGTTAAATAATGACAAATAACTTACAGGCCTATTTTGCTTTGTATTTAATTATTTAAGAGTCAACAATATGTTATCATATAAAAATGAAAAAATGCTTTAAAACGCAAAATAACAAGCTTTAACGAAAACCGCTCTTAGGAGGATATTATGGAAGACTATTTTATTTATATTTGTGCAGGTTCGTTTGCCCTATGTATGATTCTGATTTTAATTAATCATTTTAGACTTATGAGCTTATCTAAAAAATACAAATTATTAATCAAAGGTCTCAGTGAAAAAAATGTTGAGGATCTAATGATTTCTTATTCCGATGAAATATATAAAGTAAAAAATGATTTAGAAGGAAATATTAAGATTAGGCTTTCAGATTTAGAGAAACAAATGCCGACTTGTTTACGACATTTTGGAATGGTTTCCTACAATGCCTTTGAAAATATTTCAAATAATATGAGCTTTTCCTTTGCCGTTATTAATGATCAAAAAAATGGACTGGTTATTACCGGAATATATACAAGAGAAAATTCTTATGTGTATTCTAAAGAAATAATAAACGGACAATCTAATAGAGAACTATCAAGAGAAGAAAAGGAAGCGTTAAATAAGGCTTTGGCATCGAAAAAATAAACACGTTTATATAAAAGAGAGGAGACTGACACTCTATGTTAGACATTCAAAAAATAAGGAATAATCCGGAAAAGGTCAAATTAGCTCTTCAGAAAAGACTTTATGAGGTGGACTTTACTGAGCTTTTGTCCTGGGATCAAAAAAGAAGAAGTATTATTTCTCAGTCAGAGGAATTAAAAGCAACGAAAAATAAGGTTTCTGCCCAAATACCCGTCTTAATTAAGCAGGGCACAGATGTAAATTCTCTAAAAGCAGAGATGAAGGAAATTGCTGATCGGATTAAGGTTATGGATGATGAGCTAAAGAATGTTGAAGGTAAAATCAATGATTTTTTAGCGGTTCTACCTAACCTTCCCGCCGATGACGTTATTGCCGGTGGAAAAGAAAATAATAAGGTTGTTCGCACATTTGGTAAGAAACCCCAATTTATTTTTGAACCAAAGAATCATGTGGATTTAGTTACCTCATTAGGTTTAATAGACTATGAGCGTGGAGTGAAGATAGGCGGAAACGGATTCTGGGTCTATACAGGTGATGGTGCACTTTTAGAGTGGGCGCTTTTAAATTACTTTATTGAAGAGCATCTGAAAGACGGATATCAATTCATGTTGCCACCGCACATATTGACGTATCAATGCGGTTTTACGGCCGGACAATTCCCCAAATTTGCTGATGATGTCTTTAAAGTGGAAACCGGTGAGACAAATGACAGAATGCAGTTTATTCTTCCTACGGCAGAAACGGCACTTATTAACTATCATAGGGATGAAATTTTGAATGAAGAAGAGCTTCCGAAAAAGTATTTTGCCTATACCCCCTGTTACCGTAAGGAAGCAGGAAGCTACCGCGCCGAGGAAAGAGGCATGATAAGAGGCCATCAATTTAATAAGATAGAAATGTTCCAGTACACATTACCTGAGCTTTCTGAAGCCGCATTGGATGAATTGGTAAATAAGGCCGAGCGTCTTGTTCAGGGGCTTGGGCTTCATCATCAGGTCAGTAAGCTGGCCGCCCAGGACTGTAGTGACAGTATGGGAAAAACCTATGATGTTGAAATCTGGATTCCAAGTATGAATGATTATAAGGAAGCCAGCTCTTGCTCTAATGCCTACGACTACCAGGCAAGAAGAGGAAATATAAGATTTAGACGCAAGGAAAGTAAAAAGATAGAAATGGCGCATACTCTTAATGCATCCGGGCTTGCTACAAGCAGATTGCTTCCCGCAATAGTTGAACAATATCAACAGGAAGATGGAAGCGTTATTATTCCTGAGGCTCTAAGAAAATGGATGGGCGGCAGAGATCGTCTGTACCCGAAGAAGAAATAATGTTTTACGTATTGTGGAACCTTTAGTCGATGCCACGCGTGCCGCTCAGGAATTTCATCCGGAAATTATTCGCGCCGCTACGTTAGTCCTGCTCCGCCTCACGCATGGCATCGCCAGCGGTTCCTATCAATGTTAGATATAGTACTTGTTACAGGTCAACTGAGAAAAACGGACACAATTTTGAATGATAAGCTATTGTATAGGCTTATCATTCTTTTTTAGAGGTTTCCTGGTTCCGTCGGGTTCTATAATAACAACATTTTCAAGAGTACATTTCAAACTTTGTCTGAAATCGGCAATATATTGTTTCCTTAGCACCTGTTGCTCAGCTTTTTCTTCCTCGGTGAGCCCTTCACATTTAGCTTTTCGCGCCAATTCATTTATCCTGTCAATTTTGCATTTATCCACTAAACTTCCTCCGATAATTAATATACAAAAGATATTATAACCTAATATAGTTTGCATTGACACAATAAATGCAATATAATGGTAATAATCTTTTGCCCGCTGATTGAACTTAAAGCAATAGGTAAAATATGGATTTTGCTGTTCTGACTTTATAATAGTGATATTATTGTAGCGCTGAATCGGCTATGTGCTTAATGTTGTAGATTTCGTTTCGATTCAAAGCCTATCGCAAATGGGCAGAAAACCCGTGCGAAAGGAAGAATATACAATGGAAAGAATATTTATTCAAATAGCAATAGGATTGGCACCGGTAGCGGTGTTCTTTCTGTTATCGGGATTGCTTGCCAAGAAGCATAAGTCTCGCAATTATATTTCATTTGCAGTTTTTATAGCCGCAATTGGTTTGCTAACTGTTCCGCAGCTTGTTTCCCAGATTCAGGAGCGGAGCGATTTAAAGAATCATGAAAGATTGAGTCTCGTTTATGCTATTGCGGATGAAGGTTCTGTAGACATTGCACAGACTCTGCTGCAGGACCTACGAGAGGATTATATTCCTGAATATGCATTGGCTGCTGCGCGTTTATCTTTTCAAAGCAAGGATTATTCCATTGCAAAAGCTTTATACCTTAAATCTGTCGAAATGTACCCGGAAGTGGCTTCAGAGCTTGATGCTGTTATTGCTATGTGCGATGCCGAAACAACATACTATAGCTTAACGGCGGATTCAGAAGTGTCTTCAATATACGCAACCCGCCTAAAAACACTTTCAGCTGCATCAAATGAAATATCTGAAGCCATTGAAAAGGCTGTTACCAAAACCCATGATAATTCTTATAGCAAATTGGCGAAATATGTTGTTTATGTCGAAGAAGCGCATAAGAAATATTTGATAGATTATGAAATCGACTTTGCAGAGGCCCAGAAACAATTAAAAAAATTCGATAAATTTCTTGAAGAGAATCCTGTATTTCTTGAAATTACACAAGTAAGAATTGCAAGGTTAAAGCTGCAGATTCTATGTGATGACTATAAAGCAATCGCCAAAGCGGTAAGCGAAGACTCGGATTATAACGAGCTACTTATTGTGTCTGAATTGTATTTGAATAATTATGTTAACCAATCCGATTTCTCCAGAGAATTTTCAAAGGAGAATGCG
>CAYMLJ010000042.1:0-7681 GCA_964391395.1 uncultured Ruminiclostridium sp. | reverse complement strand
GAATAATTATGTTAACCAATCCGATTTCTCCAGAGAATTTTCAAAGGAGAATGCGCAAAAATATCAGATGGTATACGATAAGCTTGATGATGTCTATAATAATTCCTATTTGGATAAAAGCCGTGAAGAGAGGAACGAAGCTAAATCTCAGCTAAAAGCATTAAAAACTATAATTAAAAATCCTGCTCTTGGGAAAATGGAGGAGGGTTTATTGGGATATGCCACAGAAGAATATGCGCTCGATGCCTCAAAAGCATATTTGCAAATGGCAAAGATTGAACACTCTCTTGGCAATGAGGCGAAATATGTCGAATTTATAGACCGTTCAATTGACACAGTTGGAAATTGTGATGACAGCAATTATACAGTACCGATGTATGAACTGGTCGGAATTATAGGGGACAAGGATAATCCCGAAAGGTTGAAAGATGTAGCTGTATACGTCGAGCAAGTTTTAGACAACAATATGACCTTTAAAATGAATGAGACCTCGGTTGCAGAGAACGACTCGAAAGAGGAAGATTCACTTGTTGGCGATTTTTCTACTCAGCTGCAGACCTATGTCAGCCAAAAACGAATGTCGGTAAATATCGTTAATGTGGACACAACAGATTTTGAGGACGGCAATACAATCAAAGCAACTGTCAATATAAGCAATAGCCTGTACACCTCGGCTGATAAATTGAAGGCGGCTATGTCTGTTAATGATTGTGGTATAGATATAGAAGATTTTACAGTTGAAAAAGTTGATTATACCAGTGCCAATATACTGCTTTGTGTAGATACGTCCGGAAGTATGCAGGGCCGAAAGATTGAAAATCTAAAAAATGCAATACAACTGTTTGCCGCTGATAAAGCCGGCATTGAAAATATTGCTCTTGTAACATTTAACAGTGGAATATCCGGGGACTATCCGTTTGGATTATCTGTAGATGAACTCATTTCGGCTACCGATTCAATAAGTGCTAGTGGCGGAACAGATGTTTATGGCTCGATAATTTATTCTCATAACAAATTTACAAAAGGCCCGGGAGTCATTAATAGCATGATTGTCATGACAGACGGGCAGGATAACTATCCGGCAAGTATCGATGAAATCGAGGAATATATTGGCAAACCCTTTAAGGCAAATGGTATTACTGTGTATACCATTGGGTTTGGAAATGATGCTGATGGCTCCTACTTGAATTTAATTGCAGCGGCTACAGGTGGTACATACCTTTATGCCAGCGATCCGACAGCATCCTCTCAAGTCAATCAGTTGGAAGAGTTTTTTAGTGGACTCAGAGCCCAGATACTGAATCAATACACTATTACTTTCAAAGCCGTCGATACCCTAAGCTATTCTCGGGAACTCAAAGTCAGCGTTGGCGAAAGCTTGGATAGCGATCGGGTTACATATTATCTTGGAGGAGGCGCCGATTCAATTACCGAGCCTGCGACCGATGAGGATTCTCCCGCCTTTATGAGTGGGAAAACAATATATGGCTTTGAACCAAGATTGCTTTTCAAAAATGGAAAAACTCTGAATGCTGTACTTAAGGGTGAGGGCTTTTCGGCAGACGACAACATCAGTGTAGGGCTAAAAGGAAACACTACCAAAGTAGAATGGGATTTAGGGACAGCCTACATTGACGGAAATTCTGTGTCGGTTACAATACCTGCCGGCATAGGCGTCGATGTTTATGATGTGTATGTGACCATTAACGGTAAAATGGCAGTGTTACAAAAAGGAATATCAATATTTAAACAAGGTAGTGAGCAAGCTACAGATTTTGGACAATATCGATTTACATCCTATACCAAGCAAACAGATGGAAACCGCATACACCTGTCAGGGCATGTGACAATGAATGGTTGGTTAAGCTTTAATAGTGATGTAACGCTTACTGGGGATTTATCAGACGACAATATCTTGCTTTCAGAAAACGATGGTTCGTATGTTGATTACAATACAATAAACAGTGCGGGGTTAGCCAAAATTCTGGCAAATGCCGGTATGAATGCGGAATTGCCAGAATTGGGTACAGTCACACTTCATAAGGGTTCTGGTGACAAAGACCCGGAAGTAGCAGTTACACCAATTAGTATGTTAGACTTAGGAATTTACTTTGGGTTTTCTGGAGTGGAGTGTAAACTCTACCCCAATCGGATTGAGTTTAATGCAAACAAAGCAGAAGCAAATTTTCCAATGGGTAAACAAATCCTCAAAAACTCTTTGTTGAAATTATTCGAGATTCCCGATATTGAGAGTACCGGAATAACGATTTCTTCTTCCAACATTGGATTTAAGCTAGATATTGAACACTCAGACAAGAAAAACAACTATTCTCCTATGAATTTTGGAAACATGCCCATTTATGTATCGCCAAATGATACCGAAGTACATATCGATACCTATAAAAATAATTACGAATTCAAGTTTACTGTCAAAGTTGCATTTATTGATGGTGATGGTTTTGGTATCTCGGCAAAATGGGATTCGCCTGATGATGGAGATACATTAAATAAACATAATAACGGTCTTGTTCCAACCCAAGTAAAACTATATGCGGATTTTGATGTAAATACCATTGTTGCAGGTATACCAATAACCTATAGTAAGTTTGTTGCGGGCATTGAAGATATTGATACGTCAAAGAGTCCTGTATACTGGACATTGGTAGGAGGCTGCAATATCTCAGCAGCGAAACTAACGGCTTTGAAGAGCCTAACAAGCTTGAGTGATTATTTGGGTGATGTATCTGTCATGGAATTAAGCGGTGCTAAACTCACGCTCAACTTTGGCAAGGGTCTTCTGACGGCAAGCTCAAAACTAAAATTACTTGGTGGAATTGATTGTGGAAGCATTGATGTTAAGATGGGAAAATTTCCATATAAAAGCTCATTATTAGGTATGGATAATGAGCCGGTCTCCGGGCTAACCGCCCGATTGGAAATAGGACCCGCTTGGGAAATGGAACACGGATTATATAAAATCAATTTGACCATAAGAGGTTCGGGCGAGCTTGATGCTATAAATAAATTTATCGGCGCCCAATTTAGCGGACATTTTAATGCAGTATTCAAGTTGTGGATTGTACAGGTGAGTAGCGGTGAAATCAATGGTGAAATCGCGGTTGGTTTCAGGCGGGTTTCGGATGGATCAACAGCTTTTGTAATACGCTCAAGCCCTTGGAATGCTGACTTGACCTGGCCAAAGAATATGGCAGGCAAACTATAGCAGGAGGTCATTATGTTTAAGAGAGTCTCATTATTAATTGTTGCAATAATAATAGTTATATCATTGCCATTGACTGCCGTAGCGGCCGGTGAAACAAAGGAATTGTTTACAATTGACCGTTCTTACAATATGGCAGTGTCTGTGTTGTTCGACAACGAAATGCCGGATGTGTCTTTTATAGCTCCGAATGGTAAGGTGATTGAAGGTATATCACTTCAATATGATAGCGGTGACGATTGGATTCAATTTTATATTCCAAATGCTGTGGCAGGAACATGGTCAATAACGTATGACAAAAAATCGAATACCCAGTTGGAAATTAACTATTCAAGTTATATGAATCCGATTGCCATCAGTGAATTTATTTTCGATAGTGTAAACAATGGGCGTATTTCTGCACACTTCGTTGTCAACGGAGAAGCAACTGCCAGATACCAATGGCAAATTTATGCGGTTGTATCCGAGCAAGGCAGTGTTGTGGGGGAGAAAAAGCTTACAGAGGGTTCTGCAGCTCTTGGTGAAACAATCACACAGGATGTTTACGTTGGTGACCTTACTGATTATTCAAACTACCAACTGCGCCTGGATGTTTGGCAAAAAGATGGTGTAGAAGAGGTTTACGATTCCAGAATCGCTGAGGGCACTTTTGTGGTCAGTGGTAATACAATTGGTGAGGCGATTGAAGATTTTCGAGCCGAATTGAATATTACAGACGGAGATTTACTGGTTGACTGGACAGAATGGTCAGAATACATAGAGTATATTTTAGCTGTATTTGATGATGATGTAAGCACGACCGAGCCATTTTATTTTACCGAAATAACCGATGGAAGAACCCAGGTTGAGGCGTTATTTGACCCTGCCGCTGATTCTATACGAATTGAACTAACTGGCAGAAGTAATGGGAGAAACACTCCTACCAAATCAAAAACGATTGCGCTCAACAATGGCGTTCATTTTACAGCACAAACAAGCGGATTAACAAACGCTTCGCAAGTAAGAATCGATTATGAAGTACCGCAAAATATTACTGCTGATATTACTGTTAACGGTAAAACCGATACAATCAATCTGAGTGGTACCGGTAACTTCTCTGTAAAAATTCCGGATTCATACAATAAAGCTGAAATCAGATATAGCATGCAAGACAGAAATGTCATCTATATTGTTAAATTTGATGTAACGGTGGACAATGTGCCTCCAATACTTCGATTACCAGAGAATAAAACTGCCATTCGTGTTGATAGAAATGAATATGTTTTAGCAGGTGTCACAGAAGCGGATGCGCTGCTTCAGATTGGAGCAGAAACAGTTGCTGTTAATGCGGATGGTACTTTCGTACATACTATATCACTTAAAAACGGTGAGAATATTATTAAAGTTACAGCAACTGACAGGACAGGAAATATCACTGCCCAGGATGTTATTATCACAAGAGTAAGTACGGCCGGTTTAATTTCAAAAGGTGGTGAAGGAGGAGTTAAAAACTTTTTCCCGCTAATTGGCTCTTTTATTATTTCAGTAATCCTGCTTTGTGCAATATTATTATTCAGCAGAGGGCTAGAGAGAACAGACAATCGAGTATTATACATACTCAAATCGGCAAGAATTATTGTGTTGGCATTGGGAGCCTTGTGCCTGATAGTAGCAGGGTATTTTCTTTGGCGGTATATTGCTTTACGTAATCTTTCGGGGGATGAAGATTACTTTGTCCTTGCACTAAAATCTATCGATGAGGCATATATGGTACTGGAAAATACCAACTTTTGCGCTCAAACGTCGGTATACTTTGGTTTTGGTGTTGCTGGCTGTGTAATTGTTGCTGTACTTCTTGGATTAGCGATTAAATCATTAAAAAAGCGCAGCGAAAAAAGAATTACTAGTACAGATGAGAGTATAGATGAGATTAAAAGTGAAGAGAAAAACAATCTTATAGATATAACCGAAAAGCCTGTTGAATATATATGTCCTGCATGTGGAACCAAGTATGATAAGCATGTAAAATTCTGTAGTAAATGTGGGGCAAGAATGTAATATAAAAGATAGAGATGATAAAGATAGTTACATACACAGAAAAAATTACCATTATGTAAGCTAATAGTTGTATTATGTAGCGCCGACTCTTTCTTGGGGGCGCAGTTATTTGTCAACTGACTGTTAGAAAGTTGAGTTATTTTACACTAACATAAGCGGGCTTAATACTTAGCATTCATTTAGCCCGCTTAACAAGAATAAAAATACGGTACAAAATATTAGACACATTGAAAAGATCGGATTTCTCGCAAATCTATCCCAAAATAGTTCCAGCTAAAACCGTTCCATCTAAAACCGGCAACGGATCTTGGCCCCACAAATGTGGGATAGAACCAAAATGGCCTTAATTGATATGGCCAAATATATGTAAACCTAAAGAGACAATTAGCAATAGCACCCGGATCAACCGCAAAGGTACCTATGGGCATCTGAGGTATAAAGGCAGGCGGTGGGCCTGAGGGAGGACCATCCGAGGGACGTTGCGGAGTAAAAGGAGTAAACGGAGTAAACGGAATTAAGAATCTGAATATATCAAATGGGGTGCCGCGCCTGAAATCGCGTCTGTCCCTATCTCTATCTCTGTCTCTATCCCTATCCCGATCCCTATCCCGATCTCTGTCCCGATCTCTATCCCGATCCCTGTCTCTATCTCTATCCCTGTCTCTGTCAAATTGTTGAAACATAATCTAATCTCTCCTTTCGTGTGGCGTTAATACAATATATGGTCAAGCCTGCAAAAGGTTACGAAGTAAAAAAAGATAAGGCTAGGGAAAGAACTAGGAATAACAAAAGAGCTATCGCAGGATTGGTGATATTCTGGGCGAACAGCCCATATAAAACTTGCTAAAAATACAATAGATTAAATTATTTTTTCTTTTATACCTAAGAGAAAAGCTGGATTTTCCTGAATTATGTAAGAGGCTTTAGTTCTATTAATGAGACCTACTAATGTATTGATAGTATCCATTATGTCTTCTTGATTAGATATAGAAACAGAAATTTCATTTTGCTTAAGACGTGGCTCAGGGCATAACTTAAATAATCCGGGGGATGAAATCCAAAATAATTGGAGCTGCTTGAACCAAAGAGGCGAGGGGGTGATGTCCATAGAGGCTCTGATAATAAATCTTTCTTCTTTGCTCTTTCTGACGTATTCTTTAATAATCGATACATAGTTTACCTTCATAATTCTACCTGCCTGTTTTCATAAATTATTTAGCGTTTAATTAGTCAAAATACCTTAGTATATTCTAAACAGTTAAATCTAATAACAAAAAGTTTTTAAAGTCGCTGGTTAAATCCGGTGTAATACGGTTAAAAAATATCTATAATGAAAATTATTTTGCTATATGGTTATGATATAATTCTATTAATAATGATATTTATAAATTTCACTTATTATTATATTTAGCTATAAAAAGAATATTCCGATTAAACCGAAAGGAAGAACACAACAATGTTGACAGATATCGATATTGCTCAAAATGCAAAAATATTACCGATTGAAGAAATAGGTAAGAAGCTGGGAATAAATCGTGAGGATTTAGAGCTTTACGGTGACTATAAAGCCAAAATAAAAGATAGTGTTAATAATGGCTTGAAGGATAAAAAAAGCGGAAAACTGGTATTGGTAACCGCTATAAATCCGACACCGGCCGGAGAAGGAAAGACAACTATTACTGTGGGCCTTGGACAAGCACTTGAGAAAATCGGGAAAAAAGCTATCATCGCCCTTAGAGAACCTTCTTTGGGGCCGGTTATGGGAATTAAAGGCGGAGCTGCCGGCGGAGGCTATGCCCAGGTCCTGCCTATGGAGGATATTAATCTGCATTTTACCGGAGATATGCATGCAATAACAGCAGCTAATAATCTGTTATCTGCGATTTTGGATAACCATATACATCAGGGCAATAAGCTAAAGATTGATTCAAGAAGAGTAGTTTGGAAGCGCTGTATGGATATGAATGATCGAGCCCTTCGTCAGATTGTGGTCGGTATGGGCGGAAAGGCAAATGGCTTCACACGGGAAGACGGCTTTAATATAACCGTAGCATCTGAGGTTATGGCTATTTTGTGTCTGGCAACAGACATAACAGATTTAAAGGAACGACTGGGAAGAATAATCGTGGCCTATGACTTTGAAGGAAAGCCTGTCACTGCAAAGGATTTAGAGGCCCACGGCGCAATGACTCTTCTTTTAAAGGATGCCATAAAGCCAAATTTGATTCAAACACTGGAGAATACACCATGCCTTATGCACGGAGGGCCCTTTGCAAATATTGCCCACGGATGCAATAGCATAAAGGCGACCCGATTAGCCTTGAAGCTTTCGGATTATGTTGTAACCGAAGCAGGGTTTGGGGCTGAACTAGGAGCTGAAAAATTCTTTGATATAAAATGCAGATATGGTAAATTAGCGCCTGA
>CAYMLJ010000041.1:0-13046 GCA_964391395.1 uncultured Ruminiclostridium sp. | reverse complement strand
TAAAGCAAAGAATAAAAAAATTATATCGTCTTATAAAATGCGTACTTGAAGGCCGGGAACAGGTCATTATCCGGCTTCGTTACGGCTTGTGCGGAAGTTGCGGAAAGACCCAGCGTGAAGTGGCTGAAAGTCTGGGTATATCTCGTTCATATGTCTCTCGAATCGAAAAAAAGGCCCTTACAAAGCTGCATGAGGGGTTAAAAAAATAGATGTTTAAATATAACAACTGAAATCGGCTACCCATAGAGACTGTCCCGAAAATTGTGTAAACCTCCATTACAGTGTAAAATAGAAGCACCATAATGGAGGTTTAATATTATGGCAAGAAGAAATCGTACTCCTGAAGAAAAAGCGCTGAGAGAAAAGATTCGTGAACTGCTGCAAATGAGTAATATTGGCAGCATGGAGGGCATCCAGAGTCTGTTTAGATAAACCATAGCAGAGTTTATGGAGAACGGTCTGGATGCGGAACTGGGCGACGAGCTGGGATACCACAAGTATGATTACAAGAACAAGGACACTGACAACAGCCGGAACGGACATAGCAGGTGGATGTTTCAATTCCCCGTGAACGCAAGGGCGAATTTGAACCGCAACTCCTGAAAAAGAACCAGACTAGTATTTCACAGGACGTGGAAGAGAAGATCCTATCAATGTATGCCAAGGGCATGAACACAGGTGATATTGAAACGCATATCAAGGATATTTATGGTCTTGATGTTTCTGACACAACAGTAAGCCGTGCTTCCTTTGGCTAAAGAATGGCAGCAAAGACCTTTGGAAGCGGTTTTCGCAGTGGTATTTATGGACGCCATCCACTATCATGTTCGCAGTGAAGGGCAGGTCGTCATAAAAGCAGTTTACATAGCCATTGGTATAGACTTGGAAGGGATGAAAGATGTTCTTGGTATGTGGATCGGCGAGAATGAAAGCGCAAAATTCTGGGCATCTGTTCTGAACAGTCTACGAAATCGCTGGGTACAGGATATTTTCATTACTTGCATGGACAATCTTACCTGATTTTCTTCCGCTATAGAAGCGGTCTTCCCGAATACAGATATTCAGAACTGTATTATTCACCAGATACGCAACTCTACTAAATATGTATCCTACAGGGATCTTAAAGCCCTTACGGTCGATTTAGAGGCCGTCTATTCTGCCGTAGATGAGCAAACTGCTCTGACAGCTCTGGACAATTTTACAGAGAAATGGGAAAAAAAATATCCGAAGATATCTATATCCTGGCGAAGCAACTGGGCAAATTTGAGCACATATTTCAAGTTTCCGCAGGAGATCCGTCGTTTGATTTATACAACGAATGCAATTGAAGGATTTAACCGACAGCTTCGGAAAGTAACTAAATAAAAGTCCGTATTTCCAACGGATGATAGTCTTTTCAAGATGCTTTATTGGGTTATGATGGACATAACAAGAAAGTGGACTGGGAGGCGGCAGGACTGGAGTCCTATCCACGCGCAACTGGAGATTTTCTACGCTGATCGGATGCCTGAATAATCGAAAGCTGACCTTCTGCTAAAGGTATATACACGGCTGTTCACACAGCTGCTCTTGACATGCAACCGGTCTTTCAGTTATGTTTTAAATAAGAGAGGCGGTCATTTGACCGCCATCTCGAATGAATATTTTTAGCTCTATTTTGCTCCGTTTTTAGAGTTTACACAAGATTCGGGATAGTACCAGAAAAGTCTGTAAATTAATCTTTCTATGATAAAATAAAAAATAATAGGGAGGCTTTTTTATAGTCATGCTCATCATAGGCCATTAAACTAAACATCCCTTGCGTCTGTCCATTGTAATTGAATATTGATAATAAACATAGAACTTGGTTTCATCACTTATCTTTAAGCAATTCCCTTAGTAATGATACTATTTGTTTTCCTCTTGACGTTATCCTATTATTAACATTTGTAAGAAACTCATCAAGTTCTGAAGAGGTTTGCGGTTCCGGCATATCAGGTGAGGTCCTCCTTGTGAAAAGAGGTACTGCATTATACGAATCATCAAAACATTCTCAAAGGCAGAAAGCTTTGATATAAGCTACATATAGTTCGTCATTTCTTAACTCTTTTCGTAGTAAACCAAGTGACAAATCCCAGTAATCTTTCGTCGGTGTGTACCTGCCGACATTAAAACCTCTCTGATATTCTAATAATACAGGGATAATCAACATTGTAAAATTACCGATTATGTGTGTCAAACGAGCAAATCTCTGAAGTTCTTTATTTGCATCAACCTTTTCCAATATATCCGGATGATCATTTTTAAACTTTTGAATATCTATCCAACCATATTTATCTTGATAATCGTTTCGTTTTATATTTGGATTCTTCATAATTTCAAGGTTAATTGCTTTAACATATGTAGTTTTAAATGAATTTATGGTTTCCCGCTCAAGGCTGTCTTTATCAAATTGAATCTCTCCGCTATATGATTTAACAGCACTATTGACAGCATCTTCCATGATCCCTAGGCTATAGCGAGGGCTCCATCTATATCTTCCAGATATTGGGCCGCACCCCCAAAGCAAAGCGTAAATTTCATTTACTAAATCACAGCATCGCCCTTACCTTTGCATTGCTTATAGGATGATCCGCATCCGTATATTTTTTTAGTATTTCCAGAACCGCCAGAATGGCCCGCTTTGAATCCGACTTTCCGTTTTCACCCATTCTGCTTTCCTCTCTGAAAAAACTTTAAATAAAATATATCCAGATTAAAATATTCTTATTATTGTTTATATCCATTTTCTTATTGTCTTTCTACATCTATTATTAAATGTCTTTTAGCCTTTGTTTTAAAAGTAGTATCTCCGTCAGCTAATATTTTTAAATAATTAACTAGTTTTGTCTCAGTTTTATCGTTAATATAAGCTTTGAATAGTGCTTCAAAGTCATAATATGACGGGTTTTTATGAATTTTAGGGAAATAGAGCTTTGCCATTACCTCTTTGCCTTCCACTATTTCTATAGACTTTAATATTTCCTTGTCTGTGTCCAAATATAACCTAGCAACCGCATTGTCTCCATTTTTCAATGTTACTTTAAACATGATTCTGCACCTCTCATGTAATATAATTTCGCTCAGTCAACGAACTTCATATTCTTTTTTATAATGCTTTAAAAAATGCTCCCTAAATTTATCCTTTGGTATATATAAACATAGCTTATCATGAGTGTATGGCTTTTTCAACAATACTTAAGCTACATTTATATAAAGACATACTTGCCGGGGAGTTTCGGTAATACTGCTATGCTTTTGTTAATACTTTACTTAATATGTTCCATAATGATTGAAAACAGCTCTTGAAGCGGAATTTCATAAAGTTTTTTATTATTCACCCATTTTTTCAGTTTCGCAATCGATTGCAGCAAACCTTTACATGCAAAATCAATCATTTTATGGTAAAGTTTTATGTCTACTGAATCTGAGGCAATTCGGATCAACATCGTTATAACGTTATAATTTTTTATAAAATCCTTTGTGTCTTTTTCGTTAATGCTTTTTATTTCTTCCTTTGTTACCATATTCATGTTCCATACATCAAATAATTCTAAGTCAATATCGTGCTGACTATCAATTTCTGTATTGACTCTGTCTAAGTATTCCTGATAATCCTCATTATCACCCTTTAATGTTATACACTGCACATGTATAATTTGTCCTGCAAAATTTGATAAACAAATTTGTTTCATGATTTTCCTCCCTTTATATAAACAAATGTTCAATGAACTATAAAAGATTCGGGGATTTATATATATCCTGGCAATTTTTATTGGACAAGCTATTCTTATAATTATATTGTGTTATACTGTCATCAGTTTAAAATCCAAATTATTTTCCAGGGCATATTTATGGGCTACAGAATTCTTATAACATCTAATAACTAAACCTTTGCTGCCATCCGGTATAAAAACTATCTTCTCACATTTATCGGATTCAGGTTTTTCTATATATGTCAAATCAGTAGTTTTACTACATCCCCTGAATACCTCTTCTCCAATTTCTTTAATACCAGGTGGTAGTGTAATTTCTTTCAGGCCCCTACAACTAAGAAAAGCTTCTGAATTGATGTATTCAATTGTATCCGGTAAATTAATATGCATTAGTTGCCAACAAGCGCAAAAAGCCCAATCTTCTATAATGTTTATTCCTTCCGGCAGAATTATTTGTTTAAGAGTTTTACACATTGCAAAAGCTCCTATACCAATCTTAGTTACGCTAGTAGGAATTGTATATGTATCTCCTTCTTTTTTGGTGGATAGTTTAATAACTCTGTTGCATCCTTATTAAAGAGGACTCCTTGAGACTTGAGTAATACATATTCTTCGGGTCTACATAGATCCTGGCAATTTGACTATTATAAAATTGCCATACCCAAGCATCGATTTTTTTTATGCTTGCGGGTATTTCAAGATGAACAATATCTGCACCGTCACGGAAAGCTCCACGTTCGATTTCAGTATATCCTTCGGGTATTTTTACATGTTCTCCCATCAGCTTTTCGACTTCATCCCTTGTTAAAACTTTTTGGCTATTACTCATAAAATCCTCCCTGAATACATTTTATCAGACACATCGGATAAAAATCATCCGAACACTTTTTATATAGTTTTCAATGTCCGCAGAACTAATTATAATTATGCAGGCGCTAACATAAGCGTCATCTTTGAAAAATATTTGTTAAATATTTTATGGGGAAAATAACTACATTTGCTCAAACTTGATAGTATGAAAATTAGAATTACAAATACTGTCTCCAAATGGTTTCAATGTACATGGCACAATGATTTATCTTTATTATATAAATACTGAAGCTAATATAAGCAACATCTTTGAAATTTGTTGAAATATAGAAGTGTTTTAATTGTATGAACATTCAATGTGTTTTGTGATTTGATATGTATTTACAGCGCCAAGTATTTTTTTAATGAATCAGTAATGCTGGATTCAATTTCTTTTTTAGTATCAGGAGGACCGACAACCTTTATTCGGTCTATATATTGCATAACCAAGATTTTCATTGCATCGACGACACACCTTACCGATACTTTAATACTATCTTTCTTCTTTTCTATAAGACGCCAGTTTTCCCCGAAAGTATCAAATAACATAGTGTATCCACCATCAGGGCTGAAGGCATTATTGCTATTAATTTCAATAATTATTTCCTTTGCATCTCCGAAAAACATATAGAAGTGCTCACTCATATATTGGGAAACAGTATTTGTAGTCAGACTATTAATTAATTTTTCCTTAATATCGTTTTTTTCTAGCCCTGTATATTCCTTTTCTTCTAAGCCTGTTATTAGATCAATTCTATAATGGTATAACTGCATTTTCCCTTCCATATAGCCTATTAAGTAATACCTATGATTTACTTCACAGATTCTTAATGGGAGAAGCTCATGTTTGAATGCAGAAGATTTACTTAAAGTCGTCTTCCCACTATCATCCACACCATAATTATTAAATTGAAATCTAATTCTCTTTTCATTGTCACCTGATTTTTGTTTGTTATCATTTATTATCTTGAGAATTTTCGTGAAATTGTGTATTGTTCTTTTATTTATGGTATATTGCTTATCCGGTACTGTATTTATATAGTTTAATTCTTTTTTAAAATGCTCCGTTGCTAATGATTTGAGACTATTTGAAAGTTTTTTAACTTGGTCATCTGTAAGCATTTTTGAGAAAATAACGCTATTTATGAGTACCTGCAGCTCTTCATTTGAAAAAAGTTGATTATAATAATAATCGTATGTATATGTAATGTCTTTATTTTTGCCGTCCTCATTTTGCTTCGGAATTTTGCATGTAATAATATCCTTGTAAAAATCAACAAGATTAGTAAGGGTATTTTTTACCGTATCACGATGTTTTGTTAATTTGTATTCTTTCTCCAATATCTTTCTGATGTCTGAATTGCTTATAGGATTATTAATATCTGTATATTTTTTTAGTATTTCTAAAACCGCGAGTACTGCCCTCTTTGAATCTACTTTTCTACCTTCTTCCATTCTGCTTTCCTCACTTAAATTGTATAAAAATATAACTAATGTTTCCGGATGAAAAACTCTTATTATTGTTTTTACCCAATCCACACGGAATTATATCAACTCAGTGTCGATATCGTCTTCCTGTACATATTTGTGTGCAACTGACTCCATAAAGCATCTGCATATTTTCCCTTGAACTTATGTCATATATAACAGTTATTGCTTCTCAATTCTCATAGTTCTTCTACATCAATCCTTAAATGTCTTTTAGCTTTAGTCCTAAAAGTAGCATCACCATCTGCTATAATTCTTAAATAATTATATAATTTTGTATCTGTTTCGTCATTTAAATAAGCTTTAAATAGTTTTTCGAAATCATAATACGACGGATTATCCTTAATCTTAGGGAAATAGAGCTTTGACATTATTTCTTTGCCTTCGACTATTTCTATAGACTTTAATATTTCCTTGTCTGTGTCCAAATATAATCTAGCAACCGCATTTTCTCCATTTTTCAAAGTTACTTTAAACATTATTATACACCTCTCCTGCAATATAAATTCACTCAGGTTGCGAACTTAAAATACTTTTTGTTTTATTCCGCAAATGCTACCTAATTTTGATTTTTCAACAATTCTTAATCTTTATTTATATTAAGAATTTCATTGTCGGATAGTTTCGGCAATACGGCATATTTTTCAACACTGTAAGCTCCGCCGCTTGTAATAATCATACCTAAAATCTCCTTTTGCGTATAGAATTTTATAAAAGAAAGGTTCCTAGCACCTTGTTAGACACACCGGATAAAAATCACTCAAACACTTTTTATATAATTTTCAATGTCCGCAAAACTAATTATAATCATGTAGGCGCTAACAAAAGCAGCATCTTTAAAAATTCAAATATTTTGTGGAGAACATAAAAGAAACAAAATCTTTCTTTAAAAATAAGCAACCTATATCCTTACCGTAACAATAGAAGTAGATTGGGTTTTCAATATTCTAATCACTTCTTATAAACACCTAATTACCTTTTCAATATGTTGCCATAATACGAGTTCACCCCCTATTCTGATTCTTCATTCAGAAGACTCTCCGGCTCTCCTTTTATCCGTTTCCATGTTCTTAACTCTGCATTTGACAATTCAGCTTTCATAACAATTGGAAGCTTTCCTGAAGTCTGTATTTTCCACCAAAGCGTATCCTTAATTCCACACTTTCCACACTTTCGCTGGCTTAGCAGTCCAAAGCTACCCATCAGTGGTGGATAATCCCAACCACTGTCAAAAGCTTGCTGTGCTGTGATATACTCTTTTTTACCACAAACTTCACAATAATGCCAGAATGGTCTGGTATTCATACTCTCATATAGTTCTTTCCGTTTCAAAAAAGTCTCATCTTCTTTTTGAATGCGTTCAGCCTCTTTCTTGAGCTCTTCCCTTGCTCTTTCAACTATGCTTACATCTGCAGGATCTGTCCGCTGCGTAATAACTCCATCAGTTACCTCAAAAATCCTATCAAAGCCTTCTGCCGAATTTGGAAATTCCAATAATGAAGCATCGCGTTTATGGTTTTCAAAGCTACCTTTCAGATCCCTATCCTGTATATTTTCCTTCCATCGCTCATCACTCGGACTCATCACATATACTTCAATCTCCACCTCAACTGCCTTGCGTATCTCATCAACATATGCAATACGGCGTTTTGCTTTGTAAAAAGTCTGTTCAGCAACAACATTCCGCCCCTGTTTCAGTATCCCAATGATATCGTGAAGATGCATATCGTTTGCTTTCTTCAGACACCTAAATTGAGCATCCAACGGTATCCTCTTCCCAAATCCAGCCTTATCGTATTCCTTTTGCTGATAATCATAAACATTAAGGATTTCAACATCCTTAGCGGCAAAATGATGATTAATAAAATATGTTTTCCCAGAGGCTGTTGCTCCGATTACAAAAGATAGCTTTGGCATGATGATCCCTTCTTTCTAATCTAATTCCTCACGATCTACCACTCTGAACCTGTCCTCTTCATAAATATACTCCACCATGACAACCTTCTGTTCAGCACAATATATCGAATTTTTTTGTTCTCCTTCCCACCAGACAATGGCTCTGTCATAAGCCTCTTTTGCTTCTTTATTATCGGCATACATTCCCAGCCATTCATCGGCATCATGGTTCCATCCTTCGGCTGTGACTAGAAGGAAATACGGTCCTTTTCCATATAAATCTTCTTTATTGTCCAACTCTGTCCATAAAACATCAGGTTCTATCTCTTCAAATTTTTCTGAATTCCTGTCAAATTCAGCAATGGTAAGCTTTGTATTAGTGTTGTTAAGATAAAATTCATACTCGTGATCTTCATTCTTAATAACCTGCAAATAGGCATCTTTTAGCTTCGATATATTGTCATAAATTCCGATAAGTAGATCACTATAATAATACCCGGGGAAGTATAGTAAAAACAATCTGTTCATTATCATTCCACCTCTCTGAAATATTACTTTAGTATGTGAGTAGGTATTTGACGTTTACTCCCCTACTCATCAAATTCCATCATACAAATCTCGATTGAAGAATCCTTCTCGCATATATGATATAGAATTCTTACTTTATTGTCATGGCCAGTCTGTTTGCCATTTCAACCAATTGGGACTTGTAATCCCCCAGATTATGTATATCACTTCCCACAGTCACTTTAATTTGATTTTTCGTTAGTTCTTTCAGTGGTTGTCTTGTCGGCAACGGAATTGCCAGGTTGATCTCAAACATGATATCCATTCCGACCATATAATTAATAATTTTAGGTAAAGGATGCGCTATAATTACCGGAACAACAAAATTCCCTGCTACAGCCGGAAGGTGCATGGGATTAAAGAAGTCTTCGAGAATTACATAATCAAGATTTTTATTACACCAATCTATATCAACACGTTTCTGAATCACATGGGCTGCCATTATTTCAACCGACTTCTTAACATTATGATTATTGAGTTCATTTAAATAACCATCAAAATCCTTTATTTCATGATAATGATCTGAAATTCCTATTTGATCAACCCCATGTTTTGTTGTATTATCAAATATCTCAGCAACAGTATTGTCTCCGTCAGACCATATAGTATGGTTGTGCAAATCCTGCATGTTCTGCTACCTCCTTTGTGGTTCTCTCATCAAGACATTCGTTTCAAGCTTAAGAACACAGGGATCCATGATTATATTTTAAATGGTTTTACCTTTTGAACCCTATTATATAATTTAATAAATTTACTCCATAATCGTCATAACAGACAAACCTATTACTATATGTTTTATGCTTTCATAACTTATAAAACTAAACCTGAATTACTTAGTAGCAGCCTTAATCCAAGAATTGATTATGTGTGGTGCTGCTACAAAAAATTTCACTTTTTTTATTTTTCCAATGTAATAAGTCTGAGCGCATGATGGTTATAATATGAGCGACTTCGCTTCTTCTATCAATTGATATATCTTTATATTCTATTCTAGTACATTCATTCATATTGATTATACTCTTTGTTTTTTCAGACATATCTTGATAATACTCATACTTCCAACTTGGAGTCTTAACTCTTAATTGCTGTACAGACTCTACCATTAAATATATCCTATTTTGGTTTTCTTCCTTTTTTACTATTTCAAGTATACCTTCAATACTATCAATATTTACTAATTGATCAGCTAATTCTGTATATTCGGTATAAAATTGTTTAGACAAAACCGTATATTCCTTTTCTGAGAAATAAACATATCCCTTTATCAAAACTAATGTAGCAATAATTCCTGCTAGAAATGGTTTTACAAAAGTCATTAAACTTCAGGCGCTATACGGTATTCATGGATTAACTTGTCTATAATGTACAGGTTTTGAAATAACTAATATTCATACGTATTACTTTATTGCCTGTTTGAAGGAGCAAAATCTATTCTCTAAGATTATTTGATTTTTTCTTTTATGCGAATACTAAAGCTTTTATGAAGGTTATTGCCTATCGATATTTCGCTACATTTCGATGGTCGTACCCTCCGATATATTTTTTATTAACCAACACAAATCGTCATGCATAACTCTAATGCAGCCAGATGTATGTTCATCATTCAATGATATGGATTCCTTTTCACGGAAATTATCTATATTCGCATCCATCAAATACATGTCGCTATGAATAAAATAATCTTCAAATACAACAAGATAACCAAAGAATTTTACCTGGTCAAAGTTAGGATGATATGGACTAATATATTCAGATGATGATACTTTCTCAATGTTAAAGATTCCGGCTGGAGTCTGAGTCTTTCCATCTCCAGCAAAAATACAGGGCATATTCTTTGCAATCTCATACATAGCATAATCAGATGCGTCAAAGTCTTTTCTTATTGGATAATTGTCCCAAAGTGCTTTTGTATCCATTTTTTTGTATATTTCCAAACAGCCGGATTTTCTGTTGAGCCTGAGATAGTATCGATTATCATTGTTACTATTAAGAATTCTGTTTGCAACTATATACATGCGCTTACCCTCTGTCTTTATTCCTTAATTTAATTATCTCTTTTACTTTTTCCCTGTATTTATCAAGAAAAGCCTTCCATTTTTCTTTTCCAAAATCATTGCCTTTTGTCTTGTATTTGACGGCGGTCTCATATACTTCTTTTACATCTTCATCGTTTATAATAATATTATCTTTAGCTTCCTCAATTAACCATAGCCACAATTCTGGACACGTAATACTTCTATTGAAAATATTAGGACAAGTACCTTCTAGTTCATGTTGAGCACAAAACGATACAAAAAAGTGCCATTTTTGATTTGGTTTTACCACTCTTTTATTAGTTCGAACATTTAGTATAAATTCAGGATCAGGATTTAGTATAAATTCAGGATCAAGTCCACGAAGAGCATCAACTTTATCTAAATCGGGTTGTTCTATCAGTTCTTTTATTTTCATATAATTTTTTAGCATACTTACTCGCTCAGCTGCCTTCTTCGGACTTTGGACTTTGTTTCCACATTTCTCAACTGAATTACCATCGGGTACAAATACTGTAGCGAAATCAATGTAACCACCCCTGGTTTGACCATGTTCCTTTGTGAACTTTGTTGTGTAATATGGGGCTGAATTTTTGTTTTTATAGAAATCAATTATACTCATTTGATGAACCTCCATAACCATAGCTTTTTATGTTGCTTACTTTTTATTCCTACCTATCTATTATCTATTTAATCACACATTTCCATTGTGTTTTTTCTTGGACAAAAGCATGCTGATTAAATATGCTCCAAAAATCAATATGGCTACTGTCGAAATCACGAGGCTCATCAGCATTTCCGCTCTACCAGTAGATACGTAATCCACAATCTGTAATATAGATCCAATAATAGAGAAAAAACCAAATACGGCGATAATCATACCTATGGTGCTTTCTCTCTTTGAATTGATTTTCTCTTGTTCCTCATTGAGAAAATTTATTTTTTCTTTTATCTCTGCAATAGTTTCATTTATGCCATTCAATTCTATAAGTTGGCGATATGTATCACATACATTATGCCAACGCGATATCTGCGACGGGGCAAGAGTTCCATATGCTATAAATTCCATTGCTTCTCGTTTCAAATCCTGTATGCTTTTATTTAGCTTCTCAGACTTATTCCTTGATATATTCCTTTGATGTATTTCCTTATTTAATAGCATACATGTGTATTTCTGATACAATACAAGCATGGTAAGTAACAAATCATCGTTAGCTCTATCTACTAGCGGGATTGGGGTTTTGCTTTGTGCATAGACATAAGATATTTCTTGGGATGTAATTGAACACCCCCAACCGTAATTCTCTGCGTCCACATCTCTTGCACTAGTAACATAATCAACGTCCTTTTCTGATAGGTCTTCGAAATCACGGGTTAAGTCAATGATTCTATGCTGGTTATAAGTTATCTTGTTTATAATGTCAGTATTTTTAAATCTATTTGGAACATATGCGATATTAAGTCTGTATGCCTCCTTTATAATAAATCTCTGTGAATTTATATCTGTAATAAACCATCGCATTTCAGGATTTATCTTATTTAAAATCATGTTGCTTATATTTTCCAATAGCAAGGACTGATTCCTTTTTATTTCTTCATCCTTATCGGTATATCCTGGATAAATAAATTTATATATAGAATCAACATTTCGATTATAATAGGATAAATATACAGATAGAAATGCTATACCATTATTAAATATAAATAACTGTAAATCGGGAATTGATATTTCCGTATCTAATTGAATAGGCCCTAGATTAAGGTCCAATTTATAACGCCAAACAAATTTTCCATCCATGTGACACTTATTTGACAATAGTTCAATAAAATCACTCGACTCAAATGGAATGGGCTGATTTTCTATAACTGATAAATCTTCTAAATTAATTTCTGTATCATACTGTAGCGGTAAAATAACAAACATTCCACGTTCAATATCATCTGTATTCCCAACTGATCCCCAATATTTATCCATCCTACCACGTCCCCCAAAAAGATTTAAATAATTTATACCTTAAAAACTGATAAATAATATTATAGCACAAATTATGGATGTCTTATAAGTATACCACATTCCCTTCCACGCTTGTATGTGGATAGGGAGTCCGGATACCAAATTATTGTTGATTACGAGAAATAAAGCTCCATGGACAGGTCTTGTGGGAACGGTCTATGAGCTAAATAGGAGGCTGTCTCAAAATAAAATTTGTGATGGTCTATTTTTTGCCCTTAAAAACACATTTAGATTTCATATTACTGTTATTTTCTAAAAACTAAGTGAAATAAACGACTGTCCCAAAAATAATTACTTATTTTGATATAATTTTTTGATATTTAAATAAGCAAAAAAAGCCCTGACAAAGCTACATGAGGGATTAAAAAAATAGATGATTAAGGGTCTTGATTGTCAGAGACCGAGTCTGAATTCTTACTTAAATCACTTGTATCGGCAGCAGCCTTACTCTTATATGAAAAATTA
>CAYMLJ010000040.1:0-13229 GCA_964391395.1 uncultured Ruminiclostridium sp. | reverse complement strand
ATTTTGCAGGGGGACGACGGCACCTTGCTATTTCGCCTGTAACATAGACAAGAAAGGATATCCATAGGGAGAAATTCAATATGAAAAGATTAATCAAACTTACTCTTGTACTAATGCTGACGCTTTCTCTTGCCGCTTGCGGCAAGCCCACCGGTTTAATACAGAATACCGATGCTCCGAAGAGTGAAAGTCCTGTAAAAAGCCCGGAATCGGAAGCTCCCAAGAGTAATAGTCCGACTGAGAACCCGGAACCGGAGGATAACAAATCCTTCATCGGGCTGTGGCACTCCATGAATATGGTGGCTGCAGGGTTCGGCGAGCGTTACGCCTTTAACGAAGACGGTACATTTATTTTCGGAACTTCTCAAATGGACGAATTCGACCGTCAACTGTATAAGGCGGGAAGATGGAGTATTGCCGGAGGTAAGCTCAAGCTGGAAGTTGACGCTCGGTTAGTTGTACCGGTGGGGGAAATAGAGGATATAGTCCCAAGTGACGAGTTGATTATACTCGACAGGGGAGTGGTCAAGGTAATCTATAACCCTCCCGAAATTGAAACCTACAGCATTGTCAAAACCGATGCTGACCCCGAAACGGGCAGAAATACTATCGCCATTGATGGCGTAACTTTCTATAATTTCAACAATCAAACCGACCTGTTTGACGATTATTATGATTTGAATAATTCCAGTGACAGTACTTCATCTAATTAGTGAGGAGATACATATGACTGTATGGTTAGCTGCTGTTTTAGCGGTAGTCTTTTTAGCGGGGGGAGCCTTATTCTTGCGCATGGGATCGAAACCAGAAAAGCGGCTCTGGAAAATTGCAGGTATGGCTTTACCATTCGCTTGTGCCATGTGCGTCTTGTATATTGCCGCCACTTGGTTACTTTTAGGCGGTATTAAATAGGGGGATGAATCTTAGCCCCTAAATGAAGAAACTGTTTTATGCAAATATGAGAGTAGAAGACGACGAATAGTCTATTTATATTTCTGAGATTAAACGGAGGAGTAGCATGAAAAGATATTTCAAAATAATTATGGCGCTTGTGCTGAGCATGTTTATTTACACCTCGACAGTAACACCGGCTCTTGCCATTACTTCAAGTGATTGCGGGCTTAAGCTTGTCCAAAACAAGAGCTATACCAAGGACGGCAAATTCTATATGAGTTATACCATAACAACGGGAAGACCCCCCGATACCTCAGAGGCTGTAACAAAAATAAAGGCTTCTCTTGTTAATTCCAGCGGCAAAACCATATTTACCTGGTCTGAAAAGACATTTGGGGAATATGAAACTATTAAGCGTAATTATGGCGCTGATTACAGCAAATTACCCTCGGGGACTTACACTTTGTACGTCGCCTGTACAGTTTCAGGACGTGGATATGGTGCTTATGCAACATGGACTGATTATGCTTTTAAATGGAGCTCAAAAATCAACCATAAACAAACTGCATTGATATATCTTAAATCACTTGATAACGTCGCTAATGATGACGGTTCCTATAGCAATAAAATTATTTTTTCCCATTCCGGCGCAAAAGGAAAAAAGATTTCACTGGAAATATACAATGCTGATGGGAAGGTAGTTTACAAGGCAAGTGGCTCCAATCCTGTAAACTATGATAGTGGCACTTATTCCTTTAAATGGAGTGGGTACCCCAGCGGCGGCGGCTTAAAATGCCCTTCCGGTGATTACACTATAAAATACTGGTTAAGCAATGGCAATGCAAAACAAAGTACAGTTTATATGGATATTTATTAAATACCCAAGGGTATTTAATAAAATGCTCGCAGCGCGATGCACACAAAAAGCGTAAGGAAAGCACTTTTTTGCACCCACGTTTTAGAGCACAATTCGCGCAAGCGCTTATTGAATAAAGGGGGCCAACGAGATGAAGAAAAACAAATGCTTATCAGTGATTTCATTAGCACTCATAATAATGATGACAGGTTGCTCAACCCGTACATCCAAAGATAAAACAAATATTGATGAGCCCACTCCTTCGGTTAATGAACAAGTGTCCCAGATAGCTCCCGAAGCATGGGAAAGCATATCAGGCACATTTGTCAGGGACAAAAGCAGCCAATACAATAATGGGGTGCTGCAACTAAAATACTTATCAAATAATAATGTTTTATTTGAGTTCAGATTAATGGAAGGCGAAGAATCCGATGATTGGGCAAACACAATGGTACTGCCTTTTGTCATGCTAGTTGAAGAGGACGGAACAGGCAGGTATAAAACCCTTCCCGATGCAGAAAACCCATTTGAAATAGTTTTCATTCTCTCAGAGGATGGGAAAAAGGTAACTGTTTCCCATACCGGCGAAATGCCTGTCTCTTGTGACGGCGAATATGAGTTTGTGGATTCGTCACTTGAGGTATCTGAGGCTTCAGCTACGGCAATTCTTGACCATCTTCCAACTGCTGCCACAAGTTTAGATCATAATAAAGGCAATTATACCATTGTATATCCTGATGAGCTTATTGATAACTGGTTTTATCCGGTGGATGCCAGATTTGATGACACCGGAGCGGTATTAGCCAGGTTTCTTATTGCCAAGGATCTAAGTGCTGTGTATCGTGTTGATGACGATATAGAGCCTGTGCTAATATTTGGCTCAGCCCAACCTATGTTGGATGCGATCGTTTTGGTGGAATATGCTGAGGATTTTTATGATGAGATAGAATCGGAAGAGGAAACTCCCGAGATTGAATATTACGAAAAATATCTGATAACGGTAGAATTGGTTCAGGGAACTGCTTTTACCGTAGGTTCAATTTCGCCCTTAGCCGCGTATGTCCCTGGACAATTGCCCTATGAAATCGAGGCTTATTCATCAGCCCCAGAGGTTCTAAGTGTGGATGAAAATGGTGTTGCCGAGGCTTTGGCCATTGGTGAAGCAGATATTTTTGGTACCATCAGGATCTTTGATGGGCAAAGAGATTTTATGATACACCTTTATGTAGATGAAAAATATGGTTCGGATACTGACCTTACAGGCGGCGGTTTGGTTTCACAGGGCGAAACAACCGGAAAAGTGCCCGGCCACGATGCTTCAGATTATTGGGGCGTGATTGGCTGGTATTGTGAAGGCGAAGATGACAGTATGCTTCTACTCACCTTCCACAGGGATGGAAAATGGGATTGTATGGATGGAAACTATAACTTCATTAGCGAAGGGGAATATACTGTTTCTGACGGTATCGCTACTATGACTGATACAGATGGTGTTAATACTTACGCCCATATACCCGAAAATGGCTCGCTAGTTTGGAGTGTTGAAGAAGGCGACATAATCTTCAGTCTTTTATAGCAATTTTCCCCATACATTCAAGATGGCGGGGACTACTGTAATTTAAGGAGCTTTATGGTATAATACTGTATGTAATAATACTATTTTGGATGTGTTTTGATTGAGTGAAAAGGTTGCAACACCGATTTATTTGAAGATTGCACTTGATATTGCATCAAGAATTGCTCGAGGGGAATTTAAGGAGAATAGCAAGATCTACGGAAGATCTGTTATGTCATCTGAATATGGGGTTTCTCCAGAAACCATCAGAAGATCTCTAAAGCTGCTCTCAGATATGAATGTAGTGGAAGTAAAGCAAAGTAGTGGCGCTGTTGTCCTGTCCAGAAAAAACGCACAAGAATATATAAATCGTTTTAAAGGCAGGGAAAATACACAATCTCTTCATCAGCAGCTAAAGAAGCTTGTTGAAAATCAAAATAGGCTTAGTAAGGAAATAATCAGTATTTCCAATATGATAACGAGATCTTCGGTAAAATGGTCTCATTCTAATCCACTTAAAAATTTTGAAGTGGATGTTAGCGAAGGTTCACCGGTTATTGGGAAAAGTATTAATGATTTAAATTTTTGGCATGCAACAGGTGCCACCATTGTAGCTATTCGCCGTAAAGAAGAAGTTATTTTATCACCCGGACCATATGCCGTTCTTACTGAAAATGACACAATAATATTCATAGGGGATCAATCTGCTGTAAATGCGGTAACAATGTTTGTGAATCCATAAATAAATGATGATATAAATCTACAAAATAGATTATTTTATACTGTTGAAAAGGTGTGATTATGTAAAAGCCACACCTTTATTAATTGTATTTGTCAACATGTTTTTCTTGACAACCGACAACTTATAGACTAGAATAAGTATGTCGGTTTTGCAACTTGTAAAAGTTGCTTTTTGAATCTAGGGGCTAATTATGAGGGTTGCTAGAATAATATAGAATTTGTTTTTCAGGAGGTTAATAATGAAAAAAAAATCAATTTTACTGATATCATGTTTGGTTATTGCTATGCTATTTGGTGCTTGCGCGGGTGGCACTTCAGGTAATGCTAAACAAATAAAAGCAGTATTCGCTGATGCAGGGTGGGACAGCATACGCTTTCACAATGCAGTTGCATCATACATCGGAGGCGCTGCTTACAACATAGCCGGAGAAGATATTCCCGGAACGACACCTATTACCTATAACGGTATGATAGCCGGAGATGTAGATGTTTATATGGAAGTGTGGGTAGACAATCTTCCTACCTACCAAGATGATGTTAAGGCCGGTAAGTTCAAAGAGCTGGGAGTTAACTTTGATGATAATAAACAGGGATTTTATGTACCAAAATATGTTATTGAGGGGGACCCGGAAAGAGGCATTGAGCCTATGGCTCCTGATTTAAAAACAGTAGAGGACTTAAAAAATTATAGTCATGTTTTCAAGGATCCCGATGATAATTCTAAAGGTCGAATTTATGGTGCTATATCGGGATGGGAAATTGATACGGTTATGCGTAATAAGTATAAATTTTATGGCTTAGATGAAAACTACAACTATTTCGATCCGGGCTCTGAGGCTGCCTCTATTGCTGCAATTGCGGCAGCATATAATAAGGGAGAGGCTATTGTTTCCTACCATTGGGATCCCACATGGCTTACAGGTAAATTAAATTTGGTTATTTTAGAGGATGCTCCTTATGACCCAGAGCTATATCCTTTAGGCCAAACCGAATGCCCTTCAATGAACATTACTATTTGTGTAAGTAATGAATTTTATGAAAAGGCACCCGAATTTGCAGAGTTTTTAAGCAAGTATCGCACCACTAGTGCTCTTATAGCTGAAGCTCTTGCCTACATTGAGGATAATGATGCATCTATGGAAGACGCAGCTAAATGGTTTTTAGAAGAGAATGATGAACTGCTTACTCAATGGTTGCCGGAAGATAAGGCTAAGCTTGTAAGAAGCAAGCTTAGTCAGTAAGAGAGGTGGAATTATGCCAGATTGGTTTATTAATTTCCCATCAAATATAAAACTTAATATCAGTGATCCCATAGATCGCTTTATAGATTATCTCATAAGAGAGTGGGATGCTTTCTTTGATGTGGTAATAAAGATTTTGCGGGGATTTATTAATGGTATTGGGTTTGTTGTTGATAAAATTCCGTGGTGGTTGCTTATAGCCATTGTATTTATACTTACATGGAGAATGAGTAAAAAAATAGGTAAGGCCATATTGTATTCATTACTGTTGCTATCAATAGGAGCCATGGGACTTTGGTCAATGATGAATATCACCATTACCCTAATTATTGCTTCGGTTATCATATCCATCTTAATAGGATTTCCTACCGGAGTTCTTGTATCCACTAGCGAAAGACTTAATTCAATTGTTAGGCCTATATTGGATACTATGCAGACTATGCCAACCTTTGTATATTTAATACCTGCAGTTATGCTTTTGGGACTTGGGCCTGTGCCTGCAATTATTGCTACAACTGTATACGCAGCTCCGCCTTTGATTCGCTTAACAAGTCATGGCATACGTCAGGTTGATAGGGAGGTAGTAGAAGCTGCTACGGCCTTTGGCTCTACAAGATGGCAATCTTTGATTAAGGTGAAAATTCCTCAGGCAATGCCCACTATTATGACGGGCATAAATCAGACTATAATGATGGCTATATCAATGGTGGTAACATCCTCAATGATAGGGGTCACAGGTCTTGGGCAAGAAGTTATCACAAGCATAAACAGACTCCAAGCCGGAAGAGGTTTTTCAGCAGGTATAGCAATCGTAATAATAGCTATCATCATTGATAGGTTAACTCAGGGAATTATAGAGAAAGGAGAGGCTGCAATTGATGAATAATGAGAATATAGTATTAGAAGTAAGGAACCTCTCCAAGCTTTTTGGAAAGAACAAAACTCCTGCTTTTGAGCTGATGAAGAATGGCGGCGATAAGGGAGAGGTTGCTAAAAAATTAGGTGTCACCGTAGCTGTCAATGATGTATCCTTCCAGGTTGAGAGAGGAAAGATATTTGTTCTTATAGGCTTGTCCGGTTCGGGTAAATCTACTGTAGTACGTTGCTTAAATATGCTTCAAAAGCCTACATCAGGTGATGTGCTCTATGAGGGGAAAAGCATCTTAAACTTTGACAAAAAGGAACTGTTGGATTTTAGAAGATACAAGGTTTCCATGGTGTTTCAGAGCTTTGGCCTCATGTCCCATAGAAACGTTTTGGAAAATGTAGCCTATGGTCTTGAGGTAAGAGGCACAAAAAAAGCAGAGCGAGAAGCTAAAGCACGAGAAATTATAAAAATGGTTGGCTTGGATGGATGGGAAGAATATAAAATATCTCAATTAAGTGGTGGTATGCGCCAGCGTGTAGGGATTGCAAGGGCTCTTGCCAACGACCCGGATATTCTTTTGATGGATGAACCGTTTTCTGCACTGGACCCTCTTGTAAGGCAGGATATGCAGTTTGAGCTCTTGTCAATTCAAAAGAAGCTGAATAAGACTGTTGTGTTTATTACTCACGATATTAACGAAGCATTTAAATTAGGCGACATGGTAGCTATAATGAAGGATGGGCAAATAATACAGATGGATACACCTGAAAATATGGCCGCTAATCCTATCAACGAATATGTTGAGAATTTTATAACCAGTGCTGATAAAGGTCAGATATACTCTGTTAAACACATTATGCAAACACCGTCATGTATGATTAGAACTAAGGATGGCGCAAATAATGCTCTTAAGCAAATGCGAAGCCATAGTGTTTCCAGTGCATATGTGGTTGGTGACAAACTAGATCTTATAGGAATACTCACTCTTGATGACGCTATGAAAGTGCGAGCTGGTGAAATGACTATGCAAGATGCGGTTATAAGAGACATTTTAACAACATCAGAAGATACCCTCATTTCAGATTTGCTATCTGTGGCAGCATCGGCCAAATATCCAATTGCTGTTGTAGACGATGAAAATCATCTTAAGGGTATCGTATCAAAAGCAGCAGTATTGTCATCGCTTGTATGAAGTCATTCTGAATGAAACGGAGCGTAATGAAGAATCTTATGGCTAGCGCACAAGATCCTTCACTACGTTCAGATACCATAGGATGACATCAGACATTAAACCTGAACAGGGTTACATCTCCGTCCTGCATGATATATTCCTTGCCTTCGGAGCGGACTAAACCCTGTTCTTTTGCTGCAGTGTGAGACCCACAACGAATAAGATCATTATAAGCAACAATCTCAGCTCTTATAAAGCCTCTCTCGAAGTCGGAATGTATTTTCCCGGCGGCCTGAGGGGCTTTTGTTCCTTTAACTATTGTCCAGGCACGGACCTCGGGTTCGCCTGCTGTTAAGTAGCTTATAAGCCCTAAGAGTTTATAGCTTGCCTTAATAAGCTTATCAAGCCCGGATTCATTTAATCCCAGCTCATCTAAAAATAATTGCTTTTCGTCATCCTCCAGTTGGGCGATTTCTTCCTCTATTTTTGCACAGATGACAATAACTTCGGAGTGCTCTGTGGAGGCTATTTCCCTAACTTTTGCAACATATGGATTTTGGTCTATGGATGAAATCCCGTCCTCGGAGACATTTGCACAGTACATAACTGGCTTTGTAGTTAATAAAAACAGCTGCTCAACATAATCTATCTCATCAGACTCAAACTCCATGGATCTTACAGGCTTCCCGCTATCCAAGGCTTCTTTAATTCTTTCAAGTAGGTTTAATTCAACCTGATACTTTTTATCGCCGGACTTCATTTGCTTTCTGGTTTTATCAATACGTTTTTCGATGGCTTCCATATCCGAAAATACCAGCTCAAGATTTATTGTTTCTATATCTCTGACAGGATCTACCGAGCCTTCAACATGAACGATATCATTATCATCAAAGCATCTTACCACATGGATTAGTGCATCAACCTCGCGAATATGTGATAAAAATTTATTTCCCAGACCTTCTCCTTTACTGGCACCCCTCACCAAACCTGCAATGTCCAGAAACTCTATAGCCGTTGGAGTGATTTTTTTGGGGTTATACATCTTGGCCAATACATTAAGTCTCTCATCGGGAACGGCAACAATTCCAACATTAGGATCTATTGTACAAAACGGGTAGTTCGCACTTTCGGCGCCCGCCTTTGTTATTGCATTAAATAGTGTGCTTTTACCTACGTTGGGAAGTCCAACAATACCAAGTTTCATTTATATTCCTCCAATTATTTCCAATAAAAACCAGCAGTATATTTTGTGTCCAAAGTATTATAACACGATTTATTATGTGTAGCAGTATAAAATGTGTTAATAATTTTTAGGGGATAAATTAAAAGCTGTCAGCGGGTATGATATAGCTAAATCGAAAGGTTAGAGCAAAAGACTTACAATAGTAAGTTTTAGTTTAGTATATAAGATTTGTTAATTGCAATGTTCGGCAATTATCTTGAACATATTGTCGAAATCTATTGGCTTACTTATATAGTTATCCATTCCTGCTTCAATACATTTTTCACGGTCGCCTTCCATGGCATTTGCGGTCATTGCAACGATATAAGTATGTTTTTTGTTGCCTTCCATCTCCCGTATGCGTCTGGTGCTCTCAAATCCATCCATTTCAGGCATCTGGCAGTCCATAAAAACTATGTCATAGCTTTTTGAACTGACTGCTTCAAGGGCCTCGGCACCATTTATGGCAATGTCGCACGTTATATTAATTTTATTGAGCATTTTTATTATTAGTTTCCGGTTCATTTCATTGTCTTCCACCAGTAGAAGTCTTGAATTTAGCCTCGTTATCTTCTCATAAGTTGAGTATTTGGTAATAATTTGCCCCGGACCCGTATCGTCCTTTTTGAGGCCAAGCACCAGAGCAATGCAATTAAGCAGTTCATCACGTTTGACCGGTTTAGGAAGATATCCATAGAAGCCTATTTCTATAGCTTTGCTGATATCTCCTCTTTGTGCTGATGAAGTCAGCAACAAAAGTTTGATATCGGCCATGCGTTCATCTTTCTTAAGTATTCTCGCAAACTCTAAGCCCGACATTTCAGGCATTTGTAGATCGACCAGGCAGACATCAATCAGAATGCCTGCATCAAGCGTATCTTTTATTATTTTAATGGCGATTTGTGCACTCTCCGCCTCATAGACAATGCAACCTGCCTTCTCCAGATACGCTTTAACTATTAACCTATTGCTACGGTTATCGTCAATTACAAGCACATATTTGTTGTTTAGCTTAAAATGCTCATATTCGCCTAATGAGCCACTGCTGACGACAGGCATATTTACAAAGAAACTGAAGGCGGAGCCTTTTCCGGGTTCACTTTTAAGAGATATTTCCCCTCCCATAAGCATTACAAGCTCACGCGCTATTGCAAGGCCGAGACCGGTACCACCATATTTTCTCGTAGTGGAAGCATCAGCTTGCATAAAGGAATTAAACAGCTTTTTTGTATCTTCTTCCGATATCCCGATGCCGGTGTCTATTATATTAAAGCGCAGCTTGGCAATTCCGCCTGATTCTTCTTCAAGCTCTACATCTACAAGAACTTCACCATTCTCGGTAAATTTTACTGCATTACCAACAAGATTAATCAATATCTGGCGGAGTCTTGCAGGGTCGCCCATTACTTCATCAGGTACATTTGTTCTAATCATGGTATTCAACTCGAGGCCTTTATTATGTGCTTTCGGTAAAAGCAGCATCACAGTGTTCTCAATTGCTGTGCGCAGGTTGAATCTGATGTTTTCCATTTCGAGTTTTCCAGCTTCAATTTTCGAGAAATCTAATATGTCATTTATGATGTAAAGAAGCATTTCCGAAGCTGATTTAGCTTCTTTCAGATAATCAGACTGTTCAGATGTAAGTTCTGTAAGTTCCAACAAATCAAGAAATCCAAGTATTCCGTTCATCGGTGTTCTTATTTCATGCGACATGTTCGCAAGGAACTGGCTTTTCATTATATTAGCAGCTTCGGCATCCTCCTTGGCTTTCAGAAGGGCAGTCTCCATCTGCTTACGCTCGGTAATATCCCTGCAGACGCCAATCATACCGATAATTTCACGTTTTGTATTATATAGAGGTGCTTTGAGTGTTTCCAGTAAAACTGTCCTTCCATCTGCAAATGGCATCCATTCTTCATTAAAATTCGGAGCACCTTCCTCGATTACCTTTCTGTCGTGTTCTCTGTAAAAATCGGCAGCTTCCTTTTCGTGAATATCATAGTCTGAAAGCCCTATTAATTCGTCACTTGATCTTCCGACCATCTTAGCATGCAGATTGTTACAGCCCAGGAATATCCCGTTTTTGTCCTTGAAAAAAACTATTTCAGGTATGGAGTCAAGTAAGCCCTTAAAGAGTGCTGTCTGTTCCGACATCTTATTCTCGAATTGCTTTCTCTCGGTAATGTCAAGAATTGTAATCAGTGTAGCTTCTAAACCTTTATAATTTATACCCCTGCTGCGAACTTCTGATGTGAATATACTCCCATCCTTTTTTATAATATTGATCTCAAAGCTTTTGACTGGAATGTTATCGGAACTCTTCCGGATATGCTCGTAGTAAATCTCCTTTGAGTCCTCAGAAATAAGTAAAGAGAATTTGTTTCCGATTAACTCCTCTTTGGTATATCCGAGTATTTCCACGGCTGAATCGTTCACAAAAAGAAGTCTTTCATCTTTGTAAATTGCAATTATTTCTGGAATACTGTTTACGATTGCCGAATACCAACCACTTTCATCATTTTGAAAGCAATTTGAAGATAAGACGCAGTCAGACATTACGGAATCATCAGAACAAATCAGTTTTGATGGTATTTGTAAGATATTATATATTTTATTTATCAAATTACCACACAAACTCTTATCTTTCTTAATAGCCGCTTTTTCAAGCTTTGCCGTCAATTCATAGATAGGTGTTATGAAGATATTTGAAGATGCTCCTTTCAATTCATGAGCATGATTTTTTAAATTGCTAAAATCATTTTTTGAAAATGAACAACACATATTCTCAAGTAAAACATACAAACGATCAATATATACGTCAAATATTTCTCTGACATCTTCTTCGGGAAGCTGTGAAATTCTGACGAAGTTTATTATGTATTCTTCTATTAAGTTATTATTGCCGGTATTTTCGGCTTTTAACTCACTCATATTTCCTCAAAAATATAATATTTGGATATTACACTAATCATTTTACTATGTAAGCATTAATTATTCAATTTTGATTTCATTGATATAATATTGCTTGTATGATAAATTTGATTTAAAAGTGTTAATCATTTCCAAACAATAGACGTGATTTTATTTTTCAATATCAAAAAACGCATCTATAGGTTAGGAGGGGTGAAATGTCTCTTGTTGAATTTGATTTGAAGGAAAAAGAACTGCAGGCAAAGATTTTAATTGTGGATGATAATCCATCGAATGTGATTCTGCTGAAGAAAATCCTTGCCTTTTCCGGTTATGCAAATATTGTGACTACAACTGATTCCAGGGAAGTTATAGATATATATAAGCACTTTCGCCCGGATCTGATCCTTCTTGACTTGGAAATGCCTCATTTAGACGGGTTTAAGATACTTGAAGATTTGAATTCCTTAAAGCAAGAGGATTATTTGTCAGTTATGATAATTACATCGCAAAGCGACAAGGAAGATAGGCTCAAAGCATTGAAGATGGGAGCTAAGGATTATATCAATAAACCTTTTGACCATGCAGAAATATTAATGCGAATAAAAAATATGCTTGAAATTCGCGTACTACATAATCAGGCAAATATGCAGAATCATGTTCTGGAGGAAAAGGTTCACCAAAGGACAAGTGAGCTTAGGGACTTACAGTTTGATTTACTTCAGCGCCTTTTGAGAGCGGCTGAATTCCGTGATAATGATACAGGCTCACATATTAAAAGAATCGGACAGTACTGCTCAGCGCTGGCTAAAGAGGCGGGACAATCCAATAAATTTTGTGATTTGATTGAACATGCAGCAATGATGCATGATATTGGGAAAATTGCAATACCTGATGAAATATTGTTGAAGCAGGGTAGGCTGACACCGGAGGAGTGGGAGAAAATAAAGATTCATACTATAAAAGGCTCTCAAATTCTTGCAGATAGTCCATATGATGTAATACAGCTTGCAGAACAGATTGCCTTAACACATCATGAAAAATGGGATGGCAGCGGATACCCTAATGGGCTTGCAGGTGATGAAATACCTATATCCGGAAGAATAACCGCAATATGCGATGTTTTTGATGCGCTACTTTCCGAAAGACCATATAAAAAGGCTTGGCCATTAGAGAAAGTTCTAGAGGAATTGAAGAGCCAAAGTGGAGTCCAATTTGATCCTTTACTTATTGATTCTTTTTTTGCGATTTTACCGGACATTTTGAAAATCAAAGAACAGTACAAGTAGACGAATTGCCGGTTTGAAGATTGCATTGACACCGATTGAGAAGGAACAAAGCCAAAAATATCAGGAGGAAACATCATGAAAATACTCGGATACATCTTAATCATATTGGGCCTCGGGACAATGACTTTTAACGGCAGCCCCCGCCGCTGGGAGAAAGGAACATATCTAAAACACATCATGATAGACGTGGGCGGCGTGCTTGTGGCGTTAGCGGGCCTGTGGCTTTTGGGAAAATAGAAAGCTTCATGTATTATTTGCTCATTCTGCTTATGGAGTGAATTTGAGAATAAATAGCAAAGCCAAATAAACTGTGATATAATAATAACAACCATTGGCGAAGTTTGATTGACGGCATTTAACTACGATTTTGAACTGACCCTGAGAGCATTTAACCATTAAGCAGGTCGGACTGTTTGGCAAGTAATACCATCTATTACAGCACATATTAATAAATTGTTATGCTTGAGCTTATGGTATAATAT
>CAYMLJ010000039.1:0-13605 GCA_964391395.1 uncultured Ruminiclostridium sp. | reverse complement strand
TTGCCCAAGAAGACAAGCGATAGCGAAGGCTGATTGGCAGCAAGCTACTGCGGCGACAATATTTCCTATATGACGTTTCACAATCCGGCTTTAATTTTTATCGCATTTTTGTTATGATATTCATACGGCTTTAAGAAGCTAAGCTTAATAAAGACATTTGAAACTGACAGTATAGAAAGGGTTATAAACTTGGATATAAAGAAAAACAATATAGGATACAGACTTGGCGTCAAAAAATCACAGGGAGGAATGGGCGTGGAAAACGCTCCTGAGTTTTCTGACTGGGTTGAACAGATAAGAAATCAAAACACAGCTTATACTCTGGAAACAGGAAAAACAAAAAAGTTTAAAATGGATATATTTGGATGCCAAATGAATGAGCGTGATTCCCAGACTATTGCCGGAATGCTCACCGATATGGGATTTGAAGAGGTTTCTAAAGAGAGTCCTGCAGATATTATTATATTTGTGACCTGCTGTGTCAGGGAGAATGCCGAAGAACGGATATACGGGCATATAGGCGCCCTTTCTGGAGAGTGCGAACAAAACGGTGCATTTATTATTGCCTGTGGATGTATGATGCAGCAGCCTCATGTGGTTGAAAAAATTAAAAAATCATATCACAATGTAAAAATTGTATTCGGAACTCATAATATTCACACCTTCCCCGAGCTTCTATATCGTTATATGAATAAAAAGAAGCGTATTTTTGAGGTTTGGGAAAAGGAAGATAGGATTGTTGAGGAGCTGCCCATAAAGCGTACTGAAAAGCATAAGGCGTGGGTCAACATTATTCTTGGCTGCAATAATTTCTGTTCCTATTGTATTGTACCCTATGTAAGGGGTAGGGAGCGAAGCCGGGATATTAACGATATTTTGGCAGAAATCGAAGCTCTTGCAAAGGATGGTTGCAAGGAAATTACCCTGTTGGGGCAGAATGTTAATTCTTATGGCAATGATCTTGGCGAAAAAGATCTATTTGCAAGGCTCCTTCATGCTATTGAAGATATTGAAGGAATTGAGAGAGTAAGGTTTATGACCTCTCATCCCAAGGATCTTTCCGATAGTCTTATTGAAGCTATGAAAACCTGTAAGAAAGTATGTAACCATCTGCATTTGCCGTTTCAATCAGGTAGCACCCGCATTCTGGAAAAGATGAACAGAAGATACACCAAGGAGAACTATTTAACCTTAGTATCAAAGATTAAAGCTGCTGTTCCTGATATTGCCCTCACAACAGATATTATCGTTGGTTTTCCCGGAGAGACCGAGGAGGACTTTGAAGATACTTTGGATGTAGTAAAAAAAGTAGGTTTTGACGCGGCATATATGTTTATTTATTCTCCCAGAAAAGGCACTCCTGCGGCGAAGCTTGAGCAGGATATTCCTTCCGAGGTCATTAGTACACGGTTCAAAAAGCTATTGGAGCTTCAAACCGAAATTGCCACCGAGCTGGCTAAAAAAACCGAAGGAAAAACATTGGAGGTTTTAGTTGACGGGCCCAGTAAACAAAACCCGGATATGCTTAGCGGACGTACCCGTGAAAACCGTTTGGTTAATTTCAAAGCAGATAATGTAAATAAAGGTGATATAGTGGATGTAGAAATTATTCGTGCCGGAGCTTTCTGGCTCGAAGGCAGGGGAGGAAAAGAGCTTGGCTAAACTAACTCCTATGATGCAGCAGTATATGGATATAAAAGAACGGTATAAGGACTGTATTCTGTTTTTTAGACTGGGAGACTTTTATGAGATGTTCTTTTCCGATGCCGAGCTAGCGTCAAGGGAGCTTGAAATAACTTTGACTGGAAGAGACTGCGGTTTAGAGGAGCGGGCGCCCATGTGCGGAGTTCCGTACCATGCTGCCCACACCTACATATCCCGCCTTGTTTCAAAGGGCTATAAGGTAGCAATTTGCGATCAAATGGAAGACCCTGCCATAGCAAAGGGGATTGTAAAAAGGGATGTATCGAGGGTAATTACACCGGGTACCGTTATAGATCCTACTATGCTGGAAGAAAAGAAAAACAATTATTTAATGGCGGTATATTGCCAACAAATTTACTTTGGAATCGCTGTTGTGGATGTATCCACTGGGGAGTTTTACTCGACACAGATTACCTGGGGGAGCTCTATGAGAAAGCTCATAGACGAAATCTCAAGATACAAACCCTCGGAAATAATTGCGAATGAGGAGCTTACAACAAGGCCGGAATACAAGGCATACTTTAGAGAATACCTGAAAACAGACCCTTCTATAATTGAAGGGGAACTATTTACACTGAAAAATAGCCAAGATAAGTTAAATGAAATTTTCAATGAGAACCCGTTCAAAGATCTTGAACTGGCTCAATGCGCCTCTGGGACGTTGATATCCTATCTCGAATCAACACAAAAGGTTGATTTGAAGCATATTGAAAAGGTCAAAATATATAAAATAGAGCAATATATGATGCTCGACAGCGCCTCAAGAAGGAGCCTTGAAATTACTGAAACGATGAGGGATTCCAAGAAAAAAGGTTCTCTCTTATGGGTATTGGACAAAACCTCTACGTCAATGGGCGGCAGAAAGCTTAGACAATGGATTGAGCAGCCATTATTAGATGTTGATGAGATAAATCTTAGACTAGATGCAGTTTCTGAGCTTAATGAAGGCTTTATGGTAAGAAGCGAGCTCATGGAGCTTTTAAGAGGTGTCTATGACATAGAAAGACTGACATCAAAATTGGTTTTCGGGACCATAAATGCCAGAGACCTTTTAGCAATTAACTCCTCCTTATCAAAACTGCCATACATAAAAGAGCTAATACAAGATCTTAAGGCCGATTATAACAGGCAGCTATATGAGAGGCTTGATCTTTTGGAGGATGTATATGCTCTCATTGATGCTTCAATAAACGAAGAAGCGCCCTTGTCTGTTAAGGAAGGCGGCATCATAAAGGAAGGCTATGACAAAAGAGTTGATGAATATAGGCATGCCTCTACAGAGGGAAAGGCATGGATTTCCGAACTTGAGGCTGAGGAGCGGGAAAGAACAGGAATCAGAAGCTTAAAAATACGCTATAACGATAATTTTGGCTATTTTATTGAGATAACCAAAGCAAATATTGGGCTTGCTCCCGACGATTATGTAAGAAAACAAACATTGGTCAATTGTGAACGATATACCATGGACAAGCTTAAAAGCTTGGAGGACAAAATTCTAGGAGCAGAGTCAAAGGTTGTACAATTGGAATATGATCTTTTTTGTCAGATAAGAGATACAGTTTCTCAGCATGTTAAAAGGCTTAAGAACTCGGCGGATTGTATATCTGTACTTGATGCTCTTTGCTCTTATGCTGATGTTGCAGACCGCAACAAATATGTACGCCCGGTTGTCTATGAGGGCGGAACTATTGAGATAAAAAACGGCCGCCATCCGGTTGTAGAGAAGGTTCTTGATGATGCTCAGTTTGTGCCCAATGACACCTGGCTTGATAATGATGAGAACAGGATCGGCATAATAACAGGCCCGAATATGGCGGGTAAATCCACATATATGAGACAGGTTGCACTGATTACACTCATGGCACAAGCTGGATGCTTCGTTCCGGCAGAATATGCTAAGATAGGCTTAGTGGATAGAATTTTTACCAGAATAGGGGCATCCGACGATTTGGCTTCGGGACAGAGTACCTTCATGGTTGAAATGACAGAGGTAGCCAATATCTTAGAGAATGCCACACCTAAAAGCCTTTTGATCTTAGATGAGATAGGGCGCGGAACCAGTACGTATGACGGTCTCAGCATAGCATGGGCTGTTATAGAATATATAAACGATAAAGGAAAGCTTGGATGCAGAACTCTTTTTGCCACACATTATCATGAGCTTACCGAGCTTGAGGAAAAGCTTCATGGAATAAAGAACTATTGTGTTTCGGTACGTAAAAAAGGAAACGATATTATCTTCTTAAGAAAGATAACACGAGGTGGAGCTGACAAAAGTTACGGTGTTGAGGTGGCAGGCCTTGCCGGGATTCCGGCCAATGTTATTGAGCGTGCTAAAATGATTTTGGAGGAGTTAGATGAGGCCGATATAAATCAAGCCTCAAAAAGGCGCAGACAAAAGCCTGTTGACGGCCAGCTTGACCTGTTTGCATCAAGTACACTTTCAAAGGCAGAGAGAGATGTTTTAGATGAGCTCAGAATGGCAGATGCATCATTATTGACTCCGTTAGATGCGCTGAACAAGCTTTACAGCCTGCAGCAGAAGTTGAAGTAAATGTCATTCTGAATGGAACGAAGTGGAATGAAGAATCTTCCATGCGACTTTAAGATCCTTCACTGTGTTCAGGATGACAAATATCAGCTACTGCGGCGCATTTGACTTAATCAACAGGCACCTTAATCATTAATCCAGGGAGAATTATATGAGTAAAATCGTTATATTAGATGAAAAAACATCCAATCAAATTGCGGCGGGTGAGGTTATCGAAAGACCGGCCTCTGTTGTCAAGGAAATGGTGGAGAACTCCATTGATGCCGGAGCTGCTCAGATTACCGTAGAAATCAGAAACGGCGGTATATCATATATTCGTGTTACCGATAACGGTAATGGTATAGAGAAGGACGATTTGGAATTCGCTTTTGAACGTCATGCAACCAGTAAAATAAGAAGTATTGAAGATTTAGACGGTCTTTCGACTATGGGCTTTCGCGGTGAGGCACTTGCCTCTATAGCCTCGGTATCCCAGCTTGAAGTAACATCAAAAACAGAGGAGGCCTCAACCGGAACAACACTTAAAATGGAAGGCGGACGGGTTACGGCGGTTAACCAGGCAGGGAGCCCAAAGGGTACAAGTTTTATTGTAAGAAACCTTTTTTACAATACCCCGGCACGATATAAATTTCTTAAAAAGGATACTACCGAGGCAGGATATATTTCCGACATAATACAACGTCTTGCCCTTGCTAACCCGGGGATATCATTTAGATTTATTCAAAACAATCAAACCCAATTACATACACCGGGAAATCATGATTTATTAAGTGTCATATATAGTGTTTTCGGGAAGGATATCGCGAAATCTGTAATTCCCGTAAAATATGAAACTGAAGGCTTCTTACTTGAAGGTTTTATAGGAAAGCCTGAAATCGCCAGAGGAAATAGAAATAATCAATCGATATTTCTTAACGGAAGATATATTAAGAGTAAGGTTATAACAAGATCCCTTGAGGATGCTTACAAGACCATGCTCATGCAAAATAAATTCCCCTTTTGTGTACTTCTTTTGAAATGCCCAACTGAAAGTTATGATGTTAACGTACATCCTCAAAAGCTGGAGGTGCGTTTTGCCAATGAGAGCTCGGTTTACAGTACTGTATACCACGGTGTTAAAGGTACGCTGCTGGGAGAATCAGAAATAAGGGGATTTGAGCCTAATACTGATGAATCAGGGGCGAAGTATAGTGCACCGGCAAGTATTCAGCCAAGTGTATTTGATATTCACAAAAAAATGCCGCCTGTAGCCAACACATCCTTACCAAAGAAATCTACCTTATTTGATAGTTTGCCCCAAAAAAACATTTACATGAAAGATGAAAACTTACCGGATGAAACAGAGCAAAAGTACGAAAAGACACCTGAAAAATGTTTGGTAAGAGAGATAGTTGAAGAAAGCATAGCGGCTCAAGAAACCGAGCCTTTTGATGAAACAAGACAGACAACCGAAAACGCATCGCTTGAGGAATTGTTAAACGCATCAATCGTTGGGCAAGCATTTAATACGTATATACTTTTACAGGGTGGTAACAATCTGTATATAATAGATCAGCATGCAGCACACGAGAGAATCAGATATGAGACAATTAAGCTAAGACGTGCAAATAACGAATGCTTCTCTCAGATCATTCTTGAGCCGATTATTATAAAACTTACTGCAAATGAGTATGACTTTATCATGGAAAAACAATCTGCCTTTCAAAGCTTAGGTTTTGATATAGAAGCATTTGGCTCGAATACAATTATTATAAGGAGCATACCCGACTTTTACGACAGCAGCTTTAGTATTAATGACTTCAATGAAATATTGGATCGTTGGATACAAACCGGATCAACCCAAAGTGATATTAGTGATGAGGCAATTTATATGATTTCATGCAAAGGCGCATTAAAAGCAAACCGAACTCTTTCCAAGGAAGAAATCCATGGTTTAGTAGAAAGTTTATGTGCTTTGGAAAACCCATATACTTGCGTTCACGGAAGACCGGTAATATTAACAATGGAGAAGAAAGAGTTTGAAAAGAGGTTCAAAAGGATAGTGTAGCAACATTCAGCAGGAGCTGACATTTGTCATCCTGAGCGCAGCGAAGGATCTTGTAAATTAACCAAAGATTCTTCATTTCGCTTTGCTACATTCAGAATGACACCATAGTACGGCAAATCAAGATTTATATAGATTTATAGAAAGGTTTTTATGGATAAAGTAATGGTTATTGCCGGGCCGACAGCCTCAGGAAAAACAGATTTGGCTGTCGAACTGGCATTAGCGGTAAATGGAGAAATAATATCTGCCGACTCTATGCAGATTTACCGAGGAATGAATATAGGAACGGCCAAGCCAACAACGGAAGAAAGGCGAGGAATACCTCATCATCTAATTGATTTAGTCAATCCTGATGAGGAGTATAGCGTTGCCCAATTTAAAGAAGATGCGTTGGCCTGTATTGAAGATATTATAAAAAGGGGTAAAATACCCATAGTTGTCGGCGGAACAGGTCTATATATCAACTCATTAGTATATAATATAACTTTTTCGGAAACTATTGCAGATTGGGAATATCGTGAAAAGCTGAAGCGGATATCTGAAGAGCAAGGCACACAAACATTGTACGAGCGTCTAAAAAAAGTAGACCCCAAAAGTGCGGAATCAATCCACCCCAATAATATTAAGAGGATTATAAGGGCATTGGAGGTCTATAAAACTACAGGAACACCTATTTCAGAGCACAAGGAAGCTTCAAGAAGCATCCCTCCGTTATATGAATTTATTGTGTACGGGCTGCAAGTCGAACGCGAAAGATTATATCAGCGAATTGACAAAAGAGTAGATATAATGATTGAAAAGGGGCTTTATGAAGAGGTTGAGGAATTGCTGGGCTGCGGATATTCTCCAAAACTTGTATCCTTGCAGGGAATAGGATATAAAGAGATAATCGGTGCAATAGAGGGTAAATATGCTTTAAGTGAGGCAATAGACAGTATTAAGGCAGGAACCCGACATTATGCTAAGCGTCAAATGACTTGGTTTAACAAGACAGAAAGTTTGGAGTGGGTAGAATACAGTAATGCTAATACTTGGGCAATTTTAAAATTATTGGCCGATACCTTGAATAATGAACAGTAATTTAGTAAAATTAGGGTCGAGGTAATGAATTTAGTTTATATTATTTGTGCTAAATAGGAGGAGAAAGAGATGAATAAAAATATTAATCTCCAAGATGTTTTTCTGAATCAGGTAAGAAAAGAACACGTACCCGTGACTGTTTATCTTACAAATGGTTTTCAGCTAAGGGGTATGGTCAAAGGATTTGATAATTTTACCGTGGTTCTTGACAGCGAAGGAAAGCAGCAACTAGTGTACAAACATGCAATTTCTACAGTTTCACCTATGAAGACAGTGAATATCATCTTTAACGAAAATAGAGAATAGCATAATTTTGGAGCTGATTTATTGAAAAAAATTTTAATACCAATGGTTGAAGCAGGCGGCGGGCACAGAATGCCTGCCCTTGCTATCAAAGACGCTTTAGAAGAGTTGTATCCCGGCATGTATCAGATTGATGTAATTGATTTTGCTAAAGAAGCAGGTGCTAATTGGGACGATAAAATAATAAAAGGTTTTTGGGATTGGGCGTTGGCTCGGCCAGAGATTACAACAAACTTGAATGTACTTCTGGATTCTTTTAACCACCTTACACGTTCAAATACTGTAATGAGGTTGTTTTTTCAACAATTTGTCCATAAAGGAATGAAGTATATTTTTAACTACAAGCCTGATATTGTGTTTTCAACACATTTTTTTTGCAGCTCTGTAGCTCTGTTTGCAAGAGACAGATACCGTTTATCATATAAGGTATTCAGCTATATGACCGATCCTGTAAGAGGTCACAATCTATGGGTAAACCCCAGAATTGAGGCTGTTATCGTATCCACCAAGGAAGCTAAAGAATTTTTAGTTAAACAGGGAGAACCACAAAACAAGGTAAAAGTTATGTCGTTTCCCCTTAATAAAAAATTCTTCGAAAAGCTGACGAGGAAAAGGGAAGAGATACTTATCGAGCTTGGTTTGGATCCTTCACGAAAGACGCTTTTGGCAACATCGGGAGGTCAGGGAATAGGTGATACGGCGGAGTATATTAAAGAATTGTATCATAGCAATTTCCCCTTTAATATTATTGCTATTTGTGGGAAAAACAACGCTTTGTTTAATGATTTAAATGAACTAAAATCTAATATTAATTCCGAAACACCCTTAGCCATTTTAGGTTTTGTAGATAATATGCATGAGCTTCTTGAGGCTTCCGATATTGCTATAGCAAAGGGGGGAGCCTCCACAACCTTTGAAGTACTTGTTAAAAAGGTTCCGACAATTTTTACGCACTGTGCTGCTCTTCATGAAAAAGGTAATATCGATTTTTGTGTTGATAATAAAATGGGCTGGTTTGCTAAAAACAAAAATGAATTTTGGGCGATAATCAATGAGGTTTTAAATACTAATATTCTAGAGCAATATAAAGAAAATATAGCTGAGAATGAATATGTCAAAACACTGCCAAATGCTGCAAATAATATTGCTAGGTTTATAGTAGAAGAACTGGATTCTCCTTATATTAAGCATAAAATTTCTAATAAGGCCCGGCTCAGATCCATTTTTCTGGGGATAAGAATTAATAAATTCAGAATAAAAAGCCGCAATAAGAATAAACGGTATAAAATTGACCGGTAAATATCTATGGTAAGCGGGGCTCTGCCCCGCCCGCAATTCATTATTATGAGTCAATGCAGTCATCCTGAGTGTGGTCAAAAGAATATTATACTTCTTTACTTGAAGTATTTAGAGCTAAGAAATATAATTGAAAGAAAGAGTTGAAATGACCAGTTATGAAGGGTGTGCTGCATATAAAAAAGATTATATTTAGCCACAAGTTGCTGTCCATAGTGTTAGTGGCATTTCTCACAATGGCGGCATTGACGGTACTGGTCAGTCAACCATTGTTTACAGGGGAGACAACCCAAAGCCTTATTGTCACCGAAAAAAATGGTATCTATGATTTAACGAGTATAAACAATTCAGAAGAAACAGTCATCAAGCTGGTTCCCGGAAAGGTATATTATCCTAATACATACTTGACACCTGAAAGTGTTAACACTTCTGTGCCTGAAAGTATAGACCGTTTCGAAGAAATAAGAGCTGATTACCTCTCCCAGAGGTTTGTTCTGAAGGTTCCTGAAGGAAGCGGCGTATATGCCTTTACCTTTACACTCTCCGGTCGCCATGCAATGGCTGTCTATGTAAATGGTACGCTTGCCGCACAGACCGGGAAAAACGGCACTAACAAAAAAGATACAGAGGTATGGGAAAACAATATCTTCTTTTATGGAGCTGAGGTAAACGGTAAAATAGATATTCTTCTCAACAGCGCGCAATTTTACCACGCCAAGCGCGGGGCATCCCTTGCGGAGTTGAACCTTAGTAGTAGTAAAACATTTTCCAACCCGTTCTTCAACAGCCAGATAATAGGAATAGCAAATATGGGTGTGCTATTGTGTGCAGCAGTACTGCTTTTGGGCGTTTACCTGATGCTCTCACACACGAAGGCGACCTTGTATTTTGCTCTTGCTTGCATTGTCATGGCGGTGCGGGAGTGCCTGCAAAGTCAGGCTTGGGTTTATTTTCCAATATCAGGAAACATATCATTTATGTTGGAATATTTAAGTATGGTGCTGTTGACCATTTTTCTTTCGTTGTATCTCAGGCAGTATGCTACAGGGAAATTTATTCCTACAGTTCTATATACGGCTATTCTAAGCTCTTTAGTTTATGGGATAATCGTGCTTCTTGGTGATTCTCTTTTTTATACCTCGGTATTGAAATATTATCAAATTCTGCTTGTCTTATGCATAGTACCGGGAATAGGAGTTCTATTCTGGAAAATGCGCAGCCCTACAACCGAACAGGGGACGGCAATGTTCGGAATAGCAGTCTTTTACTTTGCGGCTCTTTCCGATATTGTGATGTACAGCGATATTTTTGGCGACACAAAGGTTAATGCACCCGTCTCTTCGGCAGCAATGCTAATATTCATGCTGGCACAGACGATATCGCTGTTTCAGATGAATAATCGGGTGTTGGGAGAGGTAAAAGAAGCGGAGCAAAAATTGGAAGCAGAAAAAACCATCCTGAAAAGCTTAAATCAACTTAAAACAGAATTTTTAGGCAATGTTTCCCATGAACTAAAAACGCCGCTGACCGTAGTATCCGGCCATGCCCAGCTTATAGGAGCGCAGCTTTCTGATCCGGAATACGCATCGGCACGGGACAAAGCCCGAATCATTTCCTCCGAAGCAGACCGTCTGGCTTTACTGGTAGGGCAAATGCTGGATATGGCCCGGATTGAAGAAAACAACATACTTCTTGAAAAGCGTTATTGCCACATTGACGAGTTGATTTATCAGGCGGTGGAAACCCATTTTCACATACTGAACAAGTCTGGGAATCGTTTGGAAATCGATGTAGGCCTTGACTTACCAAAGGTAAATGTTGATCCGGCACGCATCACACAGGTGATAGTAAATTTAATTGCTAATGCTCTTAAACATACTAGACAGGGGATAATAACCATTTCAGCCGGAAAAGCGGAAAACTTTATTGAAATATCGATATCCGATACAGGAAAAGGTATTCCTAAAGATGAGATGAAGAATTTGTTTACACGCTTTCAACCGGGGAGCGGCAAAACCGGAACCGGACTGGGGCTTTTTATTTGCAAATACCTCGTGGAGGAGCATGGAGGCGCCATCGGTGTGGAAAGTGCTTTGAACAGAGGTACAATAGTCACATTTACCTTGCCTCAGTAAAACAATTATCTTTATGAAAAACGCACTTTGCGAAGAACATACTCCATTTGCTTGCTGCAGGTTATCTCAAAAACGCTGCCGTCATCAAGCGCCAGGTGCTTTCGAAGCCTTGAAATGTTAACCGAGACGATTCCTTTCCAGTCCCCGTCTTTGGTGCCCCATGTGCGGCGATAAAGCTCTTCACCGCTGACTCTTCGCCCGGCTGACAGCGCAAGGCAGCAAAGAAGCTGAAGCTCCTTGGGGGGCAGTGAAATCTGTCTGTCTTCCAGAACAACAATCCCTGATAAAACATCAATGGAAAGCGGAGGCAACTCAATGCGTCCCGCAAATTCAATTCCTTTTCGCCTAAGCTGGGTGGCTATCCGTGCTCCCAATATTGAAAGATCATATGGCTTTGTGATGTAATCGTCCCCGCCATGCATGAGCCCTTTTATAATGCTCTCATTCTCATCCCTGCTGGTAAGGAAGATGATGGGCGCATTTGTCTTTTGCCGTAGCTCAGCACAAAAATCAAATCCAAGGCCGTCAGGCAGCATTACGTCCAGAAGAATCAAATCCGGCGTGCAATCCTCCAGAAGGAACCTTGCACGGGAAAGTGTTTCGGCTACAGAAACACCATAGCCCAACCCCTCCAGATATTCCCTGTTAAGGCTTGAAACCCTCTGTTCATCCTCTATCATCAGGATATGTGCTTGTTTCATGGATTTTACCATCCCTTCCGTTTTTTACAGTATCATTATTTTACCTCAAAAAATTTTGAATTACAATTTTGTAATCCTGAACTAAAAGAAAAAAATACCTGATATTCTAAGTTTGTCGGAAGCGCCGTAATGCTTTTTGGGAAAAAGTAGTTTTGGATAGGGAAAGTATCTATGAAACAATTGCAGGTCTTCCGGCAAGAATCAGATAAGGAGTTTTTTATGTCGAAGATCAGTTATGTAGCGACCTGTGCCGATACCGAAGAAGAAATGTTTGGCACAATGCTTGATATCCATTTGGACAATGGACAGATTCTGCTGCTTTCTCTGAAAGAAAAACAGGACGATCCGGCTTTCTTAAGCCTGTATCAGAATGGAGAACTGAGTCGTCCAAAAACCGATGGTGGCAGTGTGTACTGGAAGGATGGCCCCAGGCTGTTCCTACACGAGATTATGGAGATGGCTAGGAGGACATAAATATGGTGGGGAAAATTAAAAAGGTAGAGGCTCTGGATGATCAATCGGACTGCATCGCAGTAGAACTGGAAAATGGCAGTATAGCAATTTTAGAGCTCGCTGCCAGACATGGTGATCCGTTGTTTGCGGAAATTAAAAATCTTTCCCGCCCAAAAACAGACGGTGAACGTATCTATTGGTCAAACGGCGCAAGCCTGACGGTGGATGATATTATAAAAATGTTGGAGGAGTAAAGAATGAGAAAAGTATCAAGTTTAAAAAAAATTGCGGTATTATCATGCATATGTATGTTGCTCACAATGTTATATGGCTGTGGAGAATCAAGAGTAAATTTAAGCAAGAATATGCTGGTTGCCAATGAAACCGATGTCGATGTTTTATCAATTACCATGGATGTGGATGATAATTCCTTGGATAGCCCAATCGAGCTTCTAGACAGTCCTCTGGCTCCTAATGAAGCGCGGGCTATTACTTTTTCTGTTCCTCAAAAACAAGCCAAAAAGGGTACTTGGTCAGTACTGGCCATAACTGAGGATGGTGAGGAATTTAGTTCCGCATTTGAAATTGGTGAGTTTAATCCCCACGGAGACAGCGCAGATATATCCTGCTTTAGTGTGTTTTGGAACGACGAGAAGGAGCATTACAGTGTGAAGGTCTATCTGAATGGATCAGAGGAAGATGATGGTATCTATGCTTCTGACGGAGAATATAATGCTTCGGATAACCATGAGCCTGATGACGAGGACGATAGTACTGACAACACCGACGACAATGATGACGGAGTATCTACTCAAATACCGTTTATCCTTATGGATAAGGACGGCTTGTACTACCACCAGATTGACGGAGATGACCCATTGAGCCTGAAATTTGCCGATGAAGGAGTCTACATCAACAGTGATGCAATAAATACATGGTGTAAATGTGATATTGGCGGTAATACCATTACCTTGATAAAAGGCAGTGATGATGTAGCTCCAATGGAGTGGTTCGAGATTCAGGATTTATGTACACTTGTTGACGACAGCGGAAACATATATGCCATTGATGACAGTGAAGGTCAAGAATTAGTAATAAACAACTTCTACTTTATGGATGCGGACTATGATTCGGCGAACTTCTTTTTTAGACCTGATGGGACAGTGGAAGTAGAAAATGACCAAGGGGTGCAGGGAAGCTATACATATGAAGTTGACGGCTATGATTTGTACATATATATTGAAGGTGAAACCTTTGAGTTTAAGATTATAAATAAGCGTATTTTGCAGGGGGACGACGGCACCTTGCTATTTCGCCTGTAACATAGACAAGAAA
>CAYMLJ010000038.1:0-13692 GCA_964391395.1 uncultured Ruminiclostridium sp. | reverse complement strand
AAAATCGCAATAAAAGCACTTCTGCTTGCAGAATGGGATATGAATATATAAACCGGTTTGCTTTTGATCCATGTATTAAGCCTTTCGAAATCAGCAGAGGTTCCTATCATGGACATGGGGATAGGTACCTCGTACCACAAATGTAGCGGCTGTGGCCTGCTGCGATTTAGCGCTCCATGCCAACATCCTGTTTCTAGTCGCGCCCGCTACTTAAATCCATGCTCCGCTTTAAATCGCAGCAGCCACGCCGCTTAGAGGCGTTCGAAATGAGATTTTTGCACCCACTCTCTGACTCACCACATTTTTACGTATCCAGCTTTAGAACGCTCATAAATGCCTCTTGCGGCACCTCAACACTTCCGACTTGACGCATACGCTTTTTGCCTTCCTTCTGCTTTTCAAGCAGCTTTCTCTTTCGGGATATATCTCCCCCGTAGCATTTAGCAAGAACGTCCTTTCTAAAGGCTTTAACCGTTTCCCTTGCTATTATTTTGTTTCCTATACAGGCTTGTATCGGAATCTCAAACATTTGCCTCGGAATAGTGTCCTTTAATTTCTCAGCCATTCTTCTTCCTCTTGAATATGCCTTTTCGGCGTGAATAATGAATGAAAGTGCATCAACTACCTCATTGTTCATCTTTATATCCATCTTAACTAGGTCAGATTCCTTATACCCTTTTAGTTCATAATCTAAAGATGCATACCCTTTGGTACGGGATTTCAATGCATCAAAGAAATCATATATTATTTCATTAAGCGGCATTTCGTATTTCAACATGGCTCTGGTTTCTTCCATATATTCCATACCCAGATATATCCCTCTCCGCTCCTGACAAAGCTCCATTATATTACCTACATATTCAGTAGGCGTCATTATGGTAACATTCACTATGGGCTCTTCCATACTCTCGATTAGTGTTGTATCGGGCATATTTGTGGGGTTATCAAGTTCGATTATTTCACCATTCGTTTTTGTTATTTTATAGATTACGCTTGGTGCTGTGGTTATAATATCAAGATTATATTCACGTTCCAGCCGCTCCTGGATTATCTCCATGTGTAGCAATCCAAGGAACCCACATCGGAAACCAAAGCCTAATGCTTTAGAAGTCTCAGGTTCAAACATTAATGACGCATCATTTAGCTGAAGCTTTTCAAGAGAATCTCTAAGGTCACCATATTTGGAGCCGTCGGCGGGATATATGCCGCAAAACACCATCGGAACAGCCTTTTTATAACCCGGCAATGGCTCTTTAGCCGGATTTAATGCAATAGTTATAGTATCACCGACACGACAATCCTTAACATTTTTAATACTTCCACAGATAAAGCCTACCTCCCCGGCAAGGAGTGTCTCGCTGGGTATAAGCCCTCCGGGTCTTAAATAACCGATTTCTGTTATTAAAAATTCTTTTCCGGTGTGCATCATACGAATAGTATCACCTAGCATGGCTTTCCCTTCCATGACACGAACATATGCAACAACGCCTTTATACGCATCATAATAAGAGTCAAAAACTAAAGCCCTCAAGGGTTCGTTTTCATCGCCTGTCGGTGCAGGAATGGCTTCAACTATTTTTTCTAAAACACTATCTATATTTATTCCGTTTTTAGCCGATATTTGGGGAGCTCCTTGTGCTTCTATACCGATTACATCTTCTATTTCTTGAATTATCTCATCAGGTCTGGCACCGGGAAGATCAATCTTGTTAATAACAGGCATTATCTCAAGATTGTGCTCAATAGCAAGATATACATTGGCCAAAGTCTGAGCTTCTATTCCTTGTGAAGCATCAACCACCAATATTGCTCCTTCGCACGCCGCAATGCTTCTGGAAACCTCATAATTAAAGTCCACATGCCCCGGAGTATCAATAAGATTTAATATATATTCAATACCGTCAGATGCCTCATATACCATTCTCACAGCCTGTGCCTTGATGGTTATTCCGCGTTCTCTCTCGATATCCATATTATCAAGAACCTGCTCGTCCATTTCTCTTGTCGTAAGAGCACCGGTTTTTTCGAGCAATCTATCTGCTAGAGTAGATTTACCGTGGTCAATATGCGCTATTATGCAAAAATTACGTATTTTTTTCTGTCTCTCTAATCCCATATTCACAAAACTCCAATTAAGTATATTGTTTGAACTATTTTTAGCCTCAAATCAGCATTTAAATCATAATTATACCATAAGCACTTTTCTCGTACAATTGTAATGACATCACCCGTTACCGAAATCAAAGATTTCGAACGGGACCCGAGCCATTGAAACTCGTGGGATACAGTAATCCCTACCCGCCACCTAAGAGGTTGAAAAAGTCTTGATTCTCGTTATAACCTTTCAAAGAATTTAAGGTCTATATTTATTATGCCACATTAATAAGGTTTGTCAGTCATAAATATAAGCTAGAAGCAGGTACTTAAGGATCAGTATGGATTCAAACCTGATTTTATCAATTTTTTTGGCAACTCTTGCCGGTCTTTCAACCGGTATCGGTGGATTAATATCGGTGCTCTTTAAAAGAACCAACACAAAGGTTTTATCAATAATGCTGGGGTTTTCCGCAGGTATTATGATTTATATTTCATTTATCGAGCTTTACCAGGAATCACAGGCTAATCTTTGCAATATACACGGCCCGGTCGGCGGAAAAATTCTTACCGCATTGGCATTCTTCTTTGGAATCACCCTGATGGCTTTAATAAATGAGTTTATACCCGAGCCTAATCATCCTCACAGAGCAAGAAAAATTGAATCGATTTATAATGCGGGTATTTCCGGCAGTAACAGGAATACCGGCAAGCTTCTTAGAACCGGTATATTCACTGCAATAGCAGTAACTATTCACAACTTCCCCGAAGGAATCGCATCTTATGTATCAACAATGAAGAGTTCTGCTCTGGGAGTATCAATTGCCTTAGCAATAGCAATTCACAATATACCTGAAGGTATAGCCGTATCCATCCCTGTTTATTATGCCACCGGAAGCAGAAAAAAAGCCTTTTTTGCTTCCCTTTTTTCCGGTTTATCTGAGCCATTGGGCGCTATAATCGCCTTGGCTGTTCTCGGTCCGTTGATTACAGATACAATGTTCGGCATTATATTTGGTGCAGTTGCAGGTATTATGGTCTATATATCCCTAGATGAGCTATTGCCTACTTCCAGAGAATACGGTCAACACAATCTTTCTATTTTAGGGTTAATGATGGGCATGGCAGTTATGGCCATAAGCGTTATCTTTATTTTCTAAAGCAAACCTGAAAATGATAACAGCAGTACCCAACCGAACACCGTAATAATTGATAATAATGATGTAACTACTACAATTTCTCCCGCTAACTCGCCATTTCCTCCAAGCTCCTGTGCCATGGGAAAAGATGATGATGCTACAGGTGCGGCAAACATTGCCATTAAAGTCGCTAATTCCATCCCTCTGAATCCTAGCATAATCGCAATTGATAAAAACGCTATCGGTACTATAATCAATTTTCCTGCGCATGCTAGTATCAGGGGCCTTTTATGGCGCTTCAGAGCCTGGATTTTGAATGTTCCTCCAAGACACAATAAAGCGATGGGAGTAGCCAATTTTGATACACTCTCCACCTGATTTAAGAGTAGTTCGGGTATTTCTATCCTGGTTAACAAAAAAAACAATCCCAGACCCCCTGAGAAAACCATCGGGGTTTTAATTACATTAAATAATAAAGCCTTTTTATCGTTCTTTTTTTCGGAAAACATTTCAAAAAGCAATACTGCTATTACACTATATAGAGGAACTACAAATGCCGATAACAGTGCTACCATACCTAGGTCGGCGTTAGGATAGATGGCTTGTACTATGCACATACCATATATAATAAAATTACTGCGGTATATTCCCTGTATTACTACAGGTTGATCCCATTTATCTTTTATAATACGCGGTATTAAAAAATAGAGTACTAAGCACATCAATAATAAAGATATGATTGCATAAGCAATCAACTCAACATTCAAACTACTCTCTAAATCGGACTTATAAATATTTATAAATAACAAGGCCGGTATGAAAACATAAAAGGTCGCTCTGCTAAACATTTTAAATCCACTTTCGGCGACCAGTTTTAATTCTCTGATTAAATATCCAAGTGCCAGCATAAAAAAAATCGGAAAAATCACGTTAAATGACAAAATTAAATATTGCATTGCATCTTGCCCCCCGGTAAACATTAGCTGTAGTAAAGGTTCTATATTGATAATAGCACAAAAATAACACCATCTCATTGTACCATATAAGTGAATAAAGAAAAAATAATATCGACATGGAATAAATGTTGATTATTACTTTCATTAGATAAGCCTTGTACCGTCTTTGAAGGTGAATAACATAAAACAGGCCGGTTATTAACCGGCCCATTGCACTATTCTTGTTCAAAGCTCGCACATTCGGTATCGCTCTCAGTTGTTGCAGCTGTTGGTTTGTTTTTTGAAACCTGTATGCTCTCCAGACTGCACATTGGTTCACTTTTTGCATGGAATCTGCATTCGGTAACCGAACATCCTATTGATTTATTAGACTTCAAAGATAACTCACCTCCCCAATTTATTATTGGTTAGGTGGCTTAGGCTTATTATGTAGTTATATCCTTTAATGTTATTTGATTCCGATATCTTTTCTGTAATGTGCATCTTTAAAGTAAATGGCTGAAATTGCATTGTAAACTTTTTCTCTTGCATTTTCAATATCCTCTGCCACTGCAGTTACTCCCAGGACACGCCCCCCATTGGTATAATATTCTTCATTTTCTTTCTTTGTCCCGGCATGAAATGCTATTATATTGTTTGAGCTTTTTATTGCCTCAAGCCCTGTTATTTTATAGCCCTTTACATAGCCTTCGGGATACCCGCCCGATGCCATAACAACGCAAACCGCGCAATTTTGCTTCCATGATATATCTATTGTCCCCAATTTTTCACCAATAATTGCATCAAAAATTTCTACCAAATCTGTTTCAAGTCTGGGGAGCACAACCTGAGTCTCGGGATCACCGAAACGAGCATTATATTCCAACACTTTTGGTCCATCAGGGGTTAACATTAATCCAAAATATATAATGCCCTTGAAGGGTCTTCCCTCAAGATTCATAGCATTAACGGTGGGAACAAATATTGTTCTCATGCATTCTTCCTGAAGCTCCTTGGTATATACTCTACTGGGTGAAAATGCCCCCATTCCACCTGTATTAAGACCTTGGTCATTATCAAATGCTCTTTTGTGATCCTGTGAGCTAACCATCGGAACAACGCTTTTCCCGTCTGTAAAAGCTAAAACAGATACCTCGGGACCTGTCATGAACTCTTCTACAACAATCCTTTGCCCTGCCGCTCCAAACTTTTTATCCTCCATAATGGATTTTACAGCCGACAAAGCTTCCTCTGTTGTATTGCAAATTAGCACACCCTTCCCGAGAGCAAGTCCGTCTGCTTTAACAACTAACGGTAATTTCGCGATTTTTACATATTCCATAGCTGTTTTACTGTCGCTAAAGCTTTCATAAGCTGCTGAAGGAATATTATACTTTTTCATGAGATCCTTTGAAAAAACCTTACTGGCTTCAATAACAGCGGCGTTTTTCCTCGGCCCGAATGCTCGAATCCCCGCATTTTCCAAAGCATCAACCATGCCTGCAGCTAAAGGATCATCGGGAGCTACTACAACCATATCCAAATCTTTTTCTCGAGAAAATCTAACTATCCCATCAATATCCATGGCATTAACCGGCACACATTCAGCGATTTCAGAGATTCCACCGTTTCCCGGTGCACAATAAAGCTTTGTAACCCTTGGGCTTTGTTTAAGCTTCCACAAAATTGCGTGTTCTCTTCCTCCGCTGCCTATAACAAGAATCTTCATTTTACACCTCTATAGTATTTCTACGTGACGGCCTTTTATTTTGAGCTTTCTCTGGCTATAAAGGCTAATAGCCTTGGGAAGTATCTCCCATTCAGCCTCTTCCATTACCCTTTTTTGCAGAGTTTCGGCAGTATCCTCCGGTAAAATCTCGACAGCCTTTTGTAATATAATCGGCCCGGAATCATATTCAGGCTCAACAAAATGAACAGTGGCACCAGTAATTTTAACGCCATATTCCAAGGCTTTAACATGTGGGATAAGCCCATAATAACCCTTTCCGCAAAAGGACGGAATCAGTGAGGGATGTACATTTATAATAGCATTTTTATATGCCTTAACAAACTTTTCACCAAGAAGGCTTAAAAAGCCCGCTAATACCACTAGATCAACATCATAGCTTCTCATATGATTTAAAAGAGCATCATCATAATCCTCTAACAAGCTAAAACTTTTTCTGGATATTACCTTAGATGGTATATTGTTTGTTTTTGCTCGTTCAAGAGCAAATGCATCGGGCTTGCTGGAAACTACCGTAACAATTTGACAGTCTGCTAACGTGCCGGTATTAATATTATCCAAAACAGCTTGAAGATTGGTACCCCCTCCGGAGACCATGACACCGATTCTTAGCATATTTCGATTTTCTCCTCGCCCTTAACTATCTCACCGATTATATAGGCTTTTTCTCTCTGATTATTAGCCTCGGCTACAACAAAAGGTGCTATCTCAGCCGGAACAACCAATACCATCCCGATTCCCATGTTAAATGTATTATACATATCCTTCTCTGAAACATTGCCTTTTTCCTGCATAAGCTTGAACACAGGGTGAATGGGCCATGTTCCTTTTTGAATAACCGCTTTCATGCCGTCGGGCAGCATTCTCGGGATATTTTCTAAGAACCCTCCGCCGGTTATGTGGGCAATCCCTTTAATATTATACTTTTTTATAAGGTTAAGTATAGTCTTAACATAGATTCGGGTAGGCGTGAGAAGCTCATGTCCTAAAGTCTTACCTAGTATGTCCTTGTACTCTCCTAAAACCTCATTGTTTATATCAAAGATTTTTCTAACCAATGAGTACCCATTACTGTGGATCCCGGATGAAGCAAGGCCTATGAGAATATCTTTGGATTTAATCTTTTTGCCGGTTACAAGCTTGTCCTTGTCAGCTATACCGACTACGAAACCCGCTAAATCATATTCGTCTTCAGGATAAAAGCCGGGCATTTCAGCGGTTTCCCCGCCGATTAAAGTGCATCCTGCTTGAATACAGCCATCTGAGACACCTTTTACAATTTGCTCAACCTTTTCTGGTATGAGCTTACCCAATGCAATATAATCCAAGAAGAACAGAGGCTGAGCCCCGCTACAGGCCACGTCATTAGCACACATTGCAACGCAATCAATACCTACAGTATCATGCTTGTCCATAAGAAAAGCAATCTTCAATTTTGTTCCGACACCGTCAGTTCCCGATACCAGTACAGGCTTTTCATAATTCATACCTTCTAAGCTAAATAGTCCGCCAAAACCACCGATTTCCGTAAGCACTTCCGGACGCAGAGTTTTCTTTACATGTGATTTCATTAGATTAACCGCTTTGTAACCTGCTTCAACATCAACACCGGCTTCCTTGTAATTTGTCATTTCTTAACCTTGCCTTTCTATAAAATAATTAATCGTTAATAATTCTTATTCCCAGAAAAATTATTATTTGTTGGGACTCTCATTGGATATTCACCTGTAAAGCATCCAGTGCAAAAGCAGTCACTAGGGGCTCCGATAGGCGTTTTCAATAGATTCTCAACACTTAAGAAAGCCAGGCTATCAGCATTAATGCTTTCCTTTATTTCTTCTATGGAATAATTTGCTGCAATCAGATGTTCTTTTGAAGATATATCTATACCGAAATAGCATGGATTTAATACAGGAGGTGAGCTGATTCGCATATGAACTTCCTTAGCCCCCGCATTTTTAAGCATTTGAACAATTTTATATGAGGTTGTGCCACGCACTATTGAATCATCAATAATAATAATTCTTTTGCCCGCAATTTCTTCCCTTAGAGCATTTAACTTTATGCCAACACTGCGTTCTCTGAGTTTTTGAGTTGGCTGTATAAAAGTTCTTCCCACATATCTGTTTTTAATTAAAGCCTCGCCATAGGGGATACCTGATTCTCTAGAATACCCTATTGCCGCAGTAATACCCGAATCCGGAACGCCAACTACAAGATCGGCCTCCACCGGGCACTCTTTTGCTAATAATCGTCCGGCTTCTAATCGTGATCTGTAAATTGAGGCTCCATCTATAATACTGTCAGGTCTTGCAAAATAGATATGTTCAAAAATACATGATTTGTGTGCTTTATTGTAATTAGTTTTAATTGATTTTAAAGAATTGTCTTCTATAAATATGATTTCACCGGGTTCCACATCTCTAATAAAATCGGCTCCAACCGCATCGAAGGCGCAGTTTTCCGATGCAAGAACAAACGAATCTCCTAATTTGCCAATACATAAAGGCCGTAGACCCCATGGATCTCGTATTCCCACCAATTTCTTCTGGGTAAGAATTACCAGCGCATAGGCGCCTTCAATAACATCCATTGTCTTTTTTAGTACCTCTTCAAGGTCTGTGCATTTAAGACCATAACGTGATATTAAGTTGGCTATTACTTCGGAATCGGTAGCGGTTTGAAAAATGGCTCCCTTATTTTCCAGCTCATACCTTATTTTTGTTGCATTAACAAGATTTCCGTTATGAGCAAGAGCGATTCTTCCTCCCTTATAGTTAAATATTAGAGGCTGGCAGTTTTCAATTGAGCTGCCACCGGTGGTGGAGTAGCGAGTATGACCTATTGCAGATGTGCCGTCCATACGATCAAGAATCTTTTCTGTAAATACCTCAGGTACAAGGCCTGTGCCCTTTTGTCCAATTATTTCACCATCATTATTTATTGCAATTCCACAGCTTTCCTGACCTCGGTGCTGAAGGGCATAAAGCCCAAAATACATTATATGTGCTATATCATCTTCTTGATAGTTTGATATTCCAAAAACCCCACAGGCTTCATGGATATCATCGTTTTCTGAATCTAATTTACTTAAATCAAAAATCTTATTATCCATTTTATTGTATACCTCGCAGTTTCTCTTGAAGCTTTTGATCTTTTATTGAAACTTGATCTGCCAATTTATTCTTATATTCATGAAATTTAATTCTTAAATCTGGGTATTTACCGCCAATAATTTGGATGGCTAGAAGAGCCGCATTTTCGCTTCCATTTATAGCAACTGTTGCTACCGGGATACCGGTGGGCATTTGTACAATTGAAAGAAGAGAATCAAGGCCATCCATTGTTGAGGATTTTATCGGTAAGCCTATAACCGGAAGAACTGTGAAAGCAGCTAAAACACCCGGCAAGTGAGCTGCTTTTCCCGCTGCCGCAATAATTACGTCATACCCGTTTTTCTCAGCATTTCGTGCAAGTTCAGCCGCCTTATCGGGTGTTCTGTGGGCTGAACAGACGTTTACCGTATATTCGACACCAAATTCCTTAAGAATTTTTATGCTTCCCTCAACCACCGGATAATCAGAATCGCTACCCATAATGATTGCGATTTTAGGCTGTTCTGACATAGTATAACCTCCAATTTCATTTGTATAGTGATTAGATATGAAAGTACTTAATAACTCAAAACGCAAAACGGGCTGGAGAAAGCCAACCCATGGATTCATTCATTTTCATACTATAGAAATTATAATCTAAAGTCAATGTGAAACCTTCACTAAAAACTTCTTCACCATAAAGGCTGGATTGTAGGATAATTTAGATTTCCGCAAACCTTCAATACCTAAATCCTCTTCACGGTTGATATATTTTACATTACTCCATTCATTCCTACAAAAGTCTCTATTTATTATAGTATATAGGCCATGAAAATCAGTATTAGCTTTTTCAATGTGTATTAAGGCGGTCTCGGGGTTCAATAGCTCGCCTATTGTAAATGCCTCAAAACTTCCATTAATTTTTATTAAGGCGCCCTTTAGCGAAGTAAACCTATTCCAGTTATCAAAAAGTTCATAGCAAGCAAATCTCTCACTGTTTCGTGAATCAATGTTTATTTCATATTTATCTGCCCACTGATCAAGTATCCTCTTACACTCGACCAAATTATCTTCTGTTACCGGTACATATTCATAGTCTCCGTATAGTCTCATAAACTGACTTATATGGTTTCTCTTTTTACTGAATTTTTTACCGGCAAGATTAATTAAATCCGAAGCATTATATACGTAATCAAAGGTGTGTGGGAGAGGTTCAATGGTAACACTATCTTGATAAACCGATTCTAATTTACCAATACAGCTTTCACTAATCCTGGCATAACGCAAAGACATGCCATTTTCCTCAAAATATTCTTCAATAAACCTTATGGCTTTTTTAAGCTTTTGCTCATCATTAACTCCCTTAATCGGAATAGGGCAAAAACTATAAGGTGCGTATACATTTGATCTAGATATCAAACATATATGGTCTTCTACTATAGTGTAACTGAAGTTATAATCTTTTCTCCACATGTAAAGATACGGAAAGGTAAACTCTGATGCAATGGGTTTAATTCTTTTAAAAACTTCTGTAAATAAGTCCATATCTTCTAATGTTATTTGTTTAAAACTATCCATAAAGGGAAAATGCCTCCCGAACTATTCTTAATCTCCGAAACTTACGCCCATATTTCTGGCTATTCTCACAAGCTCGCCATCAACGGGTACATACTTGCATTTATTTGCTACCTCGGCTAAATCAATAGGGCAAAGTTCATTATTTATGATTCCGGCCATTTTATTATAATTTCCTTCTGCAGCCATATTAACAGCTTCAACACCAAGCCTGGTTGTCAGTATTCTATCGGTTGGTGAAGGTTCACCGCCTCTTTGCAAATATCCCAGTACAGTAACACGTGACTCAAGATGAGTCAGTTTTTCAAGCTCCACAGCTATCTGGGAGCTTATACCATACACGGATTTTGTATGTTCTGAGCAGATGTTATCCTCATGTTCCGAGCCTTTTGCCGGAACACATCCTTCCGAAACACAAATAATGCTGAAATTTTTGCCGGTTCTTTTCCTTTCCAAAATTTTTCTGGCTACTAGATTTATATCATAAGGAATTTCGGGGATAAGGATTATATCAGCTCCCCCGGCTATACCCGATTCCAAAGCCACCCATCCGGCACGTCTTCCCATAACCTCCAAAAGCATTAACCGATGGTGGGATTCAGCCGATGAATGCAATTTATCCAGTGCAGCTGTGGCAGTGTTAACAGCAGAAATGAACCCTATGGTAGCATCTGTACCCGGGATATCATTATCAATATTCTTAGGAATGGCAATAACCTTAACACCTAATAATGAAAGCCGGTATCCTGTAGTTATTGTGTTGATCCCCCCGATTACAATAAGTCCCTCGATATCATGCATCTTTAAGTTATCAATAATGCGGCCGCTCATATCTCTTTCCTGCTTTTCGCCGTCATTATCTACTATCATTTTAAATGGATCAAAGCTGTCGGTTGTACCCAGAATGGTTCCACCCTTATCCAAAAGTCCTGACACATCTGATAAAGTTAACTTTTTAAAACGGTTATTGACTAATCCCATATACCCATCTGTAAAACCAATTATTTCATATCCATAAATATTAATAGCTGTTTTTACTACTGCTCTTATTACAGAGTTTAGTCCGGGGCAATCGCCTCCTCCAGTTAATATGCCTATTTTCTTACGCTGTCCGATCATTAAAAAACCTGCCTTTTGTTTATTTATATAACAATTTATATCTATATTTCATCCTCATGAAGGTGACCTTCCCATTGCATATTCTTAAAACCGTCCTGCCTTAGTGCTTCATACAGAATAATTGCCACCGAATTTGACAAATTTAAGGAGCGCATATTATCCAGCATAGGAATACGTAAGCATTTTTCATAATTCGCTTTCAGTAATGTCTCAGGCAGCCCTTTTGTCTCTTTGCCGAAAAGAATAAAAAAATCTTCGGTATATTTAATTTCATGGTAAGATTTTTGAGCTTTAGTAGTGCTAAAGAAAAAATTTGCTTCTTTATTCAGATCAAAAAACTCCTGAAGGCTGTCATAATATTTTAGATTGACATATTTCCAATAGTCAAGGCCTGCTCTCTTTAAATAGCGATCGCCTATTGAAAAACCTAAGGGCCCCACTAAATGCAGTGCGGCCCCAGTAGCAGCGCAGGATCTTGCAATATTACCGGTATTTTGAGGTATTTCCGGCTCTACCAAAACAATATTTATTTTCACAGTATTACTCCCTGATGAAAACAAGATGATAATTTATTTTTTCTCTTCCAAAGATACATCTATTTCAATTTTACTGTTACCTAAAACTAGTGGAATACTAATGGTCTGCATGTTCGTAGGTGATATCAAAAGTTTTTCGCCCATCAGCAGTGATGGAGGTGTAATCTCTATTCCGATATCTCTACTGGCTAAAATCGTCGCAGTATTGCCCATTATCATATTCGCAAGCTCTGATATCGCGCTTTTTGAAATATCATCCAGTTCAGTCAACGGCATCCCGCCCATCATCGCAGATGCAATTGATAAAGCTGAGCTTTGGCAAAAGGAGATGACCACTTGCCCTCTTATTTGTCCTGTTAAACCAACTATAACTGCAATGTTTTCACTTGCAAAAGGTGCTTTCCTTAAATAAACCTTCCCTAATTCGGGCTTAATACCGGTCATCATTACTAGTACTGACTGACTTGCCTCAATAAAAGGGTTTATGTATTCTACCTTCATGTATGTTCTCTCCTCAGGAGTCTATGCATTATGATAATTATATTACCATAAAAACATTGGAAACAACAAATAATTATTAGTAATCCGTCATTTTACCCACTATATATACTTGTTTAAACTTTAATTGTGATATATTGCTAATTGAAACGTCTATACTCTAAAAATCTTCTAATAGTGTTTCTTTTTATTTTTATAGCTTTCTCTGGGCAAAACTCGTGGCAACAAAAACAACTGATGCATTTTTTGTAATCAATAACAATCTGTTTTTCTTTATCTTTGGTTACTGCCTTTGGAGGACAAACCTCAATACATTTTCCGCATCTAATACATTTTTCTTGTATAATTTGTGGTTGGGGCCGAAACCTATTCTTGATAAGACGTACAATACCAAATCTAGAACCAATCTTTGGGTGGCTGAGAGCTGGCACCTCAAAACTATCCGGTTTTATGTCATCTAAATTAACACCAAGAATATTTACATTGTTTTTTTCAAAAATACCACGTTTTTCGGCAATTCGCATTACCGGGACTCTACCATAATCAACCCCTATAGCTTGTAATGCCACATAATCGCACGCAAAAGCATCTCTTGATGCAAACAGGCATCCTATATATTTAGGTACTCCAGCACTTGGTCCATCACCTTCCATGGCAATAATAGCATCAATTATATTAAGCTGAGGCTTTGTGGCAAGAAATATATCAATAAGGCAATTAGCAAACGACTCATGACTGCTCATCCTTAAATGGTAATCTGATTTTTCCAACCCTGCTATAGAACCATACATATTTTTTACTGCACCTGTATAAACCATAAAACCATGCGTTTTTAATTTAGCCAAATTGATAATAATATCTGCATCATATAAAGGTTTTAGTATTTTTAGATACTTTAGATATTCAGCATTGGTATTATTTATTTTCTCGACCCTAAGATCGAAATTAAGCTCG
>CAYMLJ010000037.1:0-13902 GCA_964391395.1 uncultured Ruminiclostridium sp. | reverse complement strand
GTATCAATGTAATATTTTTACGATCCATATGTGTGACCGGAGAAAAGGTATGGATACGGCCCTCATATATCTGGGACATCAGGAAAGTTTCAACAGCATCATCCATATGATGGGCGAAAGCTGCTTTGTTACAGCCTAGTCTGACTGCAGCACTATAAATGGTGCCTCGTTTCATATTGGCACATAAAGCACAGGGGTTTTGTTCATTTCTTGATTCAAAAATCACCTGAGAAATATTAGTTTTTTCTATATGATAATCCACATCTAAGTTATGGTAAAATTTCAAAAGAGACTCTCTATTAAATTTTTCGAAGCCTAAATCTATTGTGATGGCCACAAGCTCAAATTTATGGGGCAAAAATTTCTGTAGCTCTCTTAAAGCAAGCAACAGAAGCTGACTATCCTTTCCTCCGGATACACCTACAGCTATCTTATCGCCGTCTTTTATCATATGATAGTCTTCTATAGCCTTGCGCATCCGTGATAGTATCTTTTGAAGCATTTAAACTTCCTGCCTTTCCTTTGCTGCGCTTAGTTACATGTTTATATTAGATTAATACGCAATAAAATGTCATATATTGCCCAAAACAGGGCATTGTGCTATTATATGTGCATATGTCTAATCATACCATATAACTTCAGGAGAAAAATATGTGGCAAAGATTTAAAGCTCTTAAAATAGTTCAATCATTTCATATTCTAAAGGGCAATACAAGGGCCTCGGTAATTTGCGAACCGTTATGGGGAATCCCGTATACTATGTTTATTTTTTATTTCAGTCTCTATCTAATGGAGATGGGAATAACAAAGCAGCAGCTTGGAATAATTACTGCGGCGGGGTTTTTATCCGGAGCAGTTTTTTCATTTTTTGCAGGGAGTATTACAGATTTCTTGGGTAGAAAAAAGACAAGTCTTATTTTTGATCTAATAGGATGGTCTTTTGCATTGTTTTTATTTTTTATTTCCAGAAGTCTCACAATGTTTATCATAGCTACAATTGTTAATAATATTACGAAGGTTACCGGGGTATCATGGAACCTTATGGTAATTGAAGATGCTGACTCAGAGCAGCGCAAATCTGCGTTTAATCTTTTAAATATTATAAATATATCCCTAGGCATCATAACCCCCATAGGTGGATTAGTAGTGGCCAAATATGGCATTGTAAGAGCAGAACGATATTTTATATTATTCGCATTGATAAGTATGACAGCAATGTTTTTTATTCGAAATAGTATGTATGTGGAGACAAAGGTCGGGCTGCAGATTCTGGATGAGCATAAAGGCTTTGACTTTAAAGAGCGGCTTAAAAAAGGAATGTATAAGGGTACCTTAAAGCAGCTCTCCTCGAACAAGCAGCTGAGGACAGCTATGATAGTGCAAGTGCTGTTTAATTTGATAATTCCATTAGGCGCATATAATAGCATGTATTTTCTTCCCTATATGACTGATTATTTAGGAATAGATAAAGCGGCGGCATCGGTTTTAGGCGGTGTGTATGCCGGGGTAATGCTTTTTGTATTTTTGTTTATAACACCAAATACATCAAAGAAGAATATGCCCTCATCTATTCTGACCGGATTGCTTCTTCAAACAGTTGCATTTTTCTGGATTACAATGCTTCCTCATGGTATTATGCTATACGCAGCCTTAGCCGTCGGAGTTTATTCTTTTGGGCATGGAATATTTATACCCTTTTTCAGCACTCTCCTGGCAGATATTTCGGAGGGCAAGGAGCGGGCGGGTATTTATTCGCTTCTTAATACAGCCACAGCTGTTTTAAGCGCAATTATCGGAAGTGCTTCAGGTTTCATCTATGCGGCAGATCCTCGTTACGTTTTCTACCTGACAGCCTTTATAACTGCACTTTGCTTTATTGGGATGATTTTGTTTCTTATGCAGGGAAAAAAGCAGAAAATTGCTGACAATACAACAGAACAGCTCGTTGAAGGCGAATAATACGAAAAAATAGTGAATAAATTGGTGCTTGAAATACCTTTCTAAACAATGTATAATAAACACTGCTGCAAAAAAGTGCAGAGATAATTAAAATATTTATACTTCGAGGTGTAGCGCAGTTGGTAGCGCGCTTGGTTTGGGACCAAGATGCCGGGGGTTCAAGTCCTCTCACCTCGACCACAGTAAACTAGCGGATTTCAGGAAACTGAGGTCCGTTATTTTTATGCCCTAAAATAGAAAACGTACCAAATGTGTACCGATAAAAATATTAATACATTTAATCCTTACCACCATAGTCCCAAGAGAAATAATAAAGCGTTTGGTAAAGTGCTATTTTAAAAGGACGAGTCGATCCTTATATATATGAAGAATAAGGTGTTTAAGAATTCTTATAGTTTTTTAGTGTATTCATTTTAAAATTAGTTTAACAAAAGGCGAACTAATACACAAAATAGAAATCTTAGATAAGTAAACTATATCCAGAATAAAACAAGAATTGTATACTGCTGTTGAACTCGATGGTATGAGTATAATGTTGCATTTTGTATTGGTAATTCAAGAATAATGTTACAACGACTAGACTAAAATACGGAATAATGTTACAATAAATATGTTATGCGACTATTACTATAAACTGTAGGTGTTTGCTAATTACGATTATAAGCTAATATAATTGTGAAGGAGTTGAGAAATATGCTTTATCGGAAAGCTTATGAAAAACTTCTGGAGTGGAAAGCCCAGGATAACAAAAAGGCTCTATGTGTTGTCGGAGCTAGGCAAATCGGCAAAACCACACTTATTCGCAAGTTCGGTACTGATAATTATGAGAATTTTGTGGAGGTAAATTTCATTACCGATCATCAGGCCGAAAAAATCTTCAGCGGTAGTTTGGATGCTGATACCATTATTACAAATCTTACCGCATATATCAGAAGGCCGATGGAACCAGGAAAAACGTTGGTTTTATTTGACGAGGTCCAGGAATGCCCCAATGTACGAACAGCTGTTAAATTTCTAGTGCAAGATGGCAGGTTTGATTATATAGAATCCGGATCACTCCTTGGTGTTAAGTATAAAGAGATACGCTCCTATCCGGTCGGATTTGAGGAAATCTACCGGATGTATCCGATGGATTTTGAAGAGTATATTTTGGCAAACGGCGTCCAGAATTCAACCATCGATTATCTGAGGCATTGCTTTGAAACATTGACACCAATATCAGATTCTGTCCACCTCACGATGATTAAACTGTTTCTCAGCTATATTGTTGTCGGGGGAATGCCGCAAGTTGTGCAGACCTATGTAGATACACATGACATCGGTCGTGTCATTACGAACCAGAACGATATTTTGGAACAATATCGACTGGATATTGCCAAGTACGCTATTGGAAATGATAAAATTAAAATCAAGGCCATATTTGACAGTATTCCTTCTCAGCTCAACGCAAAGAATCGTCGCTTTATTCTCAATAATATTGATGAGAAAGGCAGGCAGAACCGCTATTCGAATAGTTTCGAGTGGCTTGAAGATGCAGGGGTTGGCTTGCCATGCTACAATGTAACAGAACCACAACCACCATTGCAGCTGAACGAAAAGCATAGTCTGTTCAAGTTGTTTATGAACGACACCGGACTTTTGTGTGCTGCCTGTATGGAGAACGTCCAATTTGATATTTTGAATGGAAATCTTGATATTAATCTTGGAAGTATATTGGAAAATGTAATGGCTCAGTCAATTAAGAGCAATGGCTTTTCCCTTCACTTCTTTGATGCGAAAAAGTATGGCGAGCTTGATTTTGTAATTCAAAACGGCATGGATATTGATCTTGTTGAAATCAAATCAGGCAAGGATTATAAGAAGCACACTGCACTCGATAAGATTCTTGCCGTGGACGAATGGAACTTTAATAGAGCATATGTATTCTGTAAAGGTAATATAGAATCTTATGATAATGTTGTGTATTTGCCTTGGTATCAGATCATGTTTTTCAAACCTGATGCCATTCCCAAGGGCTTAAAATATGAAGTGGATATCAGCAACCTGATTTAATTGTTTAATAGCGCAGCTGATTTACTGTTTTAATAATTCTATAGTCTTTTCGTGCAATTACTAATTATTTATATTTGTTTTTTCGTAAAAATTTGTTATTTTCGGCTGTCCTCAAACCCTGATTTTATAGCTTGGAAGGGCGAAGAAGATACAGATGAATCAGCCATTATTTTACCTATTATACAGCTCAAAAAAATTACGTCATAAACATCTATGCTATTATTGATATGAGTGTTTTATTCAGATAAGGATGGTGTTTGATATAGATAAATCTGAATTGCTAAAGCAGTATTTTGGGCACAGTGAGTTCAGACCGGGACAAGAGGAACTGATTGACGCACTTCTGTTCGGTCGGGATGTGCTGGGGGTCATGCCTACCGGAGCAGGTAAGTCAATTTGTTATCAGCTTACAGCATTGCTTCTGCCGGGGATTACCGTTGTTGTTTCGCCTCTGATTTCTCTGATGAAGGATCAAGTAACTGCACTGACCCAGACAAGTATCTCTTCTGCCTATATCAATTCCTCTCTTAGATCTGATCAATATCGTGAGGTATTTCGCCGTGCCCAAAACGGTGACTATAAAATTATCTATGTGGCACCTGAACGGCTGGCTACCGAGGACTTTCTTCGGTTTGCCCGGGATGTCGAAATATCGCTTTTGGCAGTAGACGAGGCACATTGTGTCTCACAGTGGGGACAAGATTTTCGTCCCAGTTATCTAAAGATTACAGAATTTGTGGAGTCTCTTTCCAAGCGTCCTATGGTTGGCGCTTTTACCGCCACTGCCACCGCAATGGTTAAAGCCGATATAGAAAAGCTACTCATGCTTAAAAACCCTCTACATATTACCACGTGCTTTGATCGACCCAATCTTTATTTTGAGGTGGCACACCCTAAGAATAAGGATGTTTATTTGCGAGCCTTTTTGGCCGGAAGGCCAGGTCAAAGCGGCATTGTTTATTGTGCCACCAGAAAAAAAGTGGAATCGGTTTGTGACAATCTCCAGCGAATGGGTATTGCTGCAACGAGATATCACGCCGGACTGGAGGATGCGGAGCGAAAACAAAACCAAGAGGACTTTGTTTATGACAGATCAAAGGTCATGATTGCTACAAATGCTTTTGGTATGGGAATTGACAAATCTAATGTCAGCTTTGTAGTACATTACAATATGCCCAAAAATATCGAGAGCTATTATCAAGAAGCCGGCAGAGCCGGACGCGATGGGGAAAAAGCCCATTGTGTGTTGCTTTTTTCAGCAGGTGATATACAAACAGCAAAGTTCTTGATTAATAATTCCGAAGAAAATGAGGCGCTTTCTAAAGAAGAGCAGGAGCTTGTTCGAGAAAGGGATCTAAAGCAGTTGAATCAGATGGTTACCTACTGTAAAACTACCGATTGTCTACGAAAATATCTCCTTGCTTATTTTGGAGAGAACGACGCAACCGATTGCGGCAATTGTAGCAACTGTTTCGGAGAAATGGTACAGCAGGATATTACTGTCGAAGCACAAAAAATTCTCTCTGCGGTTGCTCGCGTTGAGAAAAAATACACATTTGGTCTTGGACTGACATTGATTGTCCGGATGCTACACGGCAGTAAAGAGCAGCGTGTTATTCAAATGGGACTTGATAGATTGCCGACATATGGCATTATGCATGATACTGATCGCACCCAAATAAGAGACTATATTGAATTTCTTAACCGCGAGGGCTATCTGATTATGACAAGCGATAAATACCCGGTGTTACGTTCGACAGAAAAGGCAAAGCAAGTGCTTTTCCGCGGCGAAAAGGTTTTGTACACTTGGCGAAAGCAAATTGTGTTCGGGCAGACAGCGTATTCGCAGGAAAAACCTAAATCCATGCCGATTCAGGCCGATGATAGTCTTTTTACTACTCTGAAAGCATTGCGCTTTAAATTGGCACAAAAGGAAAGAGTACCTGCCTATATCATCTTTTCTAATGCAACTCTTTCGGATATGGCCATCAAACAGCCACAAAGCATTGAGGAATTTTTGCAAGTAGTAGGCGTAGGAGAAATTAAAGCTAAAAGATACGGGCAGGCATTTTTAGAAGAAATCCGTAATTGGATTAAGGAGAAAAGCGATGGATAAGAGTTTATCTACACGAGATTGGATCGATAGGGCCTAAAAAAACTAAAAGGCAACGTATATTTTGATAAAACACAGCTCCCGCTGATTGATTAAATTGTATCTTTTGAATGCGATAATCTTAATAAAAACCTTGGACGAATTGAAAAAGCATTAGATCAGACGGCTTCTTGTAAGTATTATAAACATAAAGAAAACTTGAAAATATAGGTGCACAGGTTTAGAAGAAGGAGGAGTGAAGATTTGACGAATACACAAAACATCGGTTTTAGGAGAAAAGGAATGATAGAGATTAAAAAAGGTGCTAAAAGTTTTTATGTGGGAGAATCGGAAGAAAAACCATTGGCAGAAATGACCTTTGTTACATCAGGTAAAAGAAATATTATGATCGATCATACAAATGTATCCGAAGAGATTAGCGGCCAAGGTGTCGGTAAATTGTTATTAAAGGAACTTGTAGATTGGGCCAGAAAAGAAGACAAAAAGATAATACCGCGTTGTCCTTTTGTAAAAGCACAAATGGAAAAGAATAAGGAATACCATGATATGATTGTTTAAATGAATTGCTTATTAATAATCAAAAATCTATCGGATACCTCCCGATAGACGATTAAATCATGTTAGATATGAAATAGAAAGAGGAGCTAAAATACCCGAGGGGAGTAAAAAATGAAAATACGCGAGGAACGACCTGAAGATTACAAATCAATATTGAAATTGACATATGAAGCATTCTTGACATTAGATTATCCGAGCAGACGGCGGCTGGATGAGCATTTTCTTTTGTCGCTATTGCAGGAATCGGAATTCGTTATTCCCGAGCTTTCTTTTGTCATGGAGCATAACGGCGAAATAGTAGGACACATTCTCTACACTAAATCTGAAGTATTGAAAGCTGACGGAACGAAAATTCCGACAATCACCTTCGGTCCGTTAAGTGTTCAGCCAAAGCTTCACAGGCAGGGAATAGGCTCCGCACTTGTACGGCACAGCATGGGAAAAGCGCACGAAGCAGGATATGGCGCAGTTTTAATAACTGGTGTTCCGGACTATTACCCGAAACTTGGTTTCAAACGTGCACGGGAATATGGAATTATGCTTCCGGATGGTACCTCAGACGATTCATTTATGGCGTTTGAGCTACAGCCGTTTTATTTAAGCGGCGGCGGGACCTTGGGCGGCTTGGCGCCTGAATTTGACCAGGCTGAAGATGACGAGGCCGGTTATCAAGAGTTCCACAGAGGCTTTATGTCAGAGTTTTATCCCGAGGAACTGACATTACGTACTTTCTTTGAAAATGATATTGCTTTAATGGATAGGTGGCTGGAAGCTGGCCATGTAAAGCCATGGTATGAGGATCCGAAAGACTGGCTGTACGAGTTAAATAACCGTCAGGGGGAGTTTTCGTTTATCAAACATTTTATCGCTGAGGTAGAGGGCGTCCCAATTGGATTCTGCCAGTATTACGATATGTTTTATGGTCAGGAGCATGAGGATTGGATTAAGATTAATACACCCGGCATTATGTGTAGTATTGACTATCTCATCGGCGAGCCTGATTATCTTCACAAAGGACTTGGACAAAAAATGATAGCCAGGTTGCTGGATATACTACGGGATAAAGGTATAAAAACTGTTGTTGTTAGACCTGACAGTGATAATGCCAAATCTAACCGTGCTTTAGAAGCCAACAGGTTTGTCTGGAACGGAACAAACTACATACTGGAGTTCTGCGACAGTTCCTATGAATTAATATTTGGGAAACTGACAAAAAAACTGCAACGGGAAATCACCGGGGAGGTTAAACCATGAATACGATCGAATCGCGCATACAGGAAAGGCTGTTTGCGCTTCAGGATTTAAAATATAAGGAATTTCAATGCAAGCTGATGCCGACGGTGTCCCCGGATACTGTCATCGGCGTTCGGACGCCGGAGTTGCGCAAATTGGCAAAAGAACTCTCCAATGAGCCGGAGATTAAAGAGTACTTAAAAATTCTCCCCCACCGGTACTATGAGGAGAATAACCTCCACGGATTTATGCTGGAGAGATTGAAGGATTACGGCGAGGCTGTGGCAGGAGTAGATGCGTTTTTGCCTTACGTCGATAACTGGGCAACCTGTGACTCGATGAGCCCGAAGGTATTTAAAAAGCACCTGCCTGAGCTTCTGACAAATATTAAAAAATGGATCGCCGACCGGCACACATATACCGTCCGGTTTGGTATAGGAATGTTGATGGGCTACTATCTGGACCATGAGTTCTCACCGGAATTTCCAGCCTGGGTGGCTGGTATCCGTTCCGAAGAATATTATATCAACATGATGATTGCATGGTATTTCGCCACAGCGCTTGCCAAACAGTGGGATGCAGTTTTACCATATATCGAGGAGCGGCGGCTGGACAAATGGACCCATAACAAGACAATTCAAAAGGCCGTCGAGAGCTACCGCATCGCGGAGGAACAAAAAGCATATCTGCGGACGCTTAAGGAAAAATAAAAAATGCTTGCAAGCTATTCTTATAAAGACATGGAAAAATTACTTTCAGCACGTGGGCTTCTTATTTATGAGCATCTGACTCCTCAAGATGTGACGGAGCAGTATTTCAAAGCTTATAATAATGCCAATCCGTCGCATCCGATGACCGCATTTGATAATGTAAATTACTGTCTTGCGGTGAGAAAATGAGCATATTATATAACTAGGAAAATTCAAGCTTTCAAACTAAAAATCTACCACAAAGCTTATATAGGGGTCATTTTTTGAGTATTAAAAAGAATTATGATGCTTTATGTCGAATTGGAAAGTATAATTAGATTTATATAATCTAAAGGGAGACTTTATATGGAGATATCAAAATTCGACAGATTTGATATGCTGAAAAAGCCTATAAGGCAGCGACATTTTTTAAGACCCATTACATGGTTAATTAGTTATCCTGCTGTTTGGGCCCATCGCGTTAGAATAACTAAAATAGGGATGAAGGGTATAAAACCGCCGTATCTATTATTGTGCAATCATAATTCCTTTATTGATTTCAAAGTTACAACTGCGGCCATATTCCCCCATCGTGCGAATTATTTAGTGGCGATAGACGGCTTTATAGGGCGGGAATGGCTTTTGAGAAATGTGGGTTGCATCTGTAAACGCAAGTTTACGAATGATACGGTAATGATTCGCCACATGAAAAAGGTCGCTGATAATGGCGATGTAGTTGTGCTATATCCGGAGGCCAGATATTCTCTTTGCGGCACCAATGCAGTCCTGCCCGATTCGCTGGGGAAATTGGCTAAGCTGCTTAAGATTCCCGTTGTTACATTAATAATGCGAGGACACCATGTGAATGCGCCCTTCTGGAATCTGAAAGACCGAAAGGTTAAAAAAATGGAGGCGGTATTGACTCATTTGGTAACGAAGGAGGAAACCGGCACACTGAATTACCCCGAAATAAATGAAAGAATCAATACAGCATTTAAATATGACGATTTTGCATGGCAAAAGGACCGTAATATCCGTATAAGCTATCCTAACAGAGCAAAGGGACTACATAAGGTGCTTTATCAATGCCCCAGCTGCAATACCGAATATCATATGATGTCGGGGGGAAATAAGCTTTGGTGTGAAAGCTGTAAAAAAGAATGGGAAATGTCCGAATTTGGTGAGCTGTCTGCAGTAAACGGCAAAACAGAGTTTACTCATATTCCTGACTGGTATGAATGGGAGAGAGCGCAGGTGCGTAATGAAATTGAGAGTGGCACCTACAGATTTGAATCCGAGGTTAATGTAGATTCTCTTCCGAATGCAAAAGGGTTTGTAAATTTGGGAAAAGGAAAGCTTACACATGATATTAAAGGATTTTTGTTGGAGGGCGAATACGAAGGCGAGCCATATTCGGTCGCATTCAATGCAAAATCTTTGTATTCATGCCATATAGAGTACAACTATTTAGGTAAACACGGAGACTGCGTAGATCTTAATACTTTGACCGATACCTACTATATTTATCCTCAGTGTGAACATTTTTCAGTAACTAAAATCGCCCTTGCGACAGAGGAAATATATAAAATGTGGCGAACCGGTTCTGAATTATGTAAATAATTGTTGACAACCACAAATAACCAATATACAATAGGTGTACTAACATTCATAGTACACCTATTTTTTATACAGAATATCTTACTACCTAACGAAAGGGGTGTTACCTATAATAGCAATAGACTTGAGAAATCCAAAGCCTATCTATGAACAGATAAAAGACAATATAAAACAGCTAATCATCACCGGTGCTCTTAAACAGGATGAGAAGCTTCCATCTGTCAGAGAACTGGCTCAAACTACTTCGATAAATCCAAACACAATTCAAAAAGCATATAAGGATTTGGAATCTGATGGCTTCATTTATACAGTATCCGGACGGGGTAATTTCGTGGCGCCCTCGCCGAAAAAGCTCGATTCTAAACGTATTGAGACACTTTATAATACCCTAAAGGCCACAGTCAGCGAGCTTGCTTATTTAGGTGATTCTGAAAGCAACATTATAAATGTTGTCCAAATCGCTATTTCGCACTCCACATCACAAGGAGGAAATAAAGAATGATAGAGATCAAAGATTTGAAAAAGTCATTTGATGGATTTTATGCACTAAACGGTGTAAACGCCAAAGTAGAGAGAGGTTCTGTTTATGGGCTTGTCGGGCCAAACGGAGCAGGGAAAACCACACTCATAAAGCATATGGCGGGAGTTTTTATCCCAGATTCCGGCTCTATAACTATAGACGGACAACAGGTATACGAAAATGTGTCGGTCAAAGCAAGGATGTTTTATATACCTGATGAATTATATTTCTTTCCCCAGGCATCTATCATGGATATGAAAAAATATTATAAGTCAATATACCCAAGTTTTGATGAGGTTAGGTTCCAAAAGCTCCAAGAAGTCTTTCCGATTAATCCAAAAAAGAGCCTTAAACGGTTTTCCAGAGGAATGCAAAAGCAGGCAGCATTTTGGCTAGGTATCTGCGTTCGCCCGGATATTATGCTGTTAGATGAACCGGTGGACGGGCTTGATCCCGTAATGCGTCGAAAGGTCTGGAGCGTATTATTACAAGATGTTGCTGAACGAGGAATGACAGTCTTTGTATCCTCCCATAACCTAAGAGAGCTTGAGGATGTCTGTGACCATGTCGGTATCATGCACGAGGGGAAAGTAATATTGGAGCGTAGCCTGACTGAGCTTCAAAATAATATTATCAAGCTTCAAGTGGCATTTGAAGGTGAGCTTCCTGAGGAAGTTAATAAACTCAATGTTCTGAACCGGCAGCAAAGCGGCCGAATTTGGATTCTCATTGTAAGAGGTGACCGTGAGGAAATCTTAAGTGAAATCAACAAGCTTGAGCCTTTACTGGTTGATGCTCTGCCTCTCTCTCTTGAGGAAATCTTTATCTATGAACTTGGAGGTATGGATTATGCCGTTAAAAACATCGTACTTTAATAAAGGAATCTTTAGAAACAATATCAAGAGGTTCTGGCTTATTACGTTTTCATATACGTTTTTCATGTTTATACTTATAATGGGTTACTTAAACTCAGTAATAGGACGGATGAATAGGTCTGACAACTTTGAATTGCTGAGTAATTTAGGAAAAAGTATATTTGACAGTAATGATGTTATGGTCATATTTTTAGGATTCTATCCTTTAGTTGCGGCACTGGCTGTGTTCTCTTATATGCATTTTCAAAAGAATACGGCTATGATTCACTCCTTGCCTGTGACCCGTCCGACTTTGTTTGTGACCAATTATCTCTCAGGGCTGTTTATTGTAAGTTTTCCGCTTCTTATTAATAGTTTTATTTTGATTATCTTTCAGATGATTGCAGGTATTCCAAACCCTGCTTATGCTTGGATATGGCTTGCTATTAATCTTGTAATGACCTTGCTTTTGTATAACTTCGCTGTATTTGCCGGCATGTTTACCGGTCATATGGCGGCACAGGCTATATTCTTTTACATATTTAATTTCCTGGCTCTTTTTCTTGAAACTATAATTAAAAGCATCTTAGGCAACTTTTTATTTGGGTATGTATCCGATACTTCGTCTCAAACCTTTGAAAGCTGGTCTCCCCTTTATTATTTAAATGCTTTTTATAGAGGCTTTCGGAACGATAAGGGAAATATAGTTGCCATAGTTGGATATCTTATTGCAGGCATCATCTTCTTAGTGTCAAGTTATTACCTCTACAAGAAACGTCACATGGAAGTTGCCACTGATGTAATAAGCTTTTCATTCGTTAAACCTCTTTTTAAATATGGTGTAGCTTTTTGTTCTGCAGCTCTTATAGGAAGCATTATCGTTAGTATTCTTAATGTAAGGCAAAATCTTATCGCATATATAATTACATACCTCATAGGTGGTTTCATCGGTTATTTCGCGGCAGAGATGTTAATGCGCAAAACATTTAAAGTCTTTAAGGCCTATAAGGGGTATATTGTATTTGCTCTTACCCTGTCACTGTTTCTTTGCAGCGTCAATTATGACTTATACGGTTATGAGCGCAGGGTGCCTCAATATAGTGAGGTAGAAATTATGGGTATGAGCACATATATGGATTCAAACATGAGAATCGCATTAAGACCCGAGGACTATGATCCTGAAATGCATGGATATCAGATACCGACCCGTGAATATCACGGCGAATTTGACTATGAACCGCCGGAAGTTCTTAGTGATAAACATATTACAGAGCTTCGGGATTCTATGCCCGGAATCTTAGAAAATTATGAGGCCATCACAAAAGCCCGGCAGATCCATTCCTATATTGTAGAAAACGAAAATCTATTTAAAGAAAATGAAAAGCTACGACAGAAGAATACCTTGGGGCAGCAGGCTGATTTTTTTAAAAACAGAAATCTATATTTCATTTACAGACTGGAGGATGGCTCATTGCTTGAGCGGCAATACAGATTGTTAACATATCAGGATAATACAGAGCTTGATAAACTATTAAGAGAGTATATTTCTTTGCCCGGTATAAGAGAGAGCTATGTGCCTATTTTAGACAAGGATGCAGAGGACATTCGCAGTTTATATGTCAGCTTCGAAACCAAGGATGGCCATTATCAGGATTATGAAATAACAGATAATATACAGGATTTTTTAGACGCACACAAAAAAGACGTCCTAGCAGAAGATCCTTTGAAAAGTATGTTTAGAGATAGTGAAATAACTAATTACAATGTGCATATCAGAATTGAGTTTAAAGAAACTTTTGCAAACCGAAAGACATCTTATAGCAATAGTCTTTATAATAGCTGGGAAAACACCCTAAACTATCTTGTTGATAAAGGAATATTTGAGCTTGAAAACCTCATGCCATCTGACTATTACCTTAAGAACAGCCCTGCCGCAATTGCTGTTCCAAGATAACGATTAAAAATCAAAGCAAATACTATCCGAATCTCCCTTTATTCTTTGTGCTTTCCCATAGGAATGAACACATACATTCCAGTCGGTGAATTTGCCCGTAAGTGAGACTCGGATGGTATTTTTTTTTCTTGAAGTAATTGCAGTTAAAACAGTTTTCCCTTTAAGGTCGGGCACAGTTGTTATAATCTCGGCCCCGTCTTCTATCTCAAACAACTCAAAAGTTATCCCATCGGTATAATCGTAATCAGGTTTGGAATCACAGGCCCCTACCGCAATGACCGAATTTGGTCGAACCATCAAGGGCAGTGACAGATAGCCGTGAATTTCCTTTGAGAAACGTTCACCATTGATAA
>CAYMLJ010000036.1:7565-14042 GCA_964391395.1 uncultured Ruminiclostridium sp. | reverse complement strand
TTACCTTGTCACATGCTATTTCTTAAGTGGTAACAAAGAGTTCTGAAATCTCTTTAGGCTAATAAATTTATCAATCTGTTACCGATGGTGTCCAGTAAGTGTTACCGTAGATATCTGTAAGTCGATAGGTCATCTGATAGTCTTGATTACCAACACTAAGGTTTTCAATTTCCCAATTACCGGTAGCAGTATACTGTTCGCCTAGGAAATATGTATCGCTGTAATCGCCGTCATAGGTATAGTAATCGCATAAGAAGTCAATTATATCTCCGGCTACTATATCCAAAAGGCCCTTGGCAATAGTGTTTGTTTCGAACTCACTATCATATTTTATCTGGGCTCCGAGAACAGAACCATAAGGATTTTCATTATCAAATACAACAATAATATCTACTAGCTCATCATTAAGCATTGCGGGAACACGGCCTTTTATGGAGTAAATATCACCGTTATGGTCATCAGAAGTCATATAATAACTTACTATTTGTCCATTTAGCGCAAGCCATGTACCGTCATATTCCATTATCAAATCGCCATCATCATTGTATTCATACACATTGTCAAGCCCAAGGTCAATAAATCCTTGTCCATCGTCAATGAAAACATTCATTTCCATGAAATGAATCATATCCCACTGATCTTGCGGAAGAGATAAAACTCGCTGTCCATTCTTTTTACTAAGAACAAGGTTGGAAGCGTCAAATCTGTTTTCTTCCAAATAATCCAGTGAAGATCTCATCTTATCCGGGTTAAGCCAACTTCCCAGAGCGTCACCTGCAAGACCGGTAATGCTACTGTAATCGCCGCCCGATAAAAATGAATTCAACAAGGACCCCACTATATCAGAGCCCGAGGAAGGTGCCGGAGTCGGTGTGCCTCCTGTAAGGCTGTTAAGTAGTGTATCCAAAAGATTACCACTGCCCAATGAGGTAATCTGACCACCGGCTGTCAGGCTGGCAAAGCTCTTTATGCAATCGCTATACTCTGCATCAATACCTATTTTGTCATAAGTACTAAGCATTGAATTAACCTGGCTGGTATTCCCATAGGGAAAATAAATCGATACACCGTTTGAATTAGATATGTTTGTTGATGTACGATTATATTTTACACATCCTCTCAAGGCCTCAGCCAAGGCTTTCGATTCTTTTGTTCCTATGTTTTCAGCAAAGTGGATAAGGTCAACTTGATTTAATTTTGAAGCTGGAGAGAACTCTTTTGTTCCTGCACGAGCATCTGATACCACCTTGTATTGATCCTTATCTATAAGCTCATTGGTTTTCTTTGAGAATGCGACCAAGGCCGATGGGACAGTACCCTTTAGCTCTGCTAGGTCAATGATAGAAAGAGTAGCCTGACTCTGTGGAGTTCTAGCTTTAACTTCCTTAACATAATCATCAATGAGTTTTTTACCAAGGTCTACCGTAGATATGGAAGGATTCTTCGAAAGCTCGGTAATCCATCCTGTATAATGCCACCCTATTCCGGGTTCAACCTCTTCCGAGGCAATCATATAGTCGGCATAAGGTTCCAAAACAATTGCCGTCTCTAGTGTAGCCATAAGACAGGCATCAAAACCGATCCAATCAAAGCTACAACCACCGTTCTTTAAAGCAGTTCCAATTTCGTCAAGGGTCATAGCATCATTGGGAAAATGCTGGTCATAGCCGAATCCCGCTAATGAACCTCCGCCGTGATCCCAAAAAACAAGTGAATAGCGGTCAGCCGGATAATTCTTTTCACAGTATTTTATAAAATCAGAAAGAGTGTCTGGGGCAACCATTGACTTCTTTCCCAAATTATCTTCAATCAGCTCAAGACCTTTACTGCTTAATTTATACCTTTGATTGGTTTTACTGCTTATAACATTATTCTGCCATTTGTATGTACCGCCTGTCTCAACTATTATATTTACACTATCAGAAGTTTCGGCGTAAACAATTTCCTGTATATCAGATGTAGCCATTGCGGCCTTTGCCTCAAGATCGGTTCCGCACATATATATCATTATTGTGGCTTTATCTTTCCCGTTTCCCTTTAAAACTGTGCGCTTGTCCCGAGCCAGTTTTGATACAGTCTTATCGGCTTCATAAGCGCCTTTATCCGTATAAGTAGCTACACCGCTGACTGCTGCGTTCTGAAACCCGGTCAATCCTAAGTCACCGCCGAGTAAACCGCCAAGCAGGTTGCCGCCTCCAAGCTTCGAGAATAAGAAAATACCGATTATAACAATTAAAATAATAATTATTGTATTAGAAGATTTTCCTTTACCCGAAAATAGTTTAATAATAAGTGGGATTAGATCAGCGGTTCCCCGGGTTGTTGTGCCGGCACGGTTTGAGCTGCTGCCGGTTCTTCCTGCCGATGAACTGCCAGTTTTCCCAGAATAACCGTTTGATGACCCCACCGGTCCCCCCGTACTGCCTTTCAAACCGCTTCCGCGCTTTTTTACACTTCCTGTACCCGACCCAACTCGCTTTTCTCTTCCTTTCGGTCTATTTCTACTATCCATAATTAAGGACACCTCCGTGAATCCGAGTCTTGCAAAAAAACAATATATTTAATTGAAAAAAACAAAACAACTAGTATAATAATAACATAAACCACTTTTTTTCAAAGATATAATTATCATCTTATGTTTGAAAAATTACTGTCTGTTTTACTGCTACACGAGATTTTATTTTATATTTAATTAATTATGTGAGAGGAGACTGACATGGCAGAAATCAAGAAGAAGAAAATCATTTCCGCATCTGATGCAAAGAAAGGCAAGCCTGCTGCTAAAAAACCCGCGAAAACAAGTGAACCGAAAAAGGTTAAGGAAGTCGAAAAAGATCAAGATGTTGAAAATGACGAGGAAGACGAAAAGGAAATCGTGAAAGTTTCCAATTCGAAAACACCGGCTAAGAAAAAAAGCGCAAAAGGTTTGCGTACCGGAGCCATCATTCTGTGGGTATTAGCTGTATTGTTTGAAATAGTAGCAATTTATATGCTCAACATCGCCGAGACCACACCAGCTATTATAGCCATTGTATTGGATGCTATATGTTGTATATCCGGCTCTCTGCTATGGAAAAAAGCAAATCGCATCACTCCAACCAGATCAAAGAACAAATTTGTTGCATTCATTTGGAATCAGATGGGTGTTATTGCTTGTTTAATAGCCTTTATCCCCCTTGGCTTGTTCTTATTGCTAAAAGCTGATAAGATTCCTCCTAAAATGAAGCAAATAATTGCTGTTATTGCATCTGTAGCTTTCTTGGGCTCAACCGCAGCTTCTATTGATTACAATCCGCCAACTCCTGAAAGCGTTGCTATGGCAGAAGCCGAAGCGGCTGCTCAAGACGCTGATTTTGATGGAAATGTATATTGGACGCGTTGGGGAAAATCATATCATTTAGACCCCGATTGCTCATCTCTAAGCAGATCAACCGAGCTTATCACCGGGACACTGGAAGAAGCATTTGAGGCAAAAAGAAATGATCCCTGTGACTTTTGCGCAGGTGGTCGAGACCAAAAATAAACCGGACTATATTTAATACATATCATATATAAATGAGGAATGATAAGAAGCCCTTGCAAGTTAAAACTGTAGGGGTTTTTTATTAATTTTTCCACCTAACTTAATTGGCATTGCCGCAGTAAAATAAAAACTCTTCATTTCCCAATGTTATACGGTCCCCGTTTTTTATGATGCTTTTTTTTGTGGGTTCAATACGCTCACCGTTGATGATTGTACCATTTCTAGAATTCATGTCGCTTATAAAATAGCTTTCATTAATTTTGCTGATTTCAGCATGGAGTTTGCCCACAGCAGGATTATTGATACAATAGTCAACCTGATTCACAAGCCTTCCCATCATAAAAGGAAATTGCTTTATAATAATGGTTTCAGTGCTATTGCCAAGGGTTCTTTTCAGGTATGGAAGATTCAAATTGCCTGCATTTAAAATTACAGTCCTATCTTGTATCTGCATACTTCTTACATTGTTTTGAAATGGTCCGGTTACCGATATTTCATTTTCTGCCGTAAACAATCCATTTTGTTTAGGAACAGAAAATGGTTTCTTCATTGAAGTAGGGGCTGCTTCCTTTTGTGCAGTTGACCCCTTAAATGTTTCTATGCTTCGGCGAATTGGTACGTTAAATGCCTTATTGACATACTCTTTACCTGTAAACAGTCCCTTGTTATCAGCTTTTTCTTCAATAACTCGCTCTGTTTTCTTATCAGGCGTAAACAATTTTGAATAAACAAGATAGGTCACAGCGCCCCCTATCAGGATAAATCCGAATAATGAGAGAAGAGAATCCGGGTTACTCGGCGATAAAATACCTGATAATACTAAAGCAACACAAAACAGAATAAGCGTGCCTATGACCGATAATAAAACAATATATGATTTGGTAGGATAACATAGTTTTTTTATCTTTACCGCTACGTTAGTATTTCGTGCCTCTTTTAGCTGCGGCGGTAATTTTGTGTCAACTTCCTTTTCCGGTAAATCCTGCTTGACTCTGATATTATGCACAGGAACTGATTTTACTTTATCCATTTCATTTAAGTATTTCTCTAAAGAAGATCCCTCAAATCCCGGATCCTTAAGTATCTCAATGAGTTTTTGAATAAAGTTATCGGAAGGTTCGTCAATAAATCGAATTTCGTTTATTATTGCATCCAAAAGAAAATCTTTAAGTGAATCTAAACTCTGAGTCCTCTCCTTAGTAGGAAGATAGATATATCCCAGATCAAGATTCTGAGGATCAGCAAAAATGTATGTACTGTCAAAGACAATTCCGCCACTATCTAATAGATATGGCTCCATCATTCCCAGGAGCTTTATAATCTGCTTAATAAAATAAAGAAAATCCTTCCTGCTGAATTTTCTTCTTTCAAATAATTTTTTAATAGGGACAAGCGAAGTAATATCATATTGCAGATGTATTTCACCATTTATCCGCAACACTTCGCTTTTTAAGAGTCCATTAATGCGATTGTTTGCAAGCATCTCTAATTGATAGTTCACCAGTTCCTTTGGGTCTATGAAGGTATATACTATAAGATTTCTGCCGCCGGAATTCTTATAAATAATACCATAGCTTTGGTTTTTGCTGTCCATTTCAAACTCTCCTTTTTTCTCTTAAGAGGCTTCTTTTAGGGCTTCATCTTCCTTAGTAGCTTCATAAGTGCCATAACCTTTTACCAGTCTTACCTCTACTTGATACTTCTCTAACTCTTCCTTTGCTTTTTGATATTGTTCGATTGCATATTGGCCCGAATTTTCGGGTATAACCATTATTACAACACGTTTTATCTCTTTTATATCAGCTTCTTGGAGAAAATCCGGGGTGTCAAATTCTAATAGTCTTTTGCCATGCCTTTTTATTTCGCTTTTTATAGCCGAAGGTTTTTCACTATATGTCTTCATAAACGGATTAAGTGTAAAAACATCATAGTACTCCACCGTAGCCTGGGACTCATTATATGCATAAGCATCTATGACGGGATATTTATTTGAAGTGGCTGTTGCTAATAGCTTTTCTGTTTCACGCTTTTCGATTTCAAGACCGCGATCCCAATATCTTTTATCATTGTCCATCTTTGTCCAGAGACTTGAATCTTCTTTCTCCTCCTTTTTTTCTTCAGTTTTAACCGATTTTCCCCTTCCGCCTGTCCAGGCTATAATCTTAACTCTGTTAGAAAGCTTAATTCCGGGTACAAAAGCAAATACCAGCGGAGCTTTAACACTATAACTCACAACAAATTCCATAGACTCGGAATCACCGAAAATATCTGTTTGCTTAAAATCCAATCCCTTAATACCGCCTTCTATTCCTAATGCCTTGGCCGGATCTTTATTGGTATCAACCCTTTTTTCCAGCTCTTTTGCCAGGCTTCCTCGGGCAATAAGACCCACGAGCTCATTGGTAATCTTATAGCTAAGTTTTCTTGCAAATACTGTAACAATAAGCTTAAGTTCAGCCTTTGGATCGGCAACGACCGTCTGAACTAAGTCACTTACTTCCAAAGTCGCATTACTTAAATCCTCTGCTCCTTCAATAACTGCCATTATGCTATCAACTGAACCAGCTTGTTCGCTGCCCCCGGAAACACTGTCATTAAAAGCATTAAAAGCATTTACCAAAACATCATGTTGGCCTGACAATGTACTTTCTGCTTCATCTGCTGCTGTATTTAATGCGTCTGAATAATCTTTAAGGCCGGTTACATGATAAAAATAGCTCATATTCCCATATCTGCGCCCCACTTCAGAAAGCGCGTCCTGCATTGTGTTATAGGCAAAAAATATGCGTAAAATATAAGCAAAGGAGAAAAAGACCATCAAAAAGAAGGGCAATACAATTGTTGCTTCAATCGTAGAACTGCCCTTTAATCCTCTCCTTTTTGTTTTAATAGCCTTGACTCCATTCAACTGAAATCATCCCCGAATCACCGTTTTTAAATAACCATTCCGGCGC
>CAYMLJ010000036.1:5855-7465 GCA_964391395.1 uncultured Ruminiclostridium sp. | reverse complement strand
TTATCCAACAAATCTGTTCCCAGCTTTACAAGTTTATCCTCCAATTTTTTATATTGATCGGATTCAAATATGAACTTTCTGATTTCTTCTTTTAACTCACTTTTGAATTGGGCTAATTTTTCCGGAGCATAAGCTTTAAGGCTATCAGAAATATCTGATACGAGATTTCTTACTGTCGTGTCAAGATTTGCTGTAAAGCTATCCAGATCGTCAAATCTAATGCTACCCAAATACTTATTTACTGCGCTTTCAAGTAAGCCTCTCATATTGGTATCAGCTTTTCCTTCAGGCTCGCCCACTAAATCGGTTATGCCCTTTTCAAATGGCGCAAAAGCTTGATCGATTTTTCCGTTTATAATACCGGTAACAGTTTCCTGTACTGCCTCTGAGGCCTGGTCTACTTTATCTTCAATTTTTTCGATAACAAATTTCCTGATATCTTTAGTCAGTATTTCCTTTAATTTGCTTATGGCCTTATCGGCTCCAAGATTCCATGAAGCAGAGGTTTTGATTAACGGGACTGATTTGCCTTTGAGAAGAAAGTCGGTGTCGATATAGGATTCCATTCCTGCCCAGGCTATTAGGATAAAGTTTTGAACAATAGGAATACCAAAAATTGTCCAGCCAGCTATTGTAGTGGCTAAAGTTAATGCTGTAGCTACTTTGTCCGGGTCGGTATACACATGAAGCAAATTAAATAATAGACGTATTGCGAAAATGCTTCGCTTAGTGCATTCTATATTTTCTTTTTCGAATTTATTTCCAAAAAGTATGTATTCCACCTCGGCTTGCTTTAGAAAGGTTTTATCAAGAGGCCTTCCCCAGCCGATATCATGCTCTATTTTGTCAACTGCCGTCACACATTTAAAGGCTGATACAATATATTCATTCATATAAAGACTCTCAATAAGGCTCTCGGCACCGTTGGAAACCACATTTTTTATTATTTCAAGCAATTTTTTAATTCGCTCAATCTCATAGTCAAAGAAATTCTTCTCTTTTTCGTTGACGGTATCCAGCCCCTTAACAGACTGTTCGAAGGGGTTTTCATTCACCGTACTATTTTTGCTTGATTCTAAAATTGCCTTACCGATTTGAATGAGTGCTTCGTCAGAGCTGGTTATCCCCTTTATTGAAGGAAGACCTAAATATCTCTCGTTGATATTTTCAAGATTTCCATTAAATCCATCGAGAATACCGACATCCTCTTCCTGGGTTGCAGCTTCAGTTGCGAACTCACTTATCCCACCCCTTACCTCGTTCAACGCAGCATCGTCATCAGAATCCTTGCTTTTGTCCTTAATGCCTAAATACTTGGCATCAAACCACTTTTTAAAAGCCTTTATTTCATTGGAATTTGCTTTGGGTTCCAGATTATAAACGGGTATTTCATAGTAACCGGACATTTGATCTATAGCCTTTAAATCTGAAAGATCGCTCTCTAACAAATCTATACCTGCTACAACATCACCATATCCGCCATAGCCTTGATATTCCTTATTCTTGTTATGAGGCTTTTCTTTAACCTCAGAAGCTGTTTTTAAGACATATTCTATGTCCTTGTTAGCCCTGTTGATAGCTTCTGAATATTCATTTATGTAATATTTCCA
>CAYMLJ010000036.1:0-5755 GCA_964391395.1 uncultured Ruminiclostridium sp. | reverse complement strand
AGGTTTGTAATAACAGTAGTAAGCGCATCTTCAATAATCCTCTTATAATTGTTTATTTCTGTTTCTAAGGGCGCAAATATTTTATAGGCGGCATCATAAGATGAACTGATTAAGTCATATTCTTCTTCCAGTTTAGCAATTTCGGACTCCAGTGCTGCTATTTTGTTATCATCTGAAGAATTAGACCCTTCATCTTCACTTTCTGATGCTTTTGACTCTAAATCTGCTAACTTAGATCTTTTGTTCTCCAATTTATTATTCGCATTATCAAGCTTGCGTTTTAAATCGTCACATGTTTTTTTCGCACTGATATAATCGTCATATATTGCGTTATAGCCTTCTCTGGCTTCTTTTATGGGTAAAACAAATTCATTTGCAGTTTTGATAGACGCTTCGGCACTTTTAACATTTACAGATATATTAGATAATGAATTATCCTTCAAGGTAATACCGGGACTATCCACAATATAATTGAATTTCACCAGTTCTTCTTTAATCATGCAATATATGTTTACAAGGTCGCTTCTGATATCATTCATGAGCTTATCAAGGGTCATCTTCCTCTCTATCATATCCCCTTCTTTCATAAGACCCACCATAACCTTGATTTTTTCATAGAACTCCTGAACAATCTGTACGGGCGCACGGTACTTCATAAACTCGGCAACCTGCTGCTGAAGAACAAAGGGTTCACTGTAATTATAGAAGGGAATTACCTCCACATTTAGAACCTTGAATTCATAAAGATCGGAGAATCCATCTACTGCCGATTCAGTATTAAGGTTCCTCGTAAGAAGCTCGTATACCTCTTTTTCTATGTTTTCGACATCTCTGGGGTATATTGCAAAAAGCCCGTACTGTTCCTTTAATTGTCTATCATACGCCGCCAGTACAGATTCGGTACATATTTTAAGAGCGGTTTTGGCCTGCTTCCTTGCCAATGAATAGCGTGTTATATCTATTAACATGCAAGAAAGCGGAATCAGCACCGCAAGGATTATGCATAAAAATACGGTTATACTTCCTCTGGGTTTAAAGAGCATTTTATTCTTCTTCCTTTAAAATTTTATCTAAATTCTTTTTCAAGGGCTCAATTTTCTTAATAAAATTCTGGTATAAATCTGTTGCTCTTATTAATTGATAAACATAATCTGTGGTATTTATCATGTCTTTAGTGTCATATACTAAGGATCGGGCCTTTCCTTCTATAACCAGGCGATCTCCAATGCCGACCAAGCGCATAAGGTTTTTCACAGGCATCTGGTATGCAGCTTTAATTTCAACATTTAAAACGGCAGGTAATCCGGGTTTAATATCCACAGCCACAATAAGATTTGGATCAGTATTCTTTGCCGAACCTTTTTCCGAAACATATGGCTTTAGGAATCCTACATCCTTAATATTTTTTTCTATATATGCTTTAGCCGCTTCCTCTTTTTTCTTACTGAACCAGAGCTTTAAATTCCAATAAACCTCCCTGCTCTCATAGGTTTCTCTTTTATACACGCCTGAGTTAATTTCATCCACCGGCAGCGGTTTATATCCCCATTGCCTTGAAAGACTTTGCGCCGCTTCCTCTGCCATATTTTGAACAAGTGATTTTTGATATAGAATCAAAAATATTACAATACACATAAATACACAAATAAAAATAATTGGCATCAATAATGCATATTCCAGTGTTGAGTGCCCTCCACTTAACGGTTTCTTAACAGTTTTCATTTAGAAAGCACTCCTAAACTCCAGAATAACCGGTGCGACACAAATCAGAATAATAGCCAGAAACATAATGGAAATAGGTACCATTAGCTTTGACGATGCTTTTTCTCCCAACTGCTTTGCCACGTTTTTTCGCATTTCCCAGCATTCGGTGCCCATTCTTTGAAGCTCAAAAAGCATCTGGTTTCCGCCAAGCTTCATATTTTGTTGAATAATACTTACAAAATTCGTTATCTGCTTTATTTTACATCGCTCGGAAAAATCCATATAGGCTTCATATTCAAGAGCCCCCGCCTGAATGTCTGATATCACACATTGCAGTTCCCTGTATAGAGGGGCTGCTTTGTTACTGTCAACCACAATACGCTCAATTGCTTGCCTGATATTTAGTCCTGCATTGACCAATAATATAAGCTTGCTTATAAAGTTGGGAAAGTCTCTTTCAAGTTGAAATTTTCGCTCTTTATATTGATTTTCCAGATTTTTATCAACCAGAAAAAACAAGCCTACGCCCGAAATGGGAATAACAAGTAGCATAGAATAATCCGATGAATCAAGAATACAAAACAATGTACCTAATATTACACCCAAAAATAAATATAGTATTTTAGTGGACCAATGGACCTTTGTATAATATGATATATTGCGGCTTCCATAGAGCATTACAAGCTTTTGATTCAGTTTGGTCTGGTATCTTCCTGCACCGGAAAGCTGCAGCATTTCAACAATGCCAATGCAACCGGGAAGAAACTTTTTATAGGAATATGTTTTCTCGTCAAGGGGTGCAAAAAAATCGATATATCTCTTATATGAAATACCCTGAAAAACACCGTAAACAAGTATTGTAATTGTCAATACGACCCCACAAATAATTGTCATCCCTTACACCTCAATTTTCATTATTTTATGTCCTATCAATTGTCCCAATAAAAGCATTGCCAAAGCTATTGTCATAATAATATGGCCGTAGGTAGTTGTCATAAGGGGCTCTAAATAGCCTGATCCTGAACTTTTAAGAAAAAGCACCAAACCAAAAGGTACAATGCTCATAACCTTTTGCTCGAATTTCTTTCCGGTGATAAGATTCTCAATTTCATTTTGAATTTCAACCTTTTCTCTAATTGTGTCAGAGGTGTTTTTTATTACTTCAATTAGGTTTCCTCCGGCACGTTTCGAAATCATGATAACATCGGCAAAGCTTTTTATATCCTCAATTTTACTTCGTTGCGCCAAATCATAAAAAATCTTTTCTATGGGTTCATTCATAAGGACCTTTTGATTTACTATTTCAAGCTCTTTAATAATATCGCTATTCTTATCGGGGTAAATGCCTAGCATGGTCTTGTATGTATCTAACATGGCGGTTTCTATTGATTTCCCGGCCGATAATGAGACAGACAGAAAATAAAGGGTATCCTTAAATTGAATGGTTAAGACCTCTTTCTTCTTGCGAAGCTGTTCTTTCTTTCGAAAGGGTATATATAAAATCCCTACCAACGATAATAATGCTGCTAATATTAAATTTTCGTAGAAAATAAGGCCTATCGCGAAGCATGCCCCCATGGCTAAAAGCAATGTAATTATAAGTTCTTCGGGCTTCATTACATAAATATCATATTGAGGTGGTATATTCTTATTATTCAAGCTCAACACCCCTTTGCCTTGCCTTTAACCTATTTATCAAAGGATTATCTGTTCTTCTTAAACAGCCTACTATTTTCCCGTTTTTGTCCTCCCCTGTCTCCTCAAACACATAAAGAGGGTTCAGTAGTATTTCTCCGTCTTTATACCCCACAACCTCGGTGATTTCTAATACTCTTCTGGTATGGTCTCTTAGTCTTGAAAGAAAGATTATAATATCCAGTGCTGAAGCAATTTGCTTTTTAATTGCTTCAAGAGGCAAAGGAGCCGCCATCAAAACCATTGTTTCCAGCCGTGAAAGCATATCTAAGGTTGAATTAGCGTGACCCGTAGACATGGAACCATCATGACCAGTATTCATTGCCTGCAGCATATCTAAGGCTTCCTCTCCCCGTACTTCACCGACAATAATACGCTCCGGCCTCATACGTAATGAAGTCTTTATAAGGGCTTTCATGTGTATCTCTCCCTTGCCCTCGGTATTTGCGTTACGGGTCTCCAATCTGGCAATATTTTTGATGGAGAAAAGCTGAAGCTCGGCCGAATCCTCAATAGTAACTATTCTCTCCTCCTTGGGAATAAGAGAAGACAATGCGTTTAAAAATGATGTTTTGCCTGACCCGGTTCCTCCGCAAATAAAAATATTGTATTTGGCCTTAACCAGTTTTTCTAGAAACAGAGCGACCTCTTTAGATATGGACTCGAACCGGATTAAATCATTTATATTCATAGGTTTTTCGGGAAATTTTCGTATAGTCACCAAAGGACCATTTAATGCCACCGGGGGTAATACAACATTTACTCTTGATCCGTCTTCCAATCTTGCATCCACAACAGGGTCTGCCTCATTTACGCTGCGGTTAACCCGCGCCACCATGTTTTGTACAAGATCCTCCAGCCTTTCTTTATTTTCAAAGACAATATCAGTCTCCAAAATCATTCCGTTTTTTTCGATAAACACTTGTTTAGGGCCGTTAATCATGATTTCGGTAATGCTTTGATCTTTTATAAGAGGCTCGATAACGTCATGTCTCCGCATTTGATTAAATATGGTATCAACAATATATTTGATTTCAACAACACTAAAGGACTTTATTAAATCTTTTGAAAAGCATATACCCTCTATTTGCTCTAATAGCTTACTGTCAAACTCTTCAGCATTATAATCCAGTGTGGAATCAGAGCTTAAAGCAACTTCTTTTCTTATCTGTTTTATTGTTTCCTGTATGCTTGCCATTTATTTACCTCTCTACTTTGTTTAAAGCGGCTTCAAGAGCTGTAAGATACCCACTCGAAGGTGGAAAAAAGCCTGAATTTCTATAATCCAAATATGGCAAATTAATTATATTGAAATCCGGAATATCGAGGTTCACCGGTATTTGATCATAATAAATTGAGCTTAAACAAATGATAATTTTTTCTTTAAAATGATATCCTTTTTTATCTTCATATCCGTTAATCAGATTCTTTATTTTTTTTAGCCTACCTAATGAAGGCTGATAGTTTAAGGCTGATATATATACTCTATTTGCCTCATTTAGAAGTGCAAATGTGATTTGATCTGTGATAAAAGCTCTTGAAATTATTAACTCGTCATATAATGAGCTTCTTTGTACTGCTATAATTAGAGCTAATAGTTCTTTCTCATTAAGATTTTTAACATCCTCAGGGTTATTGTGACCTCTCATAAAATAAATGCCTGTTTGCACATCACAAGAAGTACATACTTCGGCTTTAAGAGATAAATTTTCTTTTTGGGATTTGATATAATAAAGCATTTCACTCAATCCCTTGGTATTATTACTGTTAAAATAGGAATCTGTATTTGAGAATTCATCCAGATTCATGTAAAAGACCTTCTTACCCCTTAAAGTATTGATATATGCAAGCCCTTGTGATAAAGGATTTAAAGCATCGCTGCCATCTGCATACAAAACAATATTGATATGCCCCTTTTTATCTTCATTATTTATATCTCTCAGAATGTAATCGGCACATAAGGATAAAATTTCCTTCATAATATGATCTGCCGGACTGTATTTATTGATACTGTTAATACCTTGAGGCACCAAGCTTTCTGCACAATCTCTTAATAGGAAAATGTTCTTATTATCGGGCTTTTCGGCTAACTCAATGTACAAGGAAGATGATATAACCATCAAATCAGCATCTTTACTGCTACTTAACCATTGGGCAAATTTATTTTTGTCAGTGAATAATTCCAGACAAAAGCCGTAAGCTTTATTCTTTTGAAGATATGTACCGAATTTTTCCAGGAACACAGCATCTTTATCTGCAATAACCAACCTAATTTGTGACATAATCAACCACCTTATGCCATTATTTACACTGTTTGTTATTACATATATTACTATACTTTTCTCTTATTGTCTAT
>CAYMLJ010000035.1:9460-14223 GCA_964391395.1 uncultured Ruminiclostridium sp. | reverse complement strand
AGTATAAACAGTGTTATTTGTTGACTGATTTAATTGATTATTATGGGTCATAGTATTATTCCACATTAATACTTTCGAAATAGTCCGATAACCTTACCGAGAATATTGAGCTCATTTACTATAATAGGCTCATAATCAGGGTTCTCGGGCTGAAGCCGGTAATGATCTTTCTCCTTATAAAAGGTTTTCACCGTCGCTTCATCTCCAATTAAGGCCACTACCATATCGCCGTTATTTGCGTTGTTTTGTTGCTTTACAAGAATGTAATCGCCATCCAAAATACCAGCATTTAGCATACTTTCGCCTTTTACTTTCAGCATAAAGGTAGTTGAGTTTTCTAGATATTGTACGGGTATAGGAAAGGTGTCTTCTACATTTTCAACAGCAAGTATAGGGGCTCCGGCAGTTATTCTACCTAGGACGGGGATGTTATCTATTTCTTGATTTGCTACATATCCTTCAAGATTTCTTGCAGATTCATCCAAGACCTTAAGCGCCCTGGGCTTTGTAGCATCTTTAATTATTGAACCTTCTTCTTCGAGCTTTTTAAGGTAAGCATGCACAGTTGAGGTTGATTTGAATCCAACTGCCTGGCAGATTTCTCTGACTGATGGGGGAAAGCCTTTCTCTAACGAAAAACTATTAACAAAATCCAATATTCTCTTTTGTTTATCAATATCGCGATGTCTCATTTCAACATCCTCCGTAAGATTATTTTACATCTTAATTGTAATTTTAAGACAAAAACTGCTTCCTGCAACAATTATATCTTTATGCATATTATTTGTCAAACAAATGTTCGATATAACTTGACAAGAGAACACCTGTTCGGTATAATTATTTTAGAAGAACAGGCGTTCTGGAGGATGGTAATATGAAAAAAAGAAGATATAGATTAAAGAACAAACGTCGCTTTGCCACATTTATTGTACTTTTTGTTATGATGGCTGTTTTTACCGGAATGATAGTTAATGCGGGTGCAACCTCACGTGTTAAGCAGGAATACTACGATATTATAAAAGTAAAAAGTGGTGATTCTCTTTGGAAAATAGCATCAACTAATACTGATAGTAAGGATATTAGAGAATATATTTATGAAATAAAGGAAATAAACCGACTTGACTCAGATGTAATTTATGTGGGACAAACACTTATGCTGCCGTAATTATTTCATTTTTAGGCTAATTAATTTTTAATATAATAACCTCCGTATGTTTTTATATTGATGCCTGTGGTAAAATTATAATATAAAAATTTATGAGGTGAGGGTATGCAGGTGAAACAGGTATCGGTTTTTTTGGAGAATAAATCCGGAAGATTAGCCGAAGTAACACGAATTCTCGGCAGCAGAAACATTGATATCAATGCGTTGTCAATAGCTGACACAACCGAGTTTGGCATATTAAGGCTTATTGTCAATAATCCGGATACTGCAGTTGAAGCATTAAGAGAAAACAACTTTACGGTTGGCATAACAGATGTTATAGCAATTTGTGTTGACAATAAACCCGGAGGTCTTTCAATAACATTGAATTATCTCGAAGAAAATAATGTCGGTATTGAATACATGTATTCTTATTTAGGCAATACAGGAGATGGTAAAGCTATTATTATTATCAGAGTTGAGGATACCCAAAACACTATAGACTTATTAAACAACAATGGAATAGAAACTGTGCCTGCAGACGAAATATATCATATATAAAAAATTAAAGGCTATGGAATAAACCATAGCCTTTTTCACGCTTTTGAGGAATCATTATTCTGCGGAAAACTTATATATTATATCATTTATTACGATATTTAATGATTCGTGTAGATCCAAAGTATATGGATTTACTTTTTCACTATTTTCATAGTAAATAGTAATAGCAGGGCGCATATTGTATTCACCGATTCCTTCGACTATTCCTTCAAATCCGTTGGATAAAAGGACCATGGTTCCTATTGGATATATATTCACAGCTTCTGTAAATATCTTGACCAATTCATAATCGAAAAGCATCCCGCCATTACCCATGATGTATTCCATAGCTTCATTAGGCTTAACTCCTCTTCTATAAGCCTTATCAGAAGTTAATGCGTCAAAGACGTCGCACAGACAGCATATACGCCCGTACAAAGGTATTTCTTCCTCGCTTTTACCAAAAGGATATCCTGTGCCATCCCATTTTTCATGGTGGGTTAAACATGCAATTCTCTCAGTTGGGCTTAAGTTAGTGCAGTCTCTTAAGAATTCATAGCCCTTAAGGGGGTGATTCTTAATAATATTAAACTCTTCAACCTCGAGTTTATCGGTTTTATTAATAATGCTTAAAGGTATATATATTTTTCCGATATCATGCAACAAACAGCTTAACGCAACCTTTTTTACTTCGGCTCTACCCAAATCAAGCTTATTTGCCAGAACCAGAGATAAAAGCATAACATTAATACTGTGAATAAATGTGCTATCATCATAGGCTGAAACGCTCATTAGATTATTAATAATATCGCTGTTGTGTAGTGTATCTTCAATTATTTCGTCAATAAAAGATTCATAATTTTCTATGCACTGATGGATTGACTTACGATATCCTGTTTTATCTGTAACAATTTCTTTGTTAGAGGATATATTGATAATTTTTGAATCGGTGTCTTTAAACCTCTTTACCAGCTTTGGCTTGATTACATCCTGCAATTCCTTATTAGAGAATCTATCTAAAATATGGACAGTACCGATGCCCAGTTTTTTTAGTTTAATAATATTATTTTCATCTAATACCGTATTTTGTTCCATTACGATATTTCCTAAATAATCAAAAACAGGCTTATGTAACACTTGACCGGGTATTACATATTCTATTGGAATCTTTCGCATTATTATAAATCAAGTTGGCTGAAGATAGTATGTTAAGTCAACTTTCCCCTTTCATCGGTGATGAATGCTATAATTAAAACTTATATAACCATATTTGTTTTATTACCAACACAATAAGAATTATAACCGATAAATAAGTATAAGTTTTAGAGTTACATTACAATTTAGTTAAAAAGAAACGGGGGGTTAACCGGTTTCTTACAATATTAATTATGAAATATTCCTTAATGACAGCCCTTTATTTCTATCCAAGGCCCATTGTATAGACCACTCATTTTCAAACAGTAAGACAAAGCTGTCGCGATTGTCTTTAACTATCATAGTTGTCGATGTAATATTCAGATCATCGGGCTTACCACTTATATCGGTTATCCAGCGAGCATGCCGGTGATTCAGATTTGTTAATTTTAAATCAACGTTATATTCATTTTTCAATCTATACTCTAGAACTTCAAACTGAAGAACACCAACGGCACCTATAATAAATTCCTCAACTCCTATGTCGGGCTGTTTATATACTTGAATTGCACCTTCCTCCGCAAGCTGAGTAATTCCTTTTAAAAATTGTTTTCTCTTCATAGTATCCTTTGCCGCCACCCTAGCAAAATGTTCGGCAGGGAATGAAGGGATACCGGTGAAGATAAGGCTACCGTTTGTGCTTAATGCATCACCAATACTGAAAATACCGGGATCAAAAAGGCCTACAATGTCACCGGGAAAAGCAGAGTCAATAATTTCCCGCTCCTGAGCCATAAACTGCTGTGGTTGGACAAGGCGAATAGGTTTGCCGGTTTTGCTATGGATAACCTGCATACCACGTTCAAAAATACCGGAGCATATGCGCATAAATGCTAATCTATCTCTATGGTTTGGGTTCATATTTGCTTGTATCTTAAAGATGAAGCCGGTAAAATTATCATTTAAGGGGTCAATAATCTTGTCCCCAAATAATTGTTCGCTAGGGTGAGGTGACATGTTTAAGAACTCTTCCAAAAATAGCTCTACACCAAAATTTGTCATAGCGCTTCCAAAAAAGATAGGAGTTAATTCACCTTTTAAAATCTTCTTTAAATCAAAGCTGTCACCGGCAATATCCAAAAGCTCAATATCCTCAACCAGCTTTGAATAATAGGGTTCTCCTAATAAGTCCTTAAAAATAGGGTCATCAACACTACCTTTAGTGGAATTAATAATTGCTTGGCCATGGGTCTTGTCATTGGTGAATAGTACAATTTGACGTAGTATTCTGTTATATACGCCTTTAAAATCTCCGTCTGTGCCTATAGGCCAATTCATTGGATATGAGCGAATGCCCAGGACATCTTCAAGTTCCTGCATCAAAGCAAAAGTATCTTTACTGGCTCTGTCCATTTTATTTATAAAAGTAAAAATGGGGAGCCCCCTCATCTTACAAACCTGAAATAGCTTTATGGTCTGAGTTTCGACGCCCTTAGCACCGTCAATCAGCATTACGGCGCTGTCGGCAGCAACCAAGGTTCTGTAGGTATCCTCACTAAAATCCTGGTGTCCCGGTGTATCAAGAATATTTATACAAAAATTATTATAATTAAACTGCATTACACTGGAGGTTACAGAAATACCACGTTGTTTTTCAATTTCCATCCAGTCGGAGACGGCGTGATGAGATGCTTTTCTCGCTTTGACCGATCCGGCCATATGAATAGCTCCGCCGTAGAGTAAGAGTTTCTCTGTCAATGTGGTTTTTCCTGCGTCTGGGTGCGATATTATTGCAAAAGTTCTTCTGCGTTCAATTTCTTTATTTAGTGCGTCTTTTCTTATGCTCACTGTTGTTCCTCATTTCAGACAATTTATGAAATACAGAATATATAATATTGTTTTTAAGGTTTTTAGTCAAGGAATATAATTAAAAAAGGTGTTCAGG
>CAYMLJ010000035.1:0-9360 GCA_964391395.1 uncultured Ruminiclostridium sp. | reverse complement strand
TAATATTGTTTTTAAGGTTTTTAGTCAAGGAATATAATTAAAAAAGGTGTTCAGGGTTATTGATTCATGGTATATTAAAGACAATTATTAAAATCAAGGGGTAATACTATGACCATAAAGTTACTTGCGGAAAATGCCAAAAGAGCATCAATAGCTTTTTCTGGAACATCAACACAAAATAAGAACGATGCTTTAAATAAGATTGCTGATGCTTTATATGTAAATAAAGACAGGATTTTTAAAGCAAATGCAGAAGATATAGAACGAAGTATTGCAGAAAATCTTGCAATGCCTCTTATTAAAAGGCTGAGCTTTGATGAGAAAAAATTAGCAGATGTAATAGACGGTATAAAAAGCCTGACAAATCTTGAAGATCCTATCGGAAAAATTCTTTTATCAACCGAGCTGGATGAAGGACTGGAGTTATTCAGGGTTAGCTGCCCCATTGGTTTAATCGGAATAATCTTTGAGTCACGCCCCGATGCATTAGTGCAGATTTCTACCCTTTGCCTGAAAAGCGGCAATGCGGTTATGCTCAAGGGTGGGAGAGAGGCCCTCTTAACCAACAGATGTCTTTATGAAATAATAGCATCGGCAACAAATGAGGCGGGACTTCCTGTTAATTGGATAAATCTTCTCGAGAACAGGGATGAGGTCTCGGAGATGCTTAAACTGGATAAGTATGTGGACCTTATTATCCCCAGAGGTTCTAATGAGTTTGTCCGATATATAATGGATAATTCCCGAATTCCGGTTCTTGGTCATGCTGACGGGATATGTCATTGTTATATAGATAAGGATGCAGATATTCAAAAGGCTTTAAATATTACAGTTGACTCAAAAACTCAATATGTAGCGGTTTGTAATGCTTTGGAAACTCTATTGATTCATAAAAATATTGCCGAAGAAATTCTGCCCATCTTAAAAGATTCTCTGGAAAAAAAGAATGTTGAAATAAGAGGCTGCGAAAAAGCCAGAAAAATAATAGACTGCATTCCTGCCACAGAAGAGGACTGGGAAACAGAGTATTTGGACTATATTCTATCAATCAAAGTGGTAGAAAGCATCGATGAGGCTATTGAGCATATAAACACCTACGGCTCGGGGCATACCGATACAATAGTATCTAAAAATAAGGATAGCATTGAAAAATTTCTTGAATATGTTGACTCGGGTGACGTATTTGCAAATTGCTCCACTCGCTTCAGCGACGGGTTTAAATATGGATTTGGGGCAGAGGTAGGGATAAGCACTAATAAAATACATGCCAGAGGTCCGGTCGGGTTAGAAGGGCTTGTAACTTATAAGTACAAACTAATCGGAGATGGGCATATAGTTGCCGATTATGCAGAAAACAGGAAAAAATTTACCCATCGCCCTAAAACGTAAGGTTAAAGCATTCTCCTCTTTTGGATATAGTTTTTACTTTTTTGAGAGCAGGGTTTTTATTTGCCTCAATTTTTATACGATCCATAATTGAGTAGTTATTTTCAAAATGCATCGGGAAAGCGGTTTTAACATCCACTTCATTCAAGAACCATGATATTCCCATTAATTCGGCGCTTTCCAACCTTGGATCTGCGGGCAGAAAGGCAATATCTATATGATGATTCTTTATTAGAGATACCTCTTGTTTAAATTGCGCTGCCATATCGTTATTCCATTCGTCGGGCTCTCCGATCCAATGCCACCAATTAAGGTCACCGGCATGATAAATACTAATACCGTCGATATTAATCAAAAATGCGATACCCTCATCAGTGGATTTAAAGGTTTGAATTCTGATATTTTCTTCTTGATAAACCTCGTTGTTCTTAAGAATACTTGTCCATTCTTGATGATACTTCTTTGGAATATCATAGGATAGAAAATAGCGTACATCGGGAAGTTGTTTCTTCCATGACAAAATTACCGGATTAAAATGATCCGGATGGCTATGAGATGCAAAAACAAATACTTCCTTATCTATTATTTCTGAAGGTTCAATAACCCCGGATGAAAGTGAACGTTCGTTGTTCTCACTTTTATCCAAATAATAATCAAATATTAAAAGCTTATTTCCTATGTTTACGGCAAATCCGCTATGTCCTAGATACCAGACTTTAATCTTTTTATTCAACGTATCACTCCTTTAAAAAGTTGCAAAATTAAGGGGTTTAATAATTAAATAATTAATTTCAAACAGAAAGAAGGTGCTATTGCCAGAGTAATAATTATACAAATCAGCAAATCAATGAAATCGCGTCTAATAACGGTATAAAGTATTATACCCAGGTGATATATTAAGCCTATTATACCAATGAATGATGCTAAATTCGGTATGGGGCTTACAATAAAAAGCTCATATGAATGAAAAAGCTTGGACAGGGAGGGGATACCGGTCAAAAACGCAATAACAAATAATAATGCAGGTAAAATTATATCAAAATAGATGAGAAGCTTCCATCCCTTATCGAATTTTATCTTTTTCATAATTTGCTAAACACCTCAATTATCGTTATTAGTGGCTCCACCCATATACTTCATGACTTTCTTGGCATTGTCGGTTGCTTTTATTGTACCGTCTTTCATTACCCAAATAACATCTATGCCTATACTTTCTGCAAGCTTGAGACCCTCCTCGTAAGGCGTTAAAAATATAGTGGAGGACATAAAATCAGCAACGCCCGAATCTTTAGCCACAATTGAGACTGCTCTATAATACTCCGCCGGCATAAGTGTTACGGGATCTATTAAATGATGATACATTTTACCGCTAACTTCATACTGTCTTTGATAATCTCCACTAGTTACAAGGGATTGATCATTCAAATACAGGATATCCAGTGATGGTTCATCAGGGTCATTTGGGTTTCCGTCAGGATCCTGAATACCGATTCCCCATTTTTTCCTCGAGCTATCCATAGGCTCTCCTACAGTTCTTACATTACCTCCGGAGCTTATAATAAAACTTGTATATCCTTTATCTATAAGCTCGTTTGCTACCAATTCGGTTGCAAAACCTTTAGCAACAGCGCCTACATCGAGACGCATGTTTTTATCCTCCAGGTAAACGGTATTATCATCGTTGTTAATAATAACTTTATTAATATCAGTGGATTTCATTGCATCTTGAAGCTTATCAAGGGGTGGAATCTCTGCCTCTTTGGGGTTATCGATTCCTGCATCTCTATAGTCATGCCAGATTGAGAGAACAGAACCTAGCGCAATATTGCATTTTCCGTTTGTTTTATTATACCATTCTTTAGAAAATAGTATTAAATCTATTATCTCCTGTTGAACTTTAACGGGCTTTATTCCTGCGTTATCATTTATAGATTTTACATTAATAATACCATCGTAATGGTTATAAATATCATAGAGCTTATGAAGCTCCATAAAACGCTCTTGACCAATTTCAGCCATTATCTCAAATTCATCGGGATTTTTTGCATACCCCATAAATTGGATAACAGTATCAAAGGCTCCTAAAAATTCATAGGAATACTTTGTGTACCCCATATTGTTTTTATTTGAGCATGAGCTTATCAATAAAGAGAATATTAAAATTAATAATAGTTGTTTAGCCTTTTTCATCAATACTCCTGTATTAAATAATTAAAACAGAACCCCTCCATAAAGAAGGGGTTCTTTAGGAATATGTATTGGTTAATTATTTTGCTTTCGAAACCGCTTCAGCTACGGCAGCCTGATAAGCACTGATAGAAACGGAAACCTTTGATTTTAGGTCCGCATCCTCAGAGGCATCCTTAATAGCTGTAATTTTATCTACAGTCTTACCAACCATCCATTTTTCCAATTCGGCAATTTGCTCAAACCATTCTCTTGCAGATCCGGCCTTTTTCATACCATAATCAAAACCGAGCTCAACTTTTGTCTTTTGCTCTTCAGCTTTGTCAGTAGTAATCTTTCCGGTTGCGTCAAAGTTAACCTTAGTCTGAGCTGTGTCGATTACCACGCCAAGAATTTTATTGGCTGAGTCAACAGTTACAGCGGCCATAACCGTATCAACCTGCGCTAGGCCCTCAGCTTCTGCCGATGCATCCGCTGATTTTTCAATTGATATATTGTGTCCGAGCCCTGTTTTTACAGATGCTGCGCCGCAACCAGCAAGTAGGATTGCGACTAATGTGAGTGCCAGTACTTTTTTCATAATAACCTCCTATAAAATAATAATCTATATGCGAAGAATGATCTGCGTTCTGAAACTACAGCCAGTTCACAATTTCACTCATAGCATCGGTGTAAGGGGTATGAGGTATTTTATTAATGTACAATTTACATTTTTCCTTATAACGGTCTTTTAGCATTTCGGTATCTTTAACACCATCCAATGTTTTTATATATTTTAATATACTATTTATATCACCATGACCTTTAAAGAAAACATTAACTTCATTCAAAAAATCCGGATTATTTTTTACTGCCATTATCACTGGGAGAGTTGCAATTCCTTCTTTCAAATCATTCAAAACAGGCTTTCCTTCTTTTGAAGGATCTGAAAGAATATCAAGTAAGTCATCTCTTATTTGAAAAGCTGCTCCGAAGCTGAAGCCGAACCGACCAAATAGCCTAGCAGTATCGTCTGATAGATTGGCTGTTTTAGCACCCAATACCAAGGAAGCCGAAAATAAAACGCCAGTTTTCCCCAATACGCGCTTAAGATAATTATACACACTAGACACGGAATACTTGTTAAGATATTGATCGACTTCGCCTTCACAAAGAAGGGCTATTGCCCTAGCTAAAATACCAAGCTTTTCCGGTTTTAAACCCGTTTTTATAAGCAGTTTCAAAGATTTGGTAAGAAGATAGTCTCCTGTATAAACTGCTAAATTGGTATTATGTTTTTCCGAAAGAGTAATCTTACCTCTTCGTGTTTTGGCGTTGTCAATTATATCGTCGTGTACCAACGTTGCTGCATGTAATACTTCAACGGAAGCGGCGGCAGGAAACACTCTTTTTCTGTCATAGTCACCGTGTAGGGCCGCTAAGATGGTAAACGCAGGGCGTAATCTTTTTCCGCCTGATAATACAGCATCTTTTGAAGCATTGGTCAAAAATGTACTTCTGGATTTCAATACTGTTTCAAGATATTCCTCAAAGGCAGTTAACTCCTCGTTAATTACTGGGTATTTGCTCCACAACGCGTTTTACCTCCTAGATCTCATGGCGCTTACCGATATTCTGGCATTTGGAAACATTAATCAAACCGGTCAATACTACCCTTAAAAAAGAGCCTAAACTTTCTATTTTTCCAGAAGTTTTCCCATACATTGTTAAGATAGGGAATAAGGTAATAATCCAAGCCAAAAGCTCGACCTGCACCACCCATGGTTGCAATAGACGCAAATAGCATCCACCAGCTTTTTTCGTAGAGTCCTGTTGAAGACATGAACATAATGATTAGTCCCAAAGAAATAAAGGAACCTATAAAGGTTAATGCACCACCAAGAAGCATAAGACCTACGAGAATCTCCAAAACGACCACAAGAATCTGGAAAAACATAGCTACACCATCATTGGCTAATACAACGTTCTGTAAAAACCACGGGACAAGATTGAAATCACCGAAATGTAAGAACTCAAGCCTAGAAAAATGCTGGGCAATTATATCTTCGCCCCCGGCTATTCGGGTCTCGGTTTCTATAAAGAAATTAATCAAACCTGTTTTTATTCTGAAAACATCATCAACTCTTGTTACATAGGCAGCAGAAGCTGTGGCGGCACTTGTAGCATCACTTGCAATGCCTAAAAAGGATGCAAGTTTTGGAGAACTAAACCAGCCATCAGCAGCTTTAACTAGCCCTTCATATAACCACATTGCGCCTAAGAAAAGGCGAAGGGGAGTGAGCCACCATGCTTGAATTCTTGTTGACCAGTGTTTTTCAAGGAAAATCTTTCTTTGTCTTCTTTCCAGAACCTCATGATACAGATATCTGGCAACACCCCTGAACCCAACAATTTCCCAAAGGTAATGCATGTTGACCAAGAATTTCATGACTATTGAAAGCCATACGGGAAGACTTTTTTCCATGATCTCTGATACACAGAAATAGTTTCCAACGCTTACCATTGTGCCGTGGAATTTTACTGTTACCTCTTCCTGCTCTTTTCCGCGGATATCATTAAGGATATTCTTTGCAGCACCATTAGCTGTTTGAAGAGCATTCTCAACCATTGCGGCATAGGGAACATCATTTTCGTCGGACAAGCCACCAATATCACCTACCGCATAAACACTTTCGTTCTCAGTTCTGCAAAATTCATCAACCTTGATTCGATTCTGCTTGTTTGCTCTTTTAAGATCGCATTCCTCGGCATCATGACAAGCTTTTATTCCGGCACACCAAATAATCGTTTTAGTTTGAATTTCACCTCCGTCATAAATTATGCTATGATCGGTTGCGGCAGTTATATTTGTGTTGAGCATTACTTCTACTTTAAGTTTTTTCTCGAGGTATTTATGGGCTTTAGCGGCAGTTTTCTCGTCTAAAGTGTTCAATATACGGGGAAGCAGGTCAACTATAATGAGCCGAACATCCTTGCGGTCAATTATGTTTTCCTTACAAAGAGATTTTACCCAAACCGCAAGCTCACCTATCATTTCAACGCCTGTAAACCCGGCACCTGAGACAACAAATGTAAGAAGACGCTTTCTTTTGGTTTCATCTTTCTCTTGACTTGCAAGAATAAAGCATTTTTTAATATGTTCACGTATTCTTACTGCGTCGTCAAAGCTCCAAAGAGTAAGGGTATGCTCTTTAAGTCCCGGAATGCCAAAATAATTAGGCGAACTACCCATTGCGGTGATAAGATAATCATATTCATATGTGTTATTATCAGAAGATATTTTCTTATTATTAAAATCAAATGATGTTATTTCATCCATTATAAGTTTAACATCAGTATATTTAAAAATACTTCTCAGAGGAATACGAATACCTTCCTCAGATATTCGATTTCCGGCAACCTCATGCAACTCTGTTAAAAGAGTATGATAAGGGTTTTTATCAATAAGTGTAATTTCAATATTATCCTTCTTTTTCTTTTTGTTAAGAGTGAGAGCAGCTTCAACGCCTGCGTATCCGGCTCCGATTACCAGTACCTTTTTTGCCATGGGAGTTCTCCTTTCAGTATGTAACGGCATTTGATAAGAATATATACCACTTTATTCGAGTTTCACACGGCTATTTTTTTCAAATATATGAAAAAGATTCATCGATATTATTGCAGTTATTAACCCTGTGGCAAGACCTGTAATTAGAAGAATGGGTAGATAGGCAAAAATTGCTGCGTTTTTCATCATAAGGCCTGCCGCTGCTATCTGACCGGCATTATGAGCGGCTGCTCCCCCCATACTAATTCCTACAAGTGAAAACATTTTCTTATACCCAGTTTTAAGTAAAATCATAACAACCAAAGCAAAAAGAGCACCGGCCAATGAGTATATTAGAGAAGACAAACCACCGAAAAGCAATGATGCCAATACACATCTTAATAGGGTAATTGTTATAGCCGAAGGAATACCAATATAGAATAAGGCAAACATAGTGACAATATTTGCTAAACCCAACTTAATTCCCGGTACTGGTACTATTAAATTAAGAGGAATAAACCGCTCCACAAAGGATAGCACTAAGGCCAGAGAAATCAATAAACTGTTCAATGTTAATTTTCTCAATTTTACCACCAATTATTCTGTCAGTTTAAATTATAAAGCACAAGTTGGTAAAGTTATTGTAACATTGTTACTAAAGTTTTAACCAAAAGAGTTTTTTTTCTCAACGCACTATTATATCAACATCAGTCTGGGCGCCCTCGATCTTAATAATTACACCCGCAGGCAGACATACCGCTATTTGCCCGGGCTTGTCTATCCAACCTGTATTAACACAAACCTGATCGGGGCAATCAGCGTGTGAAAAGCGAATTTTCCCGTTATTTACCTCTATTATCCCGGGGTATTTACCGGAATAAGTTATTACATAGCGTTCAGAAATTTTATCTAATTCTATTCTATCAAGAACAATATCATTTTGTGATATTATCGCAATCTTCTCATTAGTATTATTATCATAAAACAAGACTACAAACAAAACCGCAACTATAATAATCATCACTATTACAATATAATCGCCATACCTTAGTTTTAGCCGCAATTACAGCTCCCCCTTAATCATGCAGCCTAATTTCTGAATTATACAAAAAATTATATAACAAGTCAATGCCATAAAATATGTAATCGATGTGTTGTTGCAAATTGCTAAACATATTACAATAGACAGACCAGAGTTAATGGGTTAAAATAAACCAAAATGGAGGAGTGCAAATGAAAATATCAGAACTTTATAAAAGCAAACGTAAAACATTAGCCCTGGAGATTTTTCCTCCAAAGCCCGAGATGCCGATGGATACTCTTTTCAGTTCGATAGAAGGATTCAAAAAACTTTTGCCTGACTATATAAGCGTAACCTACGGTGCAGGAGGCAGCCAACGGGGTAGAACGGTGGAGATTGCATCTAAACTCAAGAACTATTACGGTATTGAGTCTATGAGCCATTTAACCTGTGTAGGCCACTCGGTTGAAGAAATTGATGGGTTGCTTGCTAAAATGAAGGAAGAAAATATCACCAATATATTAGCACTAAGAGGAGATCCTCCTATAAATCAGCCTAATTTCAGCTATGAAAATGGAGCTTTTAAGTATGCTAATGAATTGATTGCACATATAAAGAAGACTGATGATTTCTGTATAGCAGCTGCTGCATATTTGGAAGGTCATTCTGACAGTATAAGGCTCGACCAAGACAGGCTATATCTTAAACAGAAGGTTGATGCGGGGGTAGACCTGCTTGTTACACAGCTTTTCTTTGATATCCGTCTTTACTTTGATTTTTTGGACAGGTGTGAACAATTGAATATAAATTGTCCCGTGATTCCCGGTATTATGCCGATTTTCAATGCCAGAATAAAGACAATGACCGCCAGAAGCGGTTGCTCTATTCCTGCCAATCTGGTATTGATGATAGATAAGTATCAAGATAGTCCGGAAGATCTGAAAAAAGCAGGGGAAGAATACGCAGCTTATATGATCAGAGAACTCTTAGACGGGGGAGCACCCGGAATACATCTCTATACAATGAATAAGCTTGAATCAACGGTAGAAATTCTCAAACAGGCTGGCTTGAGGTAAGATGTCGTAAGGACGCAAAGGGTCTGTTCTTTTGGGATAAGACAGGGGACGGTTCCGTGTCCTATTTTAACCATGTCTTGTAAGACACGGAACCGTCCCCTGTCTTATTTGAATACAGCTGGGCTTTTCTTATGGCGGGCATGAAAAGGCCTGCTGCTGTTACT
>CAYMLJ010000034.1:4455-14289 GCA_964391395.1 uncultured Ruminiclostridium sp. | reverse complement strand
AAAATTATTTGACAGTGAAATTAAAGTTATGGAAATCATATGGGAAAATGAACCGATCAGTGCTAAGCAGGTCAGTCTGATTGCTGCTGAGCAAATTGGATGGAACAAAAACACCACATACACTGTTATCAAAAAAATTGAAGGCAAGGGATATATCAAAAGAGAAGAACCGGGGTTTATCTGTTCCTCGTTGATTTCCCGCGAAGATGTTTGTAAGACTGAAACTCAAAGCCTGATCGATAAACTTTTCGGTGGTTCAAAAAAAGCTCTTTTCTCTGCTTTACTTGAGGATGAAGAACTCTCTTCCGATGATTTGGATGAATTGCGAAAAATGATTGAAGAGAGGTGATGATATGCTTTCCGAAATATTCTACTGGCTTTTCAATATGAGTATATCGGCATCTGTTGTAGGTATCATCGTTTTAATTTTAGGTAAAATAAAAAAGCTTCCTAGACGTCTGATTCGTATATTATGGGCAATACCTTTTCTCAGAATGTGGATTCCAATCGGGATGACAAGCAAATATAGCCTGATGACATTGATTTCAAAATTCACTACAAAGACTGTGGTTGTATACGACGGTGAATTGGATTTTACCTTTACAAATCATATTATGGCGGCAGACAAGTATCATCCCATTACCTATAAAGTGAATCTGCTTGACAATTTATTTGGTGTTGCCTCTATTGTCTGGATTATTATCGCTGTTGCTCTCATGATTATTTCTTTAGTTATTTATATCACTACAAAATCCGAATTAAAAGATGCCGGCCTTTTACGAGATAATATTTATGTTTCAGATAAAATAACCGCACCTGCAGCATATGGTGTTTTTCATCCGAGAATTATTATTCCAAAAGGATATGCGCAACGTGACTTGCAATATATTCTGGCACATGAATTGGCTCATATTCATGGTAAGGACAATTTGTGGCGTATTCTTGCTATTATTTCTGCATCTGTTAACTGGTTCAATCCGTTTGCTTGGCTATTCTTAAAGAAATTTTTAGAGGAAACCGAGCTTGCTTGTGATGAGAGAGTATTGGCTAGCTATGGTGAAGTTGAGAATAAGGCTTATGCAACAGCTCTTGTTGAATGTGCCGAAAGCAGAAATGTTTTTGTCTCGGCATTCGGCGGTGCAAAGATAAGGGTACGCATTGACAATATCCTGTCTTATAGTAAACTATCAACCATTTCAATTATTTGCTTTACACTGTTCGCCATTGCGATTGGATATGTACTTTTAACCAATGCTTCGTAAAGGGAGATGGGTATATGAAAAGAATCCTTCATATTTGCTTAACGTTAACGCTACTTGTTATTTTCCTGTCCGGTTGCGGCAAAGTACCAACACCTGATGAATGGAAGGACTTAAAAGAAGTAACAGATAGCTTTTCTTTGGAGGATGCAAAGGGTGATGGTTATGTCGTAATAGAGGACGGTGACGTTACTTTTGGAGAAAATATCTGGCAGAATTTCGTTGATTTATCGGCAAAAAAGAAGCCTTGTAAAATCCGTGTGGTCCACTACTACACACTTGATGATCCTTCACATTACGATCTGGCATATTATGAAAGCATTAAAGACGATTACCCGAAAATGTATATCTTAGAATTGGTTTTTAGCGGGGAAACATTCAGCGTAAGCCACTATGAAGAGGAAAAACTGTATAAGTTCGAATACAAATATCTGATGAGGTACGAGGGAAAAGCCGAAACTAACGATGCTACTTACACTTCATATGTAAGATTTGTTTTGGTTAATGATAACACAGTGACATGGAACGACATTATTCGTGGAACGCTTAGTTCCCAAGCCGGTGATCATATACCCCACAGAACGATATACACCGATTTGGTTTTTAGGAGGAATATAAATGATCAATTTTAAGAAATTTTATTTATCCTCGGTGATTGGCGTATTTATAGCATCCTTTTATCCCATGTATATGGGCGTGAAAGTTGTTGCTGACATGGTACACAATGGAACGGTTTTGGCGGAGAATTATCCGAAATACATAATTCCATATACGCCGATTAGTCTGGCAGTCATAATTGCTGTTTTGCTTTTGCCGGTCTTGATGAAATATGCCAAAAAATTCGCATTGGCAGCAGCATCCGCCATATCAGTAGCAGTCTTTTTTGTATCGGAACTGTTGCTTGAAAGCAAGGTCATAATTACAACAACTGTTAAGACAACACTTGAGAATTGGCAAATGTTTATGTGTTATGTGCCGCCGGAAAGCTCTCAGACAAGGACGTGGCGAGCCGTTGATGTGCTGATTGGTGATTACAGCCCGGCATTCAAAATTCATTTTTATATTATTTCAGTTGTTTTGATATTTGCACTTTTGAACTGTTTTTACGGCTTTGCCCAAATGATTATTTCCAAAAATAAAAGCAGGCTAAAAGCACTGGTGATCCAGTCGGTATCCACTGCTTTGTTTCTAGGTCTTTGCATCTTAGCCTGTTTTACCGCATTTTTCAGGGACGGAGAAATTACAGTATCTACTCTTTCGGCGGTGCTTATGAGTTTATTCTTCATCATTTTTGGCGTAACAGCAGGCGTATATGTCGGTTCATTTCTGCTTGAAAAGAAGAAAACGCTTTCGGTACTAATTCCGTCAATTGTGGCATCAGTCGTTACACTTACTATGTATATAGGAGAGATGATTTTGTTAAGCGGACATCTCTACCGTTTCGGCTCCGGATTTTTGTTTGATGGACTTGATAGCATTGTAGTTGCTCCTATAGATATACTGGTTATTATAGCATCAGGATCTATAACTGCAATCATTTGTAATACTTTTATATCTGTACATACCAAATAGTCTGTTTGCTTGCTTTTCGTTCATGTTACTAAATAATCATGCGAAACGTAATGTTAAGAGAAATTATTGTGTATCAAAAAAACATCGGTGGAATTTCCCTTTTTGATTCCCTATCTTATAGTCCTTAATCGTCCTTTACGAAATCAATATATCAACTACATTAAATATTAATGCGTTTTAAATAATAACTGATTATATTCAAATAATAAGTTGCCATCATCTGAACTTACTTCAACATGTAAAACTAATTGTTGAAAAGTTTCAGAATCTATTCCCCAAAAATAATTCTCGAAATTAGTCATCAACAAACCTCTAGTAGTAGAAGTAAAGCTTGGCATAGCAACAATAGTTTTGCCTCTATTATCAATAAGCGAAGCTTTGAATACCTTGTTATGGTTGGGAAATAAAGCATTATACGTAATGTACAATACTTTTATGTCTCTTAAAAAAATGCACTGATTTATAAAGATAGAATTTTTTAAATTCGTTTTGTTAATTATTAGATTACTTTTACTTGCATTATCAATATTTTTATAAAATTCTTCACTATCTATATGCCCTAGATTATCAATGCACTTCTTTGATATTTTAAAACCTGTGCTTGTATCTAAATTGTCGCCCCACGTATCAAATGTAGATGCAATGCCATATAAAAGTAATCTACCATTGTTTTTTTGAAATTTATTCTGTACCAATATCTCTTTAATGCATGAGTAGTTGGGGAGTATTCCCACAAATAAAATAAGACCCATTAAAGTAAATAGACATATAAATAATACTTTTCTTTTCCGCATATGGTACCACCAATCGTCATAATAGTTTTTATTAACATGGGTAATTTATTATTACTTTCTTTATTTTACCATATATATTTATAATAAAAAGTTTTTTTGTTTTGACTCAATCATACTGTCTCCTAAAGCAATACTTAATCTGTTCTGGATCAGTAATTTCGGTAATTTTCTTTACTCCGAGTATTTTATGGTTCTTTAAAATTCCTTCTTAGAAGCAAAATAATAGAAATACTGTTCGAATGAAGAAATAACCGTATACGTTTTCTTAGATATATTTTTTTGAAATGGTCTATTCTGTGTTCGATCTCTCTGTTATAATAATCTTATGTAACACCACGCTTATTGTTTATTAGCAGATATGTGGCTATTTTTATTTCTATTCTTTTATGTAATACAAAATAAAATATACTAATGCAGAAGTTATTGTTATTTCTTAAGGCATATGGTAGTTTTCTCAAGGGAGAAGTTGAGTTATTTACCACTTTGAAATACAGTTTAATTATTGATAAAAATTGATTAAATTTCTCGAATAATGAAAGATAATTAATTAAAAAAAGGATTATGGGGCATACATATAACAAGATTGGAGAGCAACGTATGGAAATGAAAAGCTTTAATAGCAAATATAAATTTGCTGTGTTGGGTGCAGGGCATGGAGGCACTGCCATGGCGGGGCATCTTTCGCTGTTAGGCATCGATGTAAGCCTTTATAATCGCGGAGAGGATAGAATTAGGGCAATAAAAGAAGGAAAAGGTATAGAGATTCTATCAAATAGTGATAGTATTCCTCATGGATTTGCTGAGCTAAAAATTGTTACTTCAAATATTAGTGAGGCCATTCAGGGAAGAGATGTCATAATGGTGGTACTTCCTGCAACAGGCCATAAGTACATTGCAGAACAGCTTGTGCCGCATCTTGTAGATGATCAAATTATTGTTATGAACCCGGGAAGAACGGGAGGAGCACTTGAGGTGCTGAACATATTAAAAGAAAAAGGTTGTACAGCCGATGTTGTTGTGTGCGAAGCACAGACCCTTCTCTATGCCAGCCGATCCATTAATCCGGCTCAAACCCAAATTTTCCGTATTAAAAACAGCGTTCCGGTTGCTGCAATTCCCGCACACCGGACTCCTGAAGTTATCAAAGTACTTCGTACAGCATTACCACAGTTTATACCCGGGGACAATGTAATAAAAACAAGCATAAATAATATTGGTTCCATTTTTCACCCTGCAGTTACTGTGTTGAATGCAGGTAGGATAGAGAGTACCAATGGCGATTTTGAATACTATACAGAGGGTATAACTCCATCAGTAGCGATGATACTAGAAAAAATGGACAGAGAGCGGGTTTGTGTTGCCGAGGCACTGGGGTTTCAGGCAATGACAGCTAGAGAATGGTTATACATGGCCTATGATGCGGCGGGCCGGACGCTTTATGAAGCAATGCGAAATAATCGTGGTTATGATGGTATTATGGCACCAAAGACAGTTATGACCAGATACATTACTGAGGATGTTCCTATGAGTTTGGTTCCTATTGCATCCCTTGGAAGACTTTGCGGTGTACCTACTCCTATAATCGATTCTATCATAATGTTGAGTTCTATACTCCATGATACGGATTATTGGGAATGCGGACGAACGGCTGACCGGATGGGACTTACTGGTATGACCCTACGAGAGATACGAAGCTTTATAACAGAAGGAAAAAGAAGTAGTTAAAGGAGATATAAACAATGAAAGGAAGAATTATTGCAGGGGCCATAGGCAACTGTGTTCATGTTGCAGGAGTGGTGAGATTTCTGAAGCTGGCCGAAGAATTGGGTTGCGAGACGCGATTTCTGGGAGCAGCTGTTCCTATAGATGAGTTTATACACGAGATTCAAGCTTATCAACCTGATATTGTTGGTTTAAGTTACCGATTAACACCTGAGGTAGCTGAAAAGCTCTTACAGGATTTTAAAACGAAAATGGGTGAGAATGAATTAGCAAAGTATCGGTTTGGATTTGGAGGTACGCCACCGGTCTGTCGAGTTGCAGAAGAGACGGGAATATTTGAACGCTGTTTCACAGGATTAGAAAACACATCGAATGTAATGGAATTCCTAGGACATAGGGAAGGCCCATGTGCGACTAAGCAGGGTTGCGATGACCTTATTGAAAGAATGGAAGCAGCAAAACCTACGCCCTTGCTTCGTCATCATTTCGGTCTTCCTGATTTAGAGAAGACAATACAGGGAATTCACACTATTGCCGAAGCCGATGTGCTGGATGTTATTTCTATTGCCCCGGATCAAAATGCTCAGGAATCTTTTTTCAGACCTGAGGAAATGGATCCTATGCTGAGTGGTGGTGGAGGTGTCCCCGTACGTCACAGAGATCATCTGATCCGTTTTAAAGAAGCAAGCCAAGCCGGAAACCACCCAATGCTTCGCATTTACAGTGGCACAAGAGATTTGTTATCTTGGGCGAAACTTTCAAAAGAGACAATCAATAATGCTTGGGGGGCTGTTCCTCTATGCTGGTACAGTGTTCTTGACGGGCGATCAAAACGCCTTCTGGAAACAGCTATACAGGAAAATCAGGAAACAATGCGTTGGTATGGGGAAAATGACATTCCTCTGGAAGTGAATGAATCGCACCATTGGAGCCTTAGAGATGCTCACGATGCAATTGCCGTAGTTATGGCGTATCTGGCAGCATACAATGCCAAGGCTATGGGAGTAAAACACTATGTAGCTCAGTATATGTTTAATTCGCCGCCAATGATAACACCGGCTATGGATTTAGCCAAGATGCTGGCGAAAATTCAGCTTATTGAGTCGCTTCACGACAGAAATTTCACATCGTATAGGCAAGCGCGAGCAGGACTTCTACATCTGTCTCCGAGGGAGAATGTTGCAAAAGGACAGTTAGCAACTTCTACGGTGCATGCACTACAGATCCAACCGCATATTGTTCATGTTGTAGGATACTGTGAAGGCGATCATGCAGCAGAAGCATCGGATGTGATAGAAAGCTGTGAGATTGTTCAAGGCGTCATTCAAAACTGCGTTACAGGCAATGCTGATTCCAAGGTAGATCCTGATGTTAATGATCGAAAGGAAGAACTACTGAGAGAAGCCTCAGTTATTTTAGATGCCATAGCACAGTTAAGCAGGATGATGGGTAAATCCCATGACAGAGATCCCTTAACCGATCCATCGGTATTGGCTGAAGCCATCAGAATAGGAATAATAGATGCACCGCACCTAAAAGGGAATCCTTATGCTTTAGGTCAGTTAGAAACCCGTTGTATAGGAGGCGGGATAGACGCATGGAGCAAGAATGAAGAACGTAGAATATTAGAAAATGAGAGATTGTCAAGGTTTATCAACTGTTAAGTGTCTAAGTACAATAACATGATAATTGTACGGGATAAAATATTATGATAAAATACGGTAGATGCCTGATAAAGTATGAACGATCATATAATCAGGTTACTGATATGAATAGTTCAAAGAGCATAATTCGTAGCATGGCAGGAACTATATCATGTTAGATTATTATTATAATTGTAAGGAGTAGTATGGTAATGGAGAGTAGTGCGGTAAAAAAAGTAGCGGTCAAAAACAGATATCTGATTCTTGTAATGGGGATGATAATTCAGCTTTGTGCAGGCATAATTTATATGTGGAGTGTGTTTAAAGGGCCTGTTTCAACACATCTTTCATGGGATCCGGCAAATGCGTCAATTACGTCATCGGTTATGCTTGCTACATTTGTTCTCGGAATAATAATCGGTGGGCGCATGCAGGATAAATATTCGCCCTCACCTGTTGCACTGGCAGGAAGTGTTATTCTAGGCTTAGGAATGATTTTAAGTGCATTTACGCCCCAGTCATCACCATGGCTTATATATGTTTTTTATGGTATGATTGGCGGATTCGGGGTTGGTTGTGTTTATACTACAACTGTATCGGTAGTTCAAAAATGGTTTCCCGATAGACGCGGATTTGCCACAGGTATGATGGTAGGCGCGTTTGGCTTTTCTCTTGTATTGTTTGCTCCGTTAACAAAAATGCTGCTGGCAAATTGGGGAGTGCCAAATACGTTTTTGTTTTTTGGTATTTTGTTTTTTATTATCTGTTCAATCTGCTCGTTGTTCCTTTCAAATCCGGAAGTAAAACAACAGGGTACTACACCGGTAAGTACACAAAAACAATTCACAACAAAAGAAATGCTTAAGACAAAAGAGTTTTATCTGCTCACATTTTCAATGTTTTTCCTTTTGCCCGCATATTTTATACTTAATCCATTATTCATATCCTTGGGGGTTGAACGAGGACTTACAGAAAATTTGGCGGCTTTCGGAGTAATGCTAACCGGTGTGGCTAGTGCAAGCGGGCGTTTACTTACTTCGTGGTTTTCTGATTATGCCGGAAGAAAAGGCGCCATAGTATTAATTTCTTTGATAACTCTCGTAGCTGCGCTGGTTATGATATTTGCCGAAGGTGTGCTGTTTTTAGTGTGCATAGCAGCCATAGCATTTAGTTTTGGCGGGTCTGCAAGTGTGTATGCAGCTACGGCTGCCGATTTGTTCGGTACAAAGCATATGGGCCTTAATTATGGTTGCGTTATGGTAGGCTTTGGTGTATCGGCACTGATATTCCCTATCATATCAAATATTCTAAGTTCTATTGGTGTGTATACATATTCCTTTATAGTTGCAGCGGCAGGATGTATTATAACGCTAATCCTGGCTGCATACTTAAAAATTCCCAAAAAGGTTAAGTCCTAATAAGGTGTAATATAAATTATTAGAGAAACTATTGTTTAATGCGCTGTCTCAAAATACGGAACGTGCCATTCTGAGGTCGAGAAACTTAACCTGTCATTCTGAATGTAGCGAAGCGAAATGAAGAATCTTATATGATAACTTATAGATCCTTCGCTTCGCTCAGGATGACATGTCAGTTACTGATCTGCCAGGATGACTGCCTATTTTGAGACAGCTCTTTTTTCAGAACAAGACCAGAGAATTCAAAATTTTTTATATATAGCTTGATTAATTGATTTGCAAACTGATTCTAATTGAACTCTAATTTATCTGATATGAGTACCTAATAATTGTGTCCTACAATAAGAAATGTAAAGCTTAACAAGCGAAAATTAAACGGAGGTGCCCATATAATGGATATTAAATTAATCGATGAGTTTAGAAGAAGAACTAATGCAAATTATGACGAGGCGAAATACTATCTGGAAAGATACAACGGCGATCTTTTGGAAGCTATAATTGCTTTTGAAAAAGAGAGAACAGGAGCAGGGTATCAGAAAAGAAATGATTTTCGCGGGGGTGCAAATCGTCTGCTTAATGGACTGACAAGAGTGGTACAAAAGCTTATAGATATTAAGCTTATCATTGTAGATAGGACAGGAAAAGATTTCTCTATACCGCTGCTTTTATTGTTGGTTTTAGGGCCAATATGGCATATACTATTACTTGTTGCTATAGTTATGCTCATTATGGGTTATAAATTTTTGTTTCGTGAGATATCGGACCCAAATGTTAACGTGCAGAACTTTGTGGAAAAAATAAAAGACAAAGCCAAAGAAAGCAACTAAAGCACTCATACTTTACGGGGAGGTAATGCTATGATTACAATAGAGCAGATAGATGAATTTAGAAAACGTACCCATTCAAGCTATGAGGATGCTAAATTTTTTCTTGAGAAAAACAACGGTGATATCCTGGACGCAATAATAGATTTCGAGAGAACAAAAACAGGCAAAGGACATAGCCATCAAAACAAAAAGCAAAAAAATGAATTTGGCGACAGATTTGCCGAAATATTGCAAAAAGGCTTTGATACTAAAATAATTGTTGAAGACAAAGGATCAATCCTATTTACTATACCGATAATTTTGCTTATTCTGTTGGTACCTCTTTGGGTTTTTGTCCTTTTATTCTTTATTCTACTGTCAACTTTGGGGTATAAATTCAGTATACGGGATGAAAAGAGTCGGAATGTAAATGTAAATACCATCTTTCAGAACATAAATAATAGAATGAAAGATAAGGAAGTAAAAAAAGACAATACTAAGGATCAACAGTGTAAAGATCATTGTAATTCCGCAACTCATGCGACAAATGATAACAGCAGCCAGATCCCGATGCGGGTTGAAACCGATTTAACGAGCGAGACGGAGAGTCAGGCACCCAA
>CAYMLJ010000034.1:0-4355 GCA_964391395.1 uncultured Ruminiclostridium sp. | reverse complement strand
TTATGGCAGAAAGAATACTGGTTATAGAGGATGAAAGCAAAATAGCCCGGTTCTTAGAGCTTGAGCTTAAACATGAGGGCTATGAAGTTGAAATTGCATATGATGGAAGAAGCGGTCTTGAGAGAGCGGAAAAGAATGATATTGATCTTATTGTTCTTGATTTGATGCTCCCTTTAATGAGCGGAATTGAAGTATGCAGAAGAATCAGAAAGTTTTCTGATTTGCCTATAATCATGCTGACTGCCAAGGATGATATTTCCGATAAAGTGACAGGGTTAGATAGTGGCGCTGATGATTATGTAACAAAACCCTTTGCCATAGAAGAGCTTCTGGCACGAATCAGAGTTGCATTAAAAAGAAGGGCCATGTCAGCAAAGGAAAACGTAGGTGAAACTATTACCTCGGGCAAGCTGGTTTTAAACAAAATGCAACATAAGGTTACCTACGACACAGAAGAGGTGTTTCTATCAAAGAAAGAATACGATCTTCTTCTCTACCTTATGGAGAATAAGGGGATTGTGCTGGACAGGGAAAAGCTTATTGAACACGTATGGGGTTACGACTTTGTCGGGGATACAAATGTTACAGATGTTTATATACGTTACCTCAGAAGCAAGATAGACCAAAAATATGAGGTTTCTTATATAAAAACTATTCGCGGGGTAGGTTATATTTTTGAAGACCAAGAGTAAAGCTGAATCGAAGAAACCTAATTCTTCATTGGCATCGAGCATATCGGCTTTTTACACTAAAATGTTTGCCCAATGGCTTTCTATAATTTTAGTGATTATTGTTATACTCGTTATTGGGTTTTCAATTTTTTCAAAGTATTATGAAATCGAGCCTTCAATTGATATTATAGAAGAGCAAATCAGTGTTGCCGGGCTGGTTGAGGCAATACAATCAAATAATGACAGTTTATTCTCTTTGATAAACGCAGACGGGCAGATTATTGCATGGTCAAACGAGCTTATTTCAGAGAATTTAGATGTATATAATATCGATTATGTCGGAGCCCAGATTAATGATAATAGGGTTTATGTTTCCTTTGTAAAAAACTATTTTATAGAGGATCAAAATCTAAAATTGATAATTTATTTTGATATAACCATTATATTAATTGAAATTGCAATAATTGGTGCTCTAGCCATTTTACTGTTTTTGATTTCTGTACTGACAATTTATGTGCAAGGTAATTATTTAACCAGAAAAACCTTTAGACTACTAGACGAGTTTATCGAAAAGGCAAATAACATTTCATCACAAAATCTAAATCTTAGGCTGAATGTAAGTAATACAACCGATGAGCTAGTAGAATTATCGGTGACATTTAACCGTATGATGGATAGAATTGAAAAGGCTTATGATAAACAAAAACAGTTTGTCTCTGATGCATCACATGAGCTTCGTACACCAATTGCAGTAATACAGGGCTACGCCAGAATGCTTGACAGATGGGGCAAGGATGACAAGGAAATTCTGCATGAATCAATCGAAGCCATAAACAAGGAATCAAAAAACATGCAGGATCTTGTGGATAAGCTTCTTTTTATTGCCAGAAATGATAAGGATACAATGGTCCTTATCATGGACAAGTTTAATATGAGTGACCTAATGGAAGAAATGGTTAAAGATACCCTTATGCTAGAAACTAAACACAATATAGAGGGCCATATAGAGCCGGATATATTTGTTAATGGCGATAGGGATAGAATTAAGCAAGCCTTAAGAGTATTTGTAGATAATGCAATAAAATATACTGAGCCGGGTGGCAATATTACCCTGCACTTAGAGAAGGATGGCAAGTTTGCGGCTGCGGCAGTGATTGATAATGGTAAAGGTATTTCCGAAAAAGATTTACCAAATATTTTTGATCGTTTTTATCAGGTTGATTCGGCAAGAGAGCGGGATAAGGGAGGGCATGGCTTAGGACTTTCTATAGCCAGAATAATTGTGCTGCGTCATGGCGGTCGCGTTAAGGTAGCAAGCAAACTGGGCTCAGGTACGCGTTTCAGAGTTTATTTACCTCTGGAATAATTTCTTACTTTAGTTTTTCCTTATGATTTTCATTTAGCATTAGAATTGAAAAGGTCGGAGAATAATGATAATATATTCTTACTGTCTTAAAAAGGAGTCTTTTAATGATGAATTCCTCTAATACATTATCGCGAATTATTCTTCCTCTGGCAATTCTATACTTTGTTTATACGCTGTTGGGACCGACTGCAGGCGTTGTAGGTCTTGTTATTCTTTTGTTAGTCTATATGTATTTTAACAGATCAACTTTTTATCAGAACAAAGCCGGAAAAAAATATCATAACCGAGATTATGAAGGTTCATTAGCTGATCTTAAAGCAGCGGTAGCCATTGATCCCAAAAATGCAAAGATTCGTGGGACATATGCTTTTTTACTTATAAAAATGGGATATACCGATGAAGCTGCCTCCCAAATTGATGAAGCTCTTGCTAAGGTAACGCTGAGCGCTGATAAAAACACCATGATTATTACCAAAGCTTTGGTTTTTTGGAAGCAAGGCGATATTGACCAAGCCATAGAATTGCTGGATGAACTTATAAAAACCTATGAAACAACCAATATGTATTCTACTCTCGGCTTACTTTATAACGAGAAGGGTGATTATGCGAAAGCTCTTGAGTTTAATCTTTTGGCAAAGGATTATAATAGCAGCAATGCGGCGATATTAGATAATCTCGGAACTTCTTATTTCAATTCGGGCGATTATGACAATGCCTTTGAAACCTATCAGGAGGCTATGAAGAATAAGCCCACTTTCCCGGAAGCATATTATAATTACGCAAAAATGCTTGAACGTAATGGCGATTTAGAAAAAGCTCTATATATGCTAAGAACCTCGCAACAATTAAATTTCTGGTATACCAGCACAGTCACTAAAGAAATGGTTGAAACGTATATAAATGAATTGGAAGCCAAGGAAAAGGAAATTGAGAATCAAAGAAAGGCTTCAATTGAGACCGAAAAGACGGAAGAATCAACAGAAATAAATGATACGAAAGATAACTCCGATATTGATTAATATTTGGACTGGATAGTATGGGGTCAATATGGAAAACAAAAGAGATTATTACAAAGAATTTAATATCAATCCACGAATTATAGAACTGGTTAAAACAGCCGAAAATGCTGTAAACAAAGGTTTCGATCAAATAAATTATGTCAAGGAGCAAAACCAACTTAAGGTAATTCGCGCAATGCAGCGTGAAAGACTCAGTGACACTCATTTTTCAGGCACCACCGGATATGGCTATAATGATAGAGGCAGAGAGATTCTCGATGCTGTATATGCTCATGCTTTTCATGCAGAGGATGCTTTGGTCAGGCACAGCATTACTTGTGGATCTCATGCGTTATCATTATGCCTTTACGGTATTTTGAGGCCGGGGGATGAGCTATTATCAATAACAGGAAAACCATATGATACATTGGAGGAAGTCATCGGTATCAGGGGTAAGGAAGATGCTGGCTCACTGAAAGATTATGGAGCAACATATTCACAGATAGAGCTTAAAAACGGACTTATTGATGACCAGGCAATAATTAAGGCTATAAACAATAAAACCAAGCTTGTTTTTATTCAGCGCTCAAGAGGATATGCGTGGAGACCCGCTCTTACTATAAATGAAATTGAAAGAGTTATTAAGCTGGTAAAATCGGTTAAATCCGATGCTCTAATAATGGTTGACAATTGCTACGGCGAGTTTGTAGAAGACCGTGAACCTACCGAGGTAGGGGTCGATATTATGGCAGGCTCACTTATAAAGAACCCGGGTGGCGGAATCGTGCCCTCGGGGGGTTATATTGCAGGTAGAAAAGATTTGGTTGAAAAAATATCTTACAGAATGACCCTTCCTGGATTGGGGCGCGAGGTAGGGGCTACTCTGGGTAATAACAGACTATTGTTTCAAGGCTTCTTTTTGGCTCCGCATATTGTGGCTGAAAGCCTGAAGGGTGCTGTTTTTACCGCACAGATTATGCAGGATCTTGGTTTTACAACACATCCCGGCCCGTTTGATCCGCGATGTGATATTATACAAGCTATTAGATTCAACAGTGAAAAAGAAGTAATTGCATTTTGTCAGGGTATTCAAAAAGGTTCGCCGGTTGACTCGTTTGTTACGCCTGAACCATGGGAAATGCCGGGATATGATTCCCCGGTAATAATGGCAGCCGGAGCCTTTATTCAAGGTTCATCAATAGAGCTTAGCGCAGACGCACCAATAAGAGCACCTTACACTGCATATATGCAAGGTGGCTTGGTATATGAGCACGTTAAACTGGGAGTAATGTGTGCAATTCAGGAGCTTGTTGACTATGG
>CAYMLJ010000033.1:11140-14570 GCA_964391395.1 uncultured Ruminiclostridium sp. | reverse complement strand
GGAGCTTTTGTTACCGACAAAGAAGTGGAATTGGTTGTTGATTTTGTTAAGAATCAAATCAGAGCACACTATGATCAGGAAATAATAGAAAATATCAATGATAATGCTAAGAATGAAGATGGAAGTAATAAAGATGACCAATGCGATGAACTGTTGAGTGAGGCTATAGAAGCGGTTATTGATTGCGGGCAAGCATCAGTTTCGTTTGTTCAGAGAAAATTTAAGGTAGGCTATGCCAGAGCCGGCCGTATTATTGACCAAATGGCAGAGCGTAATATTATAAGCGGGTATGAAGGCAGTAAACCCAGACGTATCCTCATTTCCCGTGAACGCTGGAATGAAATGAAGATGTCTAGCTCGGGGGATGAAGTATGATCTTTTTAGAGAATGTTCCTACCAATTATAATATTTCTCTGGCATTTATTGTTTTATTGATGGCTTTTTTAACGGTTTATATGGCTATACGATGCTTTCGCAGACTTAATGCAGTATCGATTATAGTATTTGCAATTCAGCTTTGTGCGCTAACATCAGGGGTTCTTACAATAATAAACCGTGTTCTTTCGGTACCCTTATATGAAATAATAATAATTGTTTTCGGTTTGCTGTTACCGGGGGTATTTTTGATTTCGGATTATATCGGAATGAAGAACAGAATCAAAAAGTCACTTGCTGACGCCCCGCTTATAGAAAAGCTGGAAAGACAGAGCAATAAAAGCTGGAAATACGGTGAGTATATTGAAGAGTTAGACGAATGGAAAGAAGAAATCAAATCGAGTATTATTGCCAACACTTTAGATCTTAACGATAAACATCTAAAAACCAATGTAAACAAACAGCTGATTGCGGTTCATAAGCTTATTGACAGCGGCGAATTCAAACAAGCTCTTGAGATATATAAAATACTTTCCGATATTTTAAGCAACAATTCACATATTATTTACAATACTGCTTGGCTTAGCTATAAAAACGGTTTGTATGGGGATGCGATACAAGGCTGTAAAAAAGCGTTGTATTTAATAGGTGATGAACCTATAACAAAATTAAAGAACAGCAAAGCAGATGAGATAGAAGAACTTCTTCGCCCTATGATCCGCTTTGGATACGGTTTATGTCTGTTTAAGATTAAAAAATATGTATTGGCAATAGAACAGTTTGCTATGGTTCAAAAGGATATCGAAGGCCTCAGAGAGGCTGATATCAATATTGCGAAATGCTATATAGCTATAGATGAACTCGGCGAAGCACAAAACCATATTCGTAAAGCTTTGAAATTCAAAGAAGATAACAAGCTTAGATATCTTTTAGCACGTTTATGCTTTGAGAAAAATGAAGAGATGGAGTGTAAATATCAGCTGGAGACTATTGTAGAAAACGACTCAGAGTTTACCGAAGCTTGGTCCTTGCTGGGAAAACTATATCGTAAGCGCGGTGATTGGGGAAATGCTCTCATTGCTTACAAAAAGCTGATACAATTGGCTCCCCAGGATGCCGAAGCATATTACCGCTTGGGTATAGCTCAGCGGCATGAAGGAAAAACCGAAGAAGCTGTCTCAAATTTCAAATTTGCCACAGAACTCAAGCCGGATTATAGCAGAGCTTTTTACAGTATGGCATCAATCCATGATGCCGATGGAAAAACCGATAAGGCAATAGAGAATCTGGAAGAATCCTTAAGAGGTGATGAACGTCTTGAGATGGCATATAACCTGCTGGCCGAGATTTACATATCTTCAGACAGAACAAACGAAGCAATCAGAGTATATGAAGAAGCAGTGAGAGAGCATCCGGAATCATATCTTGTTCATTTTAATCTTGGAGTTTCATTAATGATGATGAAGCGCTACGAAGATGCAGTAAGAGTATTTAAACGTGCTCAAAAGCTTACGAATGACGATCCGGCGCTCTACTACAATTGGGCTTCTGCAGTTATTTCGCTTAAGAATTATTCTGAGGCTGTAAGGTTGTATAAGGAAGGTCTTAGGTTAAAATCCGATGACGATGAGATTTTGTTTGGGCTTGCCCGGGTTTCAGCGCTCGCCGGGGATGTAGATGCTACCATAGGATTTTTAATCAGAGCTTTTGAGATTAAACCGGATTTAAGGTTAAGGGCCAAAGCATCAACTGATTTTTCGGCTTACCGTACACATCCGGAATTTATGGAAATTACAAAATTGCCTATTAAAAAAGAAAACAATATATAATAAAATAATAAATAAAAAGTGGAGGATGGTATATGGAGAAAAAAATTAACGTAGGGATTTTAGGCTATGGAAATGTCGGAAGAGGAGTAGAGTTATCTATTTTACAAAACGATGATATGGAGCTTGTGGCTGTTTTCACAAGAAGAGCGCCAGAAAGTGTAACAATTGCGGCAAAATCGGCTAAAGTGCTTCATATTGATGATATATACAAATATAAGGATATAATAGATGTATTAATTCTCTGCGGTGGTTCTGCTACAGATTTACCTCACCAAGGCCCCAAATACGCCGGTCTTTTTAATTGTGTGGATTCTTTTGATACTCATGCCAGAATACCCGAGTATTTTAACAGTGTTGATGAAGCAGCAATACAATCCGGAAAAACCGCTGCGATTTCAATAGGTTGGGACCCGGGACTATTTTCCATGAACCGTTTAATGCTTCAAGCAGTTCTACCTAAGGGGGAAAGTTATACCTTCTGGGGTAAGGGCGTTAGCCAAGGGCATTCTGATGCTATAAGACATGTAAAAGGTGTAAAAAACGGAATTCAGTACACTGTTCCTGTGGAAAGTGCAATAAGCAGGATAAGAAATGGTGAACAGCCCAATCTAATAACGGGCGATAAGCATTTGAGGGAGTGTTTTATTGTTGCAGAAGAGGGTGCAGATAAAAAAGAGATAGAAGAAACAATTAAGAATATGCCAAATTATTTTGCTGATTATAATACAGTTGTTCATTTTATATCTGAGGATGAGCTATTGAAGAATCACAGCCGGATGCCACATGGCGGGCGTGTAATAAGAAGCGGTGATACAGGTAAAAATAATGAGAATAAACATATTGTAGAATTTTCGTTAAAGCTCGATAGTAATCCCGAGTTCACAGCCAGTATTTTAACAGCCTATGCCCGTGCTGTGGTTAAGCTTAATAAAGAAGGCAAAACAGGAGCATTAACGGTACTTGATATTCCTCTGAGCTATCTTTCACCTAAGTCTTCGGAAGAGCTTAGAAAAGAACTATTATGATGTGAGGTGTACAATTATGTCTTATAAACTATTAGACGGCAAAGATTTAGCCGCAAGAATGAAAAAGGATATGTCAGTGGAAGTGGGAAAACTGGCTGCAAAGGGAATTGTTCCGGGACTGGCAGTTGTTATTGTTGGTAATGATCCTGCCTCCAGAATCTATGTTAATAACAAAAAGAAGGACTGCGAGGAAGTGGGTAT
>CAYMLJ010000033.1:0-11040 GCA_964391395.1 uncultured Ruminiclostridium sp. | reverse complement strand
GTTCCAGGAGGTGTAGGTCCTATGACCAGAGCTATGTTGCTCAAAAACACGATAAAAGCATGCAATATGCACAAATAATCTTTGCTTTCTTGACATGAATTTTAAAACTGTATACAATAGTTTCATAATGGCATCTCGTATGCGTATTCTTTGATGCCATTTAATAATATGCTTTATTGATTATGAATTAATGAAAGAAACAAAAGCCAAGGAGGTGAGTAATATTCCAGATTTTTTTTCAATTGTATTAGGACTTATTGTTGGACTTGTAATAGCAGTTATTAGTTCACTTATATTCTTCCGAAAGGGAGTTGAGCATAGAAAACGAGTGGCAGAAAACGAATTTGAAAGTGCAGAAAAGGAAAGCCAACGTATTGTAAGTGAAGCTGAGAAAGTTGCTGAAAGAAAAAAACGCGATGCCTTGATAGAGGCACGTGAGGAAATTCACAAAAGTAGGGTTGAAATAGAGAGGGAAGTCCGTGAGCGCAGAACTGAAATTCAAAGAAGTGAAAGACGTTTACAGCAGAAGGATGAGACTCTTGAGAAAAAAATGGATACCCTGGAGAAAAAGGAAGAATCGCTAAACAGGCAAATTCAAGAAATTGAGGCAAGACAGGCTGATATTCAAGAGATACACAAAAAACAGCTGGAGAAACTAGAAAGTATATCCGGGTTATCGGTCGAAGAAGCGAAACAATATCTTTTAAGTAATATTGAAGGTGAAGTAAAACACGAAGCGGCCATTATGGTTAAGGACATTTTTGAGCGCGCTAAGGAAGAGGCTAACCGTAAAGCCAAGGAAGTTTTATCCACGGCTATACAAAGGTGCGCAGCAGATCACGCATCCGAAATCACTGTCTCAGTAGTTCCGCTGCCCAACGATGAAATGAAGGGCAGAATAATAGGAAGAGAAGGCCGAAACATCAGAACACTGGAAACTCTTACAGGTATTGACCTTATTATTGACGATACACCGGAAGCCGTTGTCTTGTCGGGATTTGATCCAATTAGACGAGAAGTTGCAAGAATTACTCTTGAAAAATTGATTATTGATGGAAGAATCCATCCTGCCCGTATTGAAGAAATGGTTGAAAAAGCGAAAAAAGAAGTCGAAAACACAATCCGTGAGGAAGGTGACCGAGCTACATTTGAAACAGGTGTACACGGTCTGAACCCTGAGATAATAAAACTTCTGGGTAAGCTTAAGTACAGAACAAGCTATGGGCAGAATGTCCTGTCGCACTCTATCGAAGTATCTCATTTGGCAGGCCTTATGGCAGCTGAATTAGGAGAAGATGTGACACTAGCGAAACGTGCGGGACTTTTACATGACATCGGTAAAGCCATTGACCATGAAGTTGAAGGTACTCATGTGTCCATAGGTGGCGAGATTTGTAGGAAATACAAGGAAAGCGAAGAAATTATACATGCTGTAATGGCTCATCACGGCGATGTGGAGGCAACATCGGTTATTGCTGTTCTGGTTCAGGCGGCAGATGCCGTTTCCGGAGCGAGACCCGGTGCCAGACGTGAGACCATTGAAACCTATGTTAAGAGGCTGCAAAAACTCGAGGAAATTGCCGATTCATTACCGGAGGTTGAAAAATCCTATGCCATCCAAGCCGGACGTGAGGTCCGTATCATGGTTAAACCAGAAGTAGTAAATGATGACAGTATGATCATGGTGGCAAGAGATATAGTAAAACGTATTGAAAGTGAAATGGAGTATCCCGGACAAATTAAGGTCCATATTATCAGGGAAACTCGAGCAGTTGAATATGCAAAATAGTCTTATGCGGGAAGCGTGAAAACGCTTCCCGTGTTTTGAGAGGAAGAAAGTTTTTGAGAATCCTTTTTATTGGAGATATCTTTGGTGAAATTGGTAGGAATGCTTTAAAAGCTGGCATGCCTGAGCTGAAGTCAACATATAATCCTGATTTCTGTATTGCCAACGGAGAAAATGCCGCAGGCGGGAGAGGTATTAGCTTTAATACTGCCCAGGAAATTTTTGATTGTGGCATAGATGCCATAACAATGGGGAATCACACTTGGGCACGTAAAGAAATCTTAAGAATTATTGATTCGGGAATAAAAATTATAAGACCTGCAAATTATCCTAAGGGGGTCCCCGGCAAGGGTCGTCTTGTAATTGAGAAGAACAAAATACGTCTTGCTGTAGTAAACCTGCTTGGTCGAGTATATATGGAACAGCCGGTGGATTGTCCTTTTCAAACAGTTGACAGAGAGCTGTCGTATCTAAAGGGACAAGCCGATTATATATTGATCGATTTTCATGCAGAGGCCACCAGTGAAAAGATCGCAATGGGATATTATCTTGACGGACGGGTGTCTTGTGTGTTGGGAACTCATACACACGTACAGACCGCCGATGACAAAATATTGGAAAACGGAACGGCGTATATATCTGATGTAGGAATGACCGGTCCTGCCGATGGTGTCATTGGTGTTAATAAAGAACTTATTATTAAAAAATTCACTCTTGGCCTTCCTATTCAGCACGAGCCTGCAAAAGGGAAAGCTCAAATAAACGCAGTCATCATAACTATAAACGAAGAAAATAACAGATTAACTGAAATAAAAAGGATCAGCAATATTATAAAGATATAAGTTTTTGGAGGGTTGTCATAATGAGTCTGTTGAAGGTTTCATCGAAATCAAACCCCAATTCTGTAGCAGGCGCAATTGCAGGGGTTGTAAGAGAAAAGGGAGTTGCCGAAGTACAATCCATAGGTGCCGGTGCCTTAAATCAAGCAGTGAAAGCGGTTGCCATTGCCAGAGGTTTTCTTGCTCCTCTTGGTATAGAATTGGTATGCATACCGGCATTTTCAGAAATAAATGTTGATGGTGAAGAACGTACCGCTATCAAATTGATTGTAGAACCTAAAAGAGCCATATAAATGCAGTATAATCAGCCAGGTCCGGAGGTTTGTATGAATTATAGAGAAACATATAAAGAATGGATTGAGAATCCTTATTATGATGAAGAAACCAGAGCGGAACTTTTAGCCATTAAAGATGATGAAAAAGAAATAGAAGATCGGTTTTATAAGGAATTGGAATTCGGAACGGGCGGTATGCGTGGCATAATAGGCGCAGGTACCAACCGAATGAATAAATATACTGTTCGTAAGGCAGCTCAAGGCCTCGCGAATTTTGTTAAGAATCAAAACGAAAGTGAAAAAGGGGTTGCCATCGCATATGATTCCCGCCGTTGTTCTTATGAGTTTGCCTTGGAAACTGCTTTGGTTATGGCATGTAACAATATTAAGGCATATCTTTTTGACGAACTTCGTCCTACCCCGGAATTATCCTTTACCGTGAGGCATTTGGGCTGTGCAGCGGGAGTTGTAATTACAGCCAGTCATAATCCAAAGGAATACAATGGTTTTAAAGCATATGGTAATGATGGATGCCAGCTTCCACCCAAGGAATCCGACGACGTTATAAGGGAAGTAGAGTCTATTAAAAATATATCCGATATTTGCTGCATGAAAAAAGAAGAAGCCTTGAAGCAAGGATTGTTAAAAATAATCGGGAATGAAATCGATGATGCATATATAAATGCAGTAAAAAGTTCCGGAATAAACCCGGAATTATGCAGAAAATATGGCAAAGAAGCAAAGATAATATATACTCCTATCCATGGTTCAGGAAATAAGCCGGTAAGAAGAGTGTTGGAGGAAATAGGCTTTAATAATATTCTGGTGGTTAAGGAACAGGAATTGCCGGATTCTGACTTTTCTACGGTAAAATACCCGAATCCGGAGGAAAAAGCCGTATTCAATATAGCAATACAACTGGCCGAAAAAGAGGGCGTCGAATTGATTATCGGCACCGATCCCGATGCTGATCGGGTGGGGGTTGTAGTAAAGGATGATCAAGGGGAATATATAACTCTCTCAGGAAATCAGATTGGGTGTCTGTTACTGGAATATATTCTTTCGCAGAAGCAGCAAAATAATGAATTGCCCCAAAATGCATTTGTGGTTAAAACAATTGTATCAAGTGATTTAGCTAGAAAAATTGCCGATGAATATGGGGTAGAGATTATTGATGTGCTCACCGGCTTTAAATTCATTGGCGAGCAGATAAAATTATTCCATGATACCGGCAAGAAAAGGTTTATATTTGGGTTTGAAGAAAGCTATGGATATCTGTCTGGAACCTATGCCCGTGATAAGGATGCTGTTGTTGCATCTATGCTTATTGCAGAGGTTTACACTTGGTATAAATCAAGAGGGATGAATCTCTATCAAGGCCTTTTATGGCTTTTTAAGAAATACGGATATGTAAGAGAGGGAGTGGATTCCTTCACATTGAAAGGAAAAGAAGGTCTTGAAAAGATAAATGATGCTATGGAATCCCTCAGAGCTATGGATATAAAAAAAGTCGGAGAAAAAGATGTTTATATCATTTCCGACTATAAAAAGCAAATAAAAAGAAATGCCAGAACAAATGTTGATTCAAAAATCAGCCTGCCTGCATCTAATGTGCTTCATTATACAATGAATCCCGGATTTTGGTTTTGCGTAAGACCGTCAGGAACCGAACCAAAAATAAAGATTTATTATGGTGTATCGTCGGATTCGCTTGAAGGCTCAGAGAAGGAACTTAATATTCTGAAACGGGATGTTATGTCGATTGTCAAACCTTTATTGGAATAAAAATATCTAAACTTTTTTGCCAAAAAAGCCGATAAAATTTTAAAGGTCACTATAGGCTATGTTTTATGTAATCATTTATATAGTTCTATTATTGTACTATAAACTTATATTATTTTAATTGCTTCGGAGGGTAAATCTTAGTGAGAAAAGTAAGCCTGGAAAGAGTTAAAGCAGGTGTTCGTGTTGCACGTACCATACAATCATTGGATGGCATTATTCTCTTATCTGCAGGTGCTGACATTACAGAGGATAAAATAGAACAATTAAAACATTATAATATTACAGAAATATATATTGAAGACGAATTATCGAGGGGTATTCCGGTTGATGAAATCGTAAAGGAAGAAATTATTACCGATGTAAAAGCCCAGATTAAAGCTATTATGACTACATCCTCTTTAAAAATATCGGTGGATGGAAAAAAGATCATGGAAATGGTAAATAGCTTATTATCCAATCTACTTAACGATGATTTTATAATAATGAATTTGTCCGATATCCGCTCTGTTGATGATTATACTTTTTCTCATAGCGTTAACGTATGTATTTTGTCTTTGATTACCGGTATTGCAATGGGAATAAAAGGAGAAACCCTAAAAGAATTGGGTGTTGGTTCTCTTCTCCATGATATCGGCAAGGTGATGATCGATGACAGAATTCTTCAAAAGCCCACCAATCTGACCATTAATGAATTTGATGAGGTTAAGAAGCACACAGTATACGGCTATGAGATATTGAAAAATTCAAAAGATATAAGCCATACGGCACAAATCATTGCATTATCCCATCATGAGCGAAAAGATGGAAGTGGCTATCCGTATAATTTAAAAAACAACGATATACCTTTGGCTGCGCGTATAGTTGCAATATCAGACGTCTACGATGCATTGAGCACCAATAGAATATACCGTAAAAAAATGCTTACCCATGAGGTTGTCGACTACATGTGTTCACTATGCAATAAACATTTTGATAAGATAGTACTCGATGCATTCATCAGTCATATTGCAAATTATCCTGTCGGTACAGCTGTCAAACTCAATTCGGGTGAGAAAGGACTTGTTGCAAAATACAATAAGAATTTTCCTAACCGTCCGATCATAAGAGTTGTAATTGATGAAAACGGGGATATGCTAGCGAAACCAAAAGAGGTAGACTTGTTAAGAAGGCAAGAATATCGTATCATTGATATTTGGGATATCTAAAATGCGAGCTAAGTACTCGCTTTTTTTGTTAAAAAAATGTTTTTTTCATTTCACTTTTTAAACTTTCGTGTACAATGAATCTATAGGTTTAAAACAAATAACTCAAAAGGGGGAAAAGATGAAATTTGAAGGTATAAAAATTTCTGATTTAAAGGCCGGCGAGAGTATTAATGGTATATATCTCTTAAGAAGCGCCGAATTAAAGCTTTCATCCAATAAAAAGAACTATTTGGATATTGTTTTTACCGATAATACCGGTAATGTACCGGCAAAGTGGTGGGATGCAAATGAGGGCGATTATACGGCTTTAATTCCGAATAAGCTTTATTATGTTAATGCCAGAGTGGATATGTGGAGAGAGTCATTACAATTGACACTTAATAAGATTAAGCTAGCAGATGATGAGGATCAAAAGCTCATAGCAAATTATGTTCCGGCTGCACCGATTTCACCCGAGAAAATGTTAGAAGAGATATATCTTTTTGCGGCGAAGATTAAAAAAGCAGAGATTCGCTCTGTAGTAATGACTATGCTTGATCAAAAGGAAGATAAGCTCATATACTATCCTGCGGCAAAGAGTCTCCACCATGCGGTCAGAAGCGGACTTTTATATCACATTGTGCGTATGCTTCGATGTGGGGAAGCATTATGCGGTGTATATGAAGGAGTGGATCCGGACTTAGTCTTTGCGGGTATAATTCTTCATGATCTGGCCAAGATTGGAGAGCTTTCCAGTAATGAGCTGGGAATTGCCGAATATTCAAAGCAGGGGCAATTTTTGGGTCATATTACTATGGGAGTCGAGGAACTTGATAGGGCAGGTAAACTTGTCGGAGCTTCAGAAGAAACCATGCTGCTTTTGAAGCATATGATTTTGAGCCATCATTATGAGGCTGAGTTTGGAAGCCCCAAAAAACCATTATTTTTGGAAGCAGAGCTTTTACACCACATTGATATGATTGATGCCAGAGTATACGATTTTCAGAATGCAACTAAAGATATTGAACCAGGCCAGTTTTCTGAACCGGTATGGTCATTGGACAGAAGATGTGTATATAAAGTGGGGCCAAATGAATAAATACTAAAGAATATGTTTTTGGAGGGTTCTAATATGGTAAAGAATTATATTCTCGATACAAATGTTATAATTCACGATCCCTATTGCTTTTATAATTTTGAGGATAATAATATTATTCTTCCCATAGTGGCAATTGAAGAACTTGACAATGTAAAAAACCGCGAGGGAATGGTAGGTTATCATGCAAGAATGGCGGCAAGAGAGCTTAATAATCTAAGAGAGAGGGGAAATCTTGAACAGGGCATAAAAACCGATGGCGGAGGAACTATCCGTATTGAAATGAATCATATGGATATGTCGTGCATACCGTTTGGAATAGATACCAATAAAAATGATACCCGTATTCTGGCAATGGCAAAGAACCTTCAAAACGATAACTTAGATATTCCTACAATACTCGTTACAAAGGATGTATATATGGCTATTAAGGCCGATTCCTTTGGAATTGAGGTGCAGGATTACCATAATGATAAAATAAAAAGTGATGAAGTATATACTGGATATATTAATGTCTACACATCATCAGAAAAGATTAATTTAGTCTACAAAGGCGGACTTTCTATAGAAGAGTTGAGGCTTGAAGAGCCTCTGATTCCCAATCAATTTTTATATATTACCAGCACTGATGATGATAACCACAGGGTTCTTGCCCGCTTTGATGGAAAGAATATTATACCTCTCAAATATGCTAAGAATAGTGCATGGGGCTTAACACCTATTAATATGGAACAAAAGATGGCGTTTGAGCTTCTTATGGATAAGGATATCCCTTTTGTTACCATTACAGGTGGAGCAGGATCCGGGAAAACTATTTTGGCTACGGCCGTAGCTTTAGAAAAGGTTATCGAACAAGGTGAATACAGCAAGATAGTGTTTGTAAGGCCAACAGTTGCGGCAGGTAATGATATTGGTTATTTGCCTGGAACCGAGGAGGAGAAGCTGCGACCCTGGATGGGAAGCTTTTATGATGCCATCGGTAATCTGATGAATGTAAAAATTAATGGTAGCAGCGATAATACCAGACATAGCCGCAACCCCGGAAAGCCTGAATTTTCGGTAGACAATTTTATAGAGACCTATCGAATGAAGGGAGTTATTGAAACAAAAACCTTTACATATATGAGAGGACGTACATTGAGCAATGCCATGGTGATAGTGGACGAAGCGCAGGAATTGACACCACATTTGGCAAAATTGATGCTTACCCGTGCAGGATTTGGATCAAAATTTGTTTTTATCGGTGACCCTACAGACAACCAAATTGATAATGTTCTCGTTGATGCAAAGAGTAACGGCTTGGTATATACCGTAGAAAAAATGAAACAATTCCAGATTACAGGCCATGTCGCTTTAAAGCAGGTTGAGCGAAGCCCGTTAGCCAGTATTGCAGAACGACATATGTAATTGTCGAAAATCCGCGAATTGTTATATTGATATAAAAATGCTATACTGAGAAAAAAGCCAAGTTTAACTCAAGGAGAGCTACTATGGTACAAATAATACAAGTCAAGGACAAAAAACAATTTGACATATTTATTAAATTTCCCTTTAAACTATATAAAGACAATCCTTACTGGATACCACCTCTCATATCGGATGAGAAATTCACCCTTAATAAAAAAAAGAATCCGGCATTTGAATTCAGCGATGCCAAGCTTTGGCTGGCATATGAGGATGGTAAGGTAGTAGGGCGTATCGCAGGTATAATAAGTCACAGTTACATAAGCAAATGGGGAAACAAGTATGCCCGTTTTGGATGGATTGATTTTATTGATGACCTTGATGTTTCAAAAGCTCTTCTTGAAACAGTTGAAGAATGGGCAAAGGAGAATGGGCTGAAAGGTATTCACGGACCATTGGGATTTTGTGACCTGGACAAGGAAGGAATGCTCATAGAAGGCTTTGAGGAATTAGGCACTTTTATTACCATATACAATTTCCCCTACTACATGAAGCATATGGAAGCTTTAGGATATGTCAAGGACGCTGAATGGATAGAAATTGATATTACATTGCCGGAAACTGATGTCGCCGGAAAAATATCTGTACTCGCTCAAAAAGCAAAAGAAAAATATAACTTAAGCGTTGTTCCGTTAAAAAAAACCAAGGATGTTATACCATATGTTAAAGAGATATTTGATTTGTTAAATCAAGGCTATGAGCATCTTTACGGCGTTGTTCCCATAACTGAAAAGCAAGTTCAAAGCTATGTTAAGCAGTTTTTCTCCTTCTTAAACATTGATTATATTTGCATTGTAAAAGGCGAAGACGGGAAAATTGCAGGATTCGGAATCATTATACCTTCGCTTTCCAAGGCAGCTCAAAAGAGCAAAGGACGGCTTTTCCCAACCGGATTCATTCATTTTTTGAATGCTATAAAGAAGAATGATACCCTTGATTTGTATCTTGTAGCCATAAGGCCGGAGTTACGATCAAAAGGAGTTCCTTATGTTATGCTGAACGAGCTTACCGCATCAGCATTGAAAAATGGTGTAGTCAGAGCAATTGCTTCGCCTGAGCTGGAAACAAACCATGCGGTCCAGTCCATGTGGAGAAGCTATGAAACCCGCATTCACCGCAGAAGAAGATGTTACCTTAAGCTGTTTAATAATTTTTCTGAAGAAAAGACAGAATCGGTGGAATCATAATTACATAGATATTAAAGTATAATGATAGAAGCATTAAAGGGGGCTGTATTATGAATGATTTTTATGTTTATGCTTGGCTTGGACTAATTGTGGTTCTTATCATAATTGAGGCTGCAACAGTGAGTCTTACCACAATATGGCTGGCCGGCGGGGCTCTTATTTCTTTTATATTTGCACTTTTCGGGTTGCCTTTGTGGACACAAATAGCGGCATTTTTGGCTACCTCGATAATACTCCTAATTTTTACCAGGCCCATTGCAGTAAAATATTTTAAGGTAAAATTACAAAAGACTAATACCGATGCCCTAATAGGAGAAACCGGCTTAGTTATAATGAGTATTTCCGAGTATAAGGCAGGACAGGTAAAGGTAAAAGGTCAGATATGGACAGCAGTAAGTAAATCGGGAGATTCTATTGAGGTAGATACTGAAGTTATTATTGAAGCTATTGAGGGCGTAAAGCTTGTAGTAAAACAGTTAGCTGAATAAAAAAATATTTGGAGGTATTATTATGTTGGAATATGTAATTCCCGCGGTAATTGCACTTGTGATTATTATTATAATCCGAAACATCAAAATTGTTCCCCAAGCTCAGACATATATTTTAGAAAGACTGGGAGCATATAAGGAAACATGGGAAGTTGGGCTTCACTTTAAGATTCCTTTGATTGACAGAATCTCCAATCGTGTTTCAATTAAAGAAAAGGTTTTGGATTTTCCGCCTCAACCGGTTATTACAAAGGATAATGTCACCATGCAGATTGATACGGTTATATATTTTACCATTACCGACCCTAAACTCTATACCTATGGAGTAGAGCGTCCTATGATGGCTATTGAAAACCTTACCGCAACGACCTTGCGTAATATTATCGGTGATCTGGAACTGGATGAGACCTTAACCTCTCGTGATACTATTAACAACCAGATGAGAATAATATTGGATGAAGCTACAGATCCGTGGGGAATTAAAATTAACCGTGTAGAGGTTAAGAATATTATTCCTCCGACAGACATACAGAATGCCATGGAAAAACAGATGAGGGCAGAACGCGAAAGACGTGAAGCCATCCTAAGAGCAGAAGGTGAGAAAACCTCAAATATTCTGGTTGCCGAAGGAAAGAAGCAGTCTGTTATTCTAGAGGCAGAAGCCGAAAAGACTTCCGCGATTTTACGAGCAGAAGCAAAAAAGGAAGCCACAATACGTGAAGCTGAAGGTCAAGCCGAGGCAATCCTAAAAGTGCAACATGCTACCGCTCAAGGCTTGAGAATGATTAAGGAGCAGGAGTTAAGTAAAGAAGTTATCGCTATCCGCAGCCTGGAAGCTTTTGAAAAGGCCGCCGACGGAAAAGCTACAAAGATTATTATTCCGTCAGAAATTCAGAATATTGCGTCATTAGTGACTTCAATAAAAGAATTGTCAAA
>CAYMLJ010000032.1:11255-14696 GCA_964391395.1 uncultured Ruminiclostridium sp. | reverse complement strand
CAATGGGTGGATAAAGAGGTAAGAACATTTATTGAGTTGGGTCGTTCCGATAAAATCTATGCCCTGCTAATAGATGATGACCCCCAAACATGCTTTCCTCCATCCCTTAAGCTGGTCCCCGGAATAGATAATAGAACTTTAAGGGTTAAGTACAATGCACAAGGATTTAACATAAAAAAATTGAAGGAAGAGCTTCTGAGAGTAATCGCAGCGGCAACTGATACCAGCTTTGAACAGCTTCGCATTGCCACAAGGAGGAGACGACACAGGCGCTCAATACTGGCCGGTCTGTTTTTGTCACTATTTTTGGTTGTTTCAGGTTTTTATTCCTTATATCAATGGCTTACGGCAGCGTATTACTATACATATACTCAACGAGAAGAAATTGTAATTAAAGATATCATCGATGATATTAACTTTAATCTTATAACAGTAGTTGAAAATATACCGGAAGCGGCTCCTGCCGTTGTTAAAATAATCAGTGATAACAATGAATATTTAGACAGAATGATGGCCATCGACCAATCAACCGAAAATAGCATCGGGGATAAAGCAAGAAACTATCTGAATCTTGCCCGGGCATATATGATGACCGGAAATATGAACGAAACACTAAATGCTTCCGAGGAAGCAATTGAAATATATGAATCCCTTGCCCATAAAAGCAATGATGAAAAGAAAAACAGTGATTTAGCCACCGGCTATAATCTTACCGGGATTTTCATGCAATATTTTTCGGAATATGAGAAGGCAATTTACTATTTTAAGAAAGCTGCCGGTGTATATACAAAGCTAGAAAAATCATTTGAAAATATTGAACATTCCGAAAGCCTAGCCGGATGCTATGACAGTATGGCACTCTGTCATTTCTTATCAAAAAATTACCCTGAAGCGGCTGATTCATTTGTTAACGAAATTGAAATCCGTAAAGAACTGACAGAAGATATGTCTTTAAGCGAAAATCAGGTTATGTTTGCGGACCTTTACTCTTATGCGGCAACCTGCTATCATTTGGCAGCAGAAAATAAAAAGGCGGCCAAGTATTATAATAAGGCTACACCACTATATAAAGAGCTTTTTGAAAATAGCGGTGAGCCTGAGATGCATAAAACCTATGTCGCCTCTCTCTACAATCTTGGCATAAACTTAGCCTATGATAAGGATAATACCGAAGCAGAGTATTATCTGAGATTAAGTGTGGTAGAAGCTGATAAGTTAGTTAAAGAATCAATGCCAGAGTACGATCCTTACTATCTTTCCATGTATGCCATGTATGATTTACTGTACGCACAGGATGACAAAAAAGAAGAAGCCCTTAAGGCGGCTACAATTGCTTACAAAAGTAATTCCACGGACTCCTTCATTAGACATATTTATGCGTATAGTCTTTTATTCAATAATCATTATGATGAAGCCTCAGATATTCTCAATACTCTTCTTCAGGAGGATAATTCAACAGTCCTGGAAATTAAGAATGATATTGAGCTCTTCATCATTAGAGGGTATTCAACAGATGATTTACTGAGATTAGAAGAAAGCCTTTAGCCCTTTAATCCTCAGTAAATAAGGCTGTCGATAGGTAACGTTCTCCGGTATCGGGGAATATAACCACTATCCTCTTGCCTTTGTTTTCAGGTCTTTTCGCCAAAACTTCAGCCGCATGAAGGGCTGCTCCGCTTGATATGCCTACAAGCAAGCCTTCGGTTTTAGCAAGCTTTCTGGACGCAGCAAATGCTTCATCATTTTTTACTTTGATAATCTCATCCAACACTTTTATATTTAGAACTTTGGGAATAAAACCGGCGCCTATTCCCTGTATCTTATGGGTACCTTTCTGCCCACCCGATAATACGGCTGAATCTTCAGGCTCAACCGCAACTATTCTTACATTAGGATTCTTTTCTTTAAGCAATTCGCCAACTCCGGTTACAGTGCCTCCCGTCCCTACACCTGCAACAAAAATGTCAACCTGCCCGTCGGTATCTTTCCAAATCTCCTCAGCAGTAGTCTTCCTATGGATTTCAGAGTTAGACGGATTCTCAAATTGTTGGGGTATATAAGAATTGGGAATCTCCTTAGCAAGCTCTTCAGCCTTCTTAATAGCTCCCGCCATGCCTTCAACTCCCGGAGTCAATACCAGTTCGGCACCTAAGGCTTTCATTAGGTTCCTTCTTTCAAGGCTGAAGGTATCAGGCAGGGTAATTATAAGCCTATACCCTCTGGCAGCCGTTACAAAGGCTAGGGCAATTCCGGTATTTCCGCTGGTAGGTTCAATTATTACAGTATCTTTATTAATAAGTCCTTTATCCTCGGCATCCTTAATCATGGCATATCCGATTCTGTCCTTGACGCTTCCCAAGGGGTTAAAATACTCCAGTTTCCCGATAATTTCAGCATCCAGTTTTTCTGACTTTTCATAATTAGAAAGTTTTAAAAGTGGTGTATTTCCTATAAGTTCTGTTATACTCCGGGCTATTTTCATATAGGCCCCTCCTTAATATTATTAATCATATACGTTTAGTATGTTTTAATTATAACCCCGGTTTTGCTCCCTGTCAATAATAAAATTATACTAATATTATATGATTACTATGTTTTATAAATATACGTTTAAGAACGTGTTTCGCTTATGATTCCGCCTCCCACAACCGAATCCCCTTCATAAAGAACAACAGATTGACCGGGTGCTACAAATGCAATGGGTTCATCGAAAACTATCTGCGCTTTATCATCATTTAAAGCAATAAGTTTTGCCGGAACTTCCTTTTGTGAATAACGGGTGCGGGCCATAACTGCTTTCTCCTTATAGGGCTTTTCGTAAAGAATATAATTCATATCTTCCGCAATGAGGCTATTGATTAGGGCATCCTCTCTGGTCCCTAGGGTAACGGTATTATTTTCACTGTCCTTTGATATTACATATTTAGGTTCGGAAAAGCTTATCCCCAGCCCTTTTCTTTGACCGATGGTATAATTAATCATACCCTTATTCTTTCCGATTATATTTCCTTCTTTATCAAGGTAGGTGCCTTCATGTGAATCAATTCCTTTAAATTCTTTTATGAAATCTGAATACTTACCGTTGGGGACAAAACAAATATCTTGGCTATCAGGCTTTTTTGCGTTCACTAGATTCTTACTCTCGGCTATATCTCTGACCTCGGTCTTGCTGAAATCACCTAAAGGAAGCAAAAGTCTTTTTAGCTGATCCTGTGTGAGCATATAAAGGACATAGCTCTGATCCTTTGATAGATCTAGGGCCTTTTTTAAAATATATCTCCCTGATTTTTCGTCATATTCGACCCTTGCATAGTGACCTGTGGCAATATAGTCCATATCAAGGGCTATTGCCTTATTTAGCATTGCCTCAAACTTTATATGCTTGTTACAAGCAATACATGGATTAGGTGTAACTCCGTCAAGATATGAATCTACAAAATA
>CAYMLJ010000032.1:0-11155 GCA_964391395.1 uncultured Ruminiclostridium sp. | reverse complement strand
GAGAAAACCTGTTCGAGATAGTTGGTAGAGATATTTTGTCGTTCCGCAACGGCACTTAAAGCTACATGCTCATTCCGGGCATGAATAGCTAAGTCTACCATGGCTCTTAGTCCATATCTCCCTTTTGTGGATATTTTCATAAATTATCCTCCTAGTTTTCCTATATGTTTTTTATAACGAGAATAAAGATTTTCGTACCTCTTTAATGGTGAGTAGGGGTTATAATCTCCAGCGGGGGCATATCCCCCGCGTCGAGTTTCAACGGCTCGGGGACCCGTTCGAAATCTTTGATTTCGGTAACGGGTGATGCTGTTTTAAATATATACTTCCCGTCATAAATCGTCAATAAACATTTAATTGGTTATATTCGTCACCTTGCTATGATATCTTTAATAACCTCACCTGCTATAATAAGACCCGCCACTGACGGAACAAATGAAATGCTTCCCGGTATCTGATTTCTGGTGGAACATTTTCTCTGGGTTCCTTCCGGGCAAATACAGTTACTTTCACAGCTATTTTCTTCCGATTCCTTTGGTTTTATAGGCTGTTCGGTGGAATACACAACCTTAAGGGATTTAATCCCCCGTTGTTTCAGTTCCCTTCTCATCACCTTTGACAAAGGGTCCATAGTTGTTTTATAAATATCAGCCACCTGAAATTTTGTCGGGTCCAGCTTATTCCCGGCACCCATACAGCTTATTATTGGTATACCACGTTTTTGAGCTTGTACCACCAAATCTATTTTTGCTGTCACGGTATCCACAGCATCAACTATATAGTCATAATCGTCCCTTATCAAATCATCCGAGTTCCCGGGCAAATAGAAACACTTAACAGCCTCCACTTTGGCTTTAGGATTTATCTCAAGAATTCGTTCTTTCATAACCTCAACTTTAACTTTTCCAATTGTCTTTCTTGTTGCGTGTAACTGCCGGTTTAAATTGGTCAGACATATTAAATCGTCATCGACCAGAACAAAGTGGCCAACCCCTGATCTTGCCAATCCCTCCACTACAAAAGTTCCAACACCGCCTATACCGAACACAGCAATTTTACTGTTTTTAAGTTTATCAAGACCTTCTTTTCCTATCAGAAGCTCTGTCCTGGAGAATCCATGAAGCATTTAATTATCCTCGCTTTTCAATAATTATCCTGAAATATAACTTTCAAAGCATATATTTATTCTTTAATGTACTTACTTTTATTATGTTAAACCTAGATAAGAAAAGCAACACTAACCAGAGGAAAAATAAATTAGCATCATCTGGATGCAAAAAAATGAGTAAGAAAATGCTTTTTCGTATAGCATATAATAGTATATTTAAAACACTATTTTAGCCGATATTATTGGATTTTTTTGTACAAATACAAAATCACATTGAATATGAATTATCAAAGGAGTAGAATATATAGGAAAATGTCAAAATTCAATTAAATCCTGCAAGGGGGTCAACAAAATGTTTGAAATCTCAACTCAAATGATCCAAGGTTTTTCAATCCTTGTTGCGCTTGCCGCTTTTGGTGTAGCAGCATGGTTGTACACATGGGTCAAATCACAGCCTTCTTCAAATAAACGAATTGCTGAAATCGGTAAATACATTCAAGAAGGCGCAAACACATTTCTAAAGCGCGAATATAAATTATTAGCACGCTTTACAGTAGTAGTTACCTTAATAATCTTCGTTTTACTTCCACATCCTATTTGGGCGGGAAACATCGCAGATAATATCTGGATGGCTATTTCGTATGTCTTTGGTACTGTTTTATCAGCGCTTGCCGGTAAAATCGGTATGCAGGTAGCAACAATAGCCAATGTTAAAGCTGCTGAAGCTGCCCAGAAAGGTATTAAACCTTCATTTATGACCGGGTTCCGCGGCGGTGCTGTTATGGGAATGGCAGTTGTAGGAACAAGCCTTTTAGGCGTAACCGTTATCTTAATGCTAGTTGGCGATGCAACATCACTTCTCGGCTTCAGCTTTGGTGCCAGCTCATTGGCTCTATTTGCTAAAGCAGGTGGCGGTATATTTACAAAAACTGCAGACATCAGTGCTGACTTAGTCGGTAAGGTTGAAATGGGTATTGATGAAGACGATCCCAGAAACCCTGCTGTTATAGCCGATAATGTTGGAGACAACGTTGGTGACGTAGCCGGTATGGGCGCTGATCTTTTTGACTCTAATGTTGCAGCTATGGCAGCCGCATTGGTAATGGCAACAGCATTAGGCGGAATAGCAAGCAAAAATGTTGTTATGGTTTTTGCTTACGCAGCCATAGGTCTTTTAGCTTCTATTATAGGTGTTGCCACAGCTCGTATTGGTAAAAATGGCGATCCTACAAAAGCTCTTAACAGTTCAACCTATGTGACAACCGCTGTTTTTGCTGGTCTAACAGCTCTGGCTACTTTTCTTTTTAATTTTGAATGGCGCGTATGGGGTGCTGCAGCTGTAGGCTTATTGGTAGGAACTATAATCGGTATTGCTACTGATTACTTTACCAACGATAATAAACCTCCTGTTAGAGCCGTCGCAGAAGCATCAAAATCAGGACCTGCATTTACAATTCTATCAGGTTTTTCTTATGGTTTATTTAGCTGTCTGCCCGCATTGATAGGTATAGCCGTATCGGCCTTATTAGCCTATAACTTCTGTGCTCCTTTGGGTGCTGCAACAGGTATGGAAACCCAATATGGTATGTTCGGAATTTCCATGGCAGCTCTTGGTATGCTATCAATCGTTGGTATGATTATTTCCAACGATGCTTATGGACCTATTGTTGATAATGCACGCGGACTTGCTGAAATGGGTGGGTTCGGTGAAAAAGTAATTGCTATCACCGATGAACTTGACTCAGCAGGCAACACCGTTAAAGCTGTTACTAAAGGCTTCTCAATCAGCGCTGCCGGACTTACCGTAATCGCACTTTTAGGTGCTTTCATGAGTGAAGTTAATACAGTTGCTGTAGACCTTGGTATTGTTGCAGCCGGTGAAATATATATAAAGAACTTTGACGTAATGAATCCAACCGTTTTCTTTGGACTTATTATCGGTGTTGCAATTCCTGCAATATTCTCAGCTATGCTAATGCTTGGTGTTGATAGGAATGCTCAGAAAATGGTTGCTGAAATCCATCGTCAGTTCGATACCATCCCCGGCCTTAAAGAAGGACGTGAGGATGCTAAACCTGACTATGAAAGATGTATAGATATCGCAACAACCGGTGCTTTAAAGGAACTTGTTCCCGCCGGTGTCGTAGCAATCGTTTCGACTATTGCCGTCGGACTTATTGGTGGTGTTCAGGCCATCGGTGGTTTCTTGACAGGTAATATTGCTTCCGGTCTGTTACTGGCTCTCTTGATGTCAAATGCAGGCGGAACATGGGATAATGCCAAGAAGTATGTTGAAGCTGGAAACTGCGGCGGAAAAGGATCTGTTGCTCATAAGGCAGCTGTTGTCGGCGATACAGTTGGAGATCCTTTCAAAGATACAGCCGGACCTTCCATCAACACTCAGATTACAGTTGTGTCACTTGTATCATCACTCTTATCTGTTATTTTCCTACAGTTCTCATTATTCTAAGAGCTGAAGAAACATAGATTAGACAGATAAATTTAAGACCCGGATTTTATCCGGGTCTTAATGTTTTTTATAACACAATCTGTTTTTTAAAGATTACCCTATCATATACCGCCAGCAGAAAAGCCGTAATATAGCTGATAATCACCGTCATTAGAATCTCCTCAAGAAGTCTTGGTATAAGGAATAATGCAAACCCTATTTTGCTTAGACCCGGGATAAAAAGTATCAAAATGTAAGTGTTTAGTATAGTTACCGGTATACCTACCGATGCGAATGTTAACAGCACCTTAAGATAATATTTATGAATTTCTGAGTCCGGAATTTTTTTCTGGACTCCGTAATTTAGAAGCAGCAACAGTAAGCCAATTATCGAAACCGCAACTAAACCCAATAATAAATAATCTTTGCGCTTACCCATAGAATTAAGAGCCAGTGCTATGGAAGATTGTGCAAAAAACTTTGAAATCACTAGGTTTATTACACCTATAGCACCAAGTGATATAAACGTAATCCCCATGGAGTTTTGAATCTTCTTTGTTTCAGCATTTTTAACTTCTTTAAAAATAAATCCTACAAGCACGCCGTCTAAAATCTGCGTTAGTGTTAATAGCGGAATATAAGCGCCCTCAGGCCGGATTAAATATCCCAGGACATCTACAATGCCTGTGGCAAGGCCTCCGAAAAACGGACCGAAAAGAAGGGCCGGCATTCTAGAGAATACTTGCGCAAAGCCTATTCTCATCCCGGGAGCTCCCATAAAAGAAATCATAATGCTTAAGCTTTTTACTGCCAGAGCAAGGGCAATTAATAATGCTGTTTGAATAATTTTCCGAAAGATCTGTGAGTAAGATGTTGACTTTCCCATTTTTTCTCCTTTCTTATCCATTCTGTTACCATAAGAAAGAAGAGTAAAAGTAACAGTGGATGCAGTACCCGCACCGCGAACCTTTAGGCTCTTCGTTTAGAGACTCTACTCCCATTCTCTAACACTTCACGCGCAAATACCTGTTCTGTTTTTTTGATTTATTCTATTGCTTTTCTATTTAGCAATTTAATTATTATACATTAAGTAATTTCATATATCTATATTATTAATGCACATATTAAATCCTTAAAATCACTTATTACCACGCTTTTTGCCTAAATACTCATGAGTAATTTGATCAAGATTCCGGACATAAATATGCTTGATTTTGCTATTTCCCGAATCTCTTTCATCTATCTCAAAACATTTCAATGTTTTAATTAGCGGTGTCAGTTTTGTAAAACCGTAATTTCTTGAGTCAAAGTCAGGACGCTTTTTTTGTATCAGGTTCCCTACATCGGCCAGAAATGCCCATCCGTTTTCATCTGCTACGTCTGATATTGAGCTTGAAATCAGATTTACAACATCTTCACTAACCTTACTTATAGGACTGGAATTTGCTTTCCTTCCCTCTCCGGTTTTGGGAAGCCCTTCAGATTCCGAGGTCTGCTGCGAATTTGCATTAATTATTTCAAGGTATGTAAACTTATCACATGCAGCAATAAACGGACTGGGAGTTTTCTTCTCCCCTATTCCAAAGACCTTCATTCCAGCTTCCCTAAGGCGAATAACAAGCCGCGTAAAATCACTGTCACTTGATACAATGCAGAATCCTTCCACCTTTTCATTATATAAAATATCCATGGCATCTATAATCATGGCCGAATCCGATGAGTTCTTTCCGGTAGTATAACTGTATTGCTGTATTGGGGTTATTGCATTTTCTAGGAGCACGTTCTTCCAACCCGTTAGATTCGGCTTGGTCCAATCCCCATAGATACGCTTTATTGTCGGCGTACCATATTTTGCAATCTCCTCTAAAATTCCTTTCACATTACTGTAAGGAACATTCTCCGCATCAATAAGCACGGCAAATCTAAGTTCAGAATTGTCTTTCATATTTATCCTCTCACTATTAGTATATCTGTATTAATCAATTATACACTATTACGCAAAGTTTTGCTTTTGTTATTATTCTTTTGGCCATAGATATTTTGGAATATTAATATAGATGTCCTCCATACGATGAAAACTGTCTCTTATTATAGTATCCTTCATGTTATCTATAGTCACGGGTATTGGTTGAACCATCAGATATGGAACTTCATACTTTCCGTCATTTATTTTATCTAAGACAAAAAGTTCTTGTCCACCGGCCATTTTTATAGCGGCCTCAGCAGCTGCTTTAGCTATCTTCTCAATAGGCTTGTAAACAGTCATTATTTGTGTCCCTTCCACAACACGCTGACAGGCAGAAAGGTCTGCATCGTGCCCAACAACGGCGACCTTTCCCGCCAGTCTGTTTTCTGAAAGAGCTTCTATCGCGGCGGCTGCCAGGCCGTCATTTCCTGCAATTATACCATTAATCTCTATCCCGTTTTCCAGAGTCTCTTCCACGCACTGAAAGGCCTCCTCACGGGCCCAATCCTTAGCCCATATTTCGGCAACTACTTTAATATCTCTGCTTTCTATATAATCATCCAGAATATTCATATATCCTTCGTAAAACATGGTACTGTTATAGTCGGTAGGGGCTCCCTTTAAAATAACATAATTACCTGTAGGAACCACCTTAACGAGTTGTTTTGCCATTAATTCCCCAACGCCAACATTGTCAAAGGAAATATACAGATCGGTGCCTGCATTTTTTATTAGTCTATCATAGCTAATTACTTTTATTCCTGCTTTTTTGGCCATGTGAACCATTTCAGCGCTCTTTTCGGCATCATGCGGGATAATTACCAGTATGTCAATTCCCTGTTCAATGAGATACCCCGTCTGTTTGATCTGCTCTTCGTTATCGTTATATGCATTGAGGACAATTACCTCAGCTCCGAGTTCCTGGGCTCTAGCAACAAAAATATCTCGATCCCGCTGCCATCGTTCTTCTTGAAGAGTTCCCATTGAGAAGCCAATTTTGATACCGTCGTTATCACTCAAGCCCTCTTGTGTGTTTAATGTACTGTCACGTTCCTGGCAGCCTGTATTAAGTAATACAAGTAAGCATATAATCAGTAAAAAAAACTTTAGTGCTCTTATATGGCGCATATTAATCCCTCCTCATATGGCAAATTCAGCTTATCAATTTTTATGGTCAGACGGGCTGTACCCTGTTATCTTTTTAAAAATTCTGCTGAAATAGTTTGGATCGTTATATCCGATTGTATAACATATCTCTTTAACGCTGAGGTTTTTGTCTTTAAGAAGTTCTATTGCTTTACTGATGCGCACCTGTGTCAGATAGTCTATAAAATTATACCCTGTTTCATTCTTAAAAAAGCGGCAGAAATATTGCGGACTAAGATTAACCTCTCTGGAAACATCCTCAAGACTTAGTTCCTCATTGTAATGACTATCAATATAGTCCTTTGCTGCAGTTGCAAGATAATGGCAACGATTTGCCTTTGCAAGCTTTATACCCCCAGTGATTTCCTCAATTCTGCCTAGGCACCAGCTTTTTATATGCAGTTTATCATTAAGGCCCAGGTATTCCCTAAGATAATTATTGTTTTGAAGTGTATCTTTTTCTTCTATACCATAATCGATAGCAAGCCTATGTATCATAACCATCAATTCCAGTAATTCCCCTTTAATTGCTTCTGCAGAGCTTTCAGTGTTCTCACAAAGATCATCGTAAATCTGAATGAAGATTGCACGGGAATCTCCGGTGTCACCGGATGAAGCTTTCTCCATTAGCATTTTTACTTGCTTTTCTATAGAGTTTGTAATGGCTATTTGTTCTTCAGGAATATCATCAATATGGATTATATCTTTTTCTTCAGCGTATTTTATAGCTCTTAGTGATTCAGAAAATGAAACGAGCAGATTTTCATTTTCTGTTTTGGTACTCCCGATTCCAACTCGTATTCCTGTTTTTATTTTCTGAGAGAGCTTATCCAATATTGATTCGGCAGTTTTAACGCTCTCAAGTCTTACTTGATAATCATCTCCGTGATGAGAGACAGGAACATATGCAATAATCCGGTTCAGCATTACAGGACCTACCACGCAATTTAATTCACTCTTAATTACGTCCCGCAGCTTTGGATAAAAACTCTGGCTCTGCACACTCGGCCCAATAACATTGCCGGTTTCCCTTCCCTCGCCGAATTCAAAGGTCATTATGTAACCCTCTTCTTCGTTAATCTCCAGTATTCTTTTATAGTTATTAATTTGCTCATCGTAATCTTCATTAAGTAAAATACTATAAATCAATCCATGTTCAAGTATTGGTAAAACTTTTTCATATTTTTCCTTTAAATCCAACTCACGCTTTCTTTTTGCCTTCGCTTCCTCATGGTTGATTGCAGCTTGGCGAATAATTTCTATTATTTTGCTGCGATTTACCGGCTTCAGAAGATATTCAGACACCCCAATATTAACGGCTTCTTTTGCATACTCAAACTGCTCACAGGCTGAAAGTATTATAAATTGAACATTGGGAAGAACTGTTCTGATTTCCTTAATAGCATCAATTCCGTTTATACCGGGCATTTTAATGTCCATAAAAATAATATCCGGCTTTACAGTTTCGGCTTTTTCTATAGCCTCTCTGCCTGAGCGGGCTGTGCCCGAAATCATGACATCTTTAAAATTTTTATCTATTATATACTTAATTGATTCAATAACAATACTTTCATCATCCACTACCATAACCTTAAGCATGCAGAACCTCCATTTTCCTCATTGTTTTTTCTTTCGGGATTGTAATAGATACTATAGTTCCTCCGGGCTGTTTGCTTGTTATACCGACCATATCCTGTGTATTGAAAAAATTATTAAGTCGCTGTATTACATTTTTAGTACCTATACCTGTTGTATGACCTGTCGAACTCTCTCTGTCTGACAAATCATTTTCGTCATCATCAAGTAATTGTCTGATTTTTTTACGATTCATACCAACGCCGTTATCCTCTATCTCGATTACCACATCACCACCAATTCCTTTTACACGCAATATAATCGTGCCTCCTGATTCCAGGCTGCTGATACCGTGAATAAAAGCATTTTCAATAAGCGGTTGCAGTATCATGCATGGCATAAGAACATCGGTAACACTTTCATCAACCTCATGCCGGTACATAATACTATCTGTATAACGCACTTTAAGAAGAGTAATATAATTATTTATATTCTCTATTTCATCGTTAAGAGTAACGGGAGTGTCTAAACTTCTCAAATTATATCGGAATAAATTTGAGAAGCATTGTATATAATGGTAGGTTTGATCTGCCTCCTCAAACATGGCCAGCTGGGCTCCGGCATTCAGCGTATTAAAAATGAAGTGCGGATTAATCTGAGATTGTAGGGCATGAAGCTCTGTTTCTCTAAGGTGATTTTTCATCAGCAGGTATTGCATCTCCTGTTCCTTAAATTTTGCTTCTAATTCTGCTCCTTCCTTTATAGCCTTCATCTGTTCTTTTATACTGTCAGCCATACGATTAAAAGCATCGGCCATTATACCTATTTCATCATCACTGTGAACCGTAACCTGCTTAATTTCCAGATTCCCCTTTGATATTTGATTAGCAGCTTTGGAAAGGCTTATGATGGGCTCTGTTATTTTAAAGGTCATCCTTATAATAAAAATCATATTAAACACTATGATACCGATAATAATAATTAAGTTCAGTGCCTGTATAAGGTTTACTCGGCCCGAAATCATGGTATAACCCTTTGTATTCTCATCAAATTGATTTAATGTAAGCTCGTTTATATTTGTATTTATGTATTCAAAAATTTCACTGGCTTCGGTATAGTGGTTTATATAGCTCTCAATATCTCTCCCTCTTTTTGCACTAACAGCTGCATCAGCCGAATCAAGGTATGTAATTGTCATATTACCTATATCCTTAAGCAGCAAGCCGCTTTCTGCCAAATCACGTCTTTGGCTCATGGCTTCCCCTGTCATCCGAAGCTCGCCGGAAAACTTGTAATAGTCCTTAAGGCTGTCGGAATGATTTGTTGATAGAAAATTTTCTAGAATGCTGTGTAGATTTGTAATACTGTTGTTTAAATCGCTTAAATATTTGTTGTTAGAAAAAATTGCATCCATTCCTGTTGCCAGCATTCTGGCATTATTATATGTGAAAAACAGGCCTATACCCATAATCAGGGTGGTTACGATAGAGTATAGAATAAGCTTCCTTCTGATACGGTTCTTTGAAAAAAAATCAATAATCTTTTTCATTCCTCTTCACTCTCCTCCGGTCTATCCTTGAGAGTGCTTTTGTATATCTCAAGATTACTTGACGTTACCACTTTGGCTCCTGTATCAACATAAGATGAAGTCATTAATTTCTTCTTAAACTCTATAAGGGAACTAATGCTTTGATATCCCATCTCATAGGGATTTGCCGCAACAGCCCCGTATATTACTCCCTTTTCAATATATCTTAAAATTTCAGGCGTATCACCATAGCCTATTATAGTAACCTGCCCCACCTTGTTAAGGTCTACAATGATTTGGGCAGCACTTATAGTATCCTTGGCGGTGGTGCAAATAATAGTATCCACCTCGGGGTAATCATAAAGTATCTGTCTGGTAACCTCCTCAGCACTGAAAAGACCCGTACCGGAGGTCTGTATGGTTCTTATAATAGCGTCAGGTGCATTTTTAAGAGCAGCCTTGAAACCCGCCACTCTTAAGTTCTGTGGGACATTTTCACTTGCCCCGGTAAAACTATTAATAATCATGCCTATGTTGGCCTTTTCCCCTGTAGACTCAAGGACAAGCTTACCGGATTCACTTCCCAAATTATAGGTATTAGTGCCCACAAAAGCTTTTCTCTTACTGTTCTTTGCATCTGTTTCGATTGTAATTACCGGTATCCCAGCATCTGCAGCTTCATCTATTAGGGGTGTAAAGACTTCTTCATCCAAAACATGCGTGACAATTCCGTCTACCCTTGATGCTATAGCCATCTTTAAGTATTTGACCTGTTCATCCATATTTGTGAATCGAGGACCATTAAACTCAACCGCTGCATTGGAGACACGAGCGGCATCAAGACATCCTTCTTTAACGGCCTTCCAGTATGAATCATCGGTATTCTGGGCAATCACAATAAAATGGTACTCAGGTTTATTTGTGCTCTCCTTTAGAAGACTGTTTGCTTCCAATAGGTTAAGCTGAAAATAGTCAATTGAATACCCTATAAGAAATACAAAAGCGCATAATAGCAAGATTGCACCAATTACCAAGACTTTTTTCATACCCACCCCGCCTGACTTTTTGCCACTATACCGGTGCTTAGTCATATATGTCTGAACTAAAAGTGGTGGTAATATAAATTATAGCATATGTAAATAAAGATGCGTAAATTAAAACGATAATTAAGATGTCCCATTATAATGACATCACCCGTTACCGAAATCGAAGATTTCGAACGGGTCCCGAGTCATTGAAACTCGAGGCGGGGGATATGCCCCCGCCTGAGATAATAATCCCTACCCGCCACCTATGAGGTGGGGGAAATCTTTATTCTCGTTATAATGTAATCCTCTCGGGAAAGGCCTCGTTGCGCATTATCCCCCACATTTTATCAATATA
>CAYMLJ010000031.1:9195-15142 GCA_964391395.1 uncultured Ruminiclostridium sp. | reverse complement strand
TTTATTCAGACCGGTATTTCTGCTATAGACGGCTTGAATACTCTTGTAAGAGGACAAAAACTCCCCATATTTTCAGCTTCGGGTTTGCCACATGCCGATCTTGCTGCACAAATAGCGCGTCAGGCAAAGGTTTTGGGAACAGACAGTAAATTTGCCGTTGTATTTGCGGCTGTAGGTATAACATTCGAGGAAGCTGATTTCTTTATTAGTGACTTTAAGAAAACCGGTGCCATAGAAAGAGCGGTTCTTTTTATGAACCTTGCAAATGACCCGGCGGTTGAGCGTATTTCTACACCACGAATGGCTTTATCAGCCGCTGAATATCTGGCATTTGAAAAGGACATGCACGTTCTTGTTATTATAACCGATATAACAAATTACGCAGAAGCCCTCCGTGAGGTATCGGCAGCCCGTAAGGAGGTTCCCGGACGTCGAGGATATCCCGGGTATCTTTATACTGACTTGGCTTCATTGTATGAACGCGCAGGACGTATGAAGGGCAAGGACGGGTCAATAACATTAATTCCGATACTCACCATGCCTGAGGATGATAAAACCCACCCCATTCCTGACCTTACAGGCTATATCACCGAGGGTCAGATAATACTGAGCCGTGAGCTTCATAAAAAGGGTTTAACCCCTCCGATAGACGTATTACCTTCCCTTTCCCGTTTGAAGGATAAGGGTATTGGAGCAGGTAAAACCCGTGAGGATCATGCCGATACAATGAACCAGTTGTTTGCGGCTTATGCGAGAGGTAAGGAAAGTAAAGAACTTGCAGCAATTTTGGGTGAGGCAGCCTTAACTGATATAGATAAGCTGTATGCAAAATTCTCCGATGAATTTGAAAAGCAGTATGTATCGCAGGGCTATGAAACCGACCGGAGTATTGAGGAAACACTAAACTTGGGCTGGAAGCTCTTATCCATTCTACCTGAAGCCGAGCTCAAGCGTATAAAGACTACCTTAATTGAAAAGTATTATCCGAAAAGTAAGGAGTAGAAAATGGCAAGGCTTAATGTTAATCCTACCCGTATGGTGCTGACAAATCTTAAAAAGAAGCTAAGAACAGCAAGACGGGGCCATAAGCTATTAAAGGACAAGCGCGACGAACTTATGAAAAAGTTCTTGGCCATCGTCAAAGAAAACCGGAGCGAGCGTGAATTAGTTGAAAAAATGCTCAAGGATGTTTATTCCCGGTTTATTATGGCCCGGGCATTAATGAGTGATACCCATTTGGAGGAAGCCTTGATTTTTCCGAAGCAGAAGGTCACTTTAAAAGCTTCGTCAAAAAATATCATGAGCGTAGAAGTCCCTGTCTTCGAGTTTTCTACAGAGGGACAAACTGGGGATGATATTTTTCCTTATGGCTTTGCCTCTACATCCGGTGAGTTAGACGGTGCCATGATAGCTCTCCAAAAAGCCACTCCCCATTTATTGAGATTAGCTGAGCTTGAAAAAACGGCACAGCTTATGGCAGACGAAATAGAAAAAACCCGCCGCCGTGTTAACGCCCTTGAATACGTTATGATTCCTAATCTTGAGGAAACCATAAAGTACATCGTAATGAAGCTTGACGAAAACGAGCGTGGTAATTTGACAAGGCTTATGAAAGTAAAGGACATGATGCTGGAAGAGGCTCATCATTATAAGGAAAGAATGGCACAGCAATCGTAAAGCATATGTTTAATTAATAAAATAGCTTTTATATTCCTGGCAGATGATCAGTAGATTGTCTGCCGGTTTTATTTTTCAGGTGTTTTAATTTATAAAAATACCCCTCTCACTTTTAATAATGAATAGTCTTATTAAAACTACAAAAAATTGACATTTATAACATTAATTCAAAAGCTACAGTGCATTGGCTTCGGCATTCTTTTGCCACACATTTGCTGGAAAGCGGTGTTGATCTTAGATATATTCAGGAATTACTCGGGCATGCAAGCTCAAAAACGACTGAAATTTATACACATGTCAGTAGTAAAGAAATCGCAAAAATACGAAATCCTATTGACGATATTAGTTTTTAGAAATATTATCCATATATGGTATATATGAAAATATATTCACATATACCACTGACGTGCTAGAATTAGATGAATATGATTTAAGAAAAACTTTAGTTAGGTGAAATATGGCACAAAGGGAACCCGCCGTCCATGGCGGGTATGAAAGAAATTTTAGAAAGTAGGATAAAAATATCCTAAAGACTGATATAATAATAGCGGAGGTGGTTTTCCTATGTTACTTAATACAAAGAAAGTTGTTACTATCACTGATGCTAACCAAAACTTTTCAAAAATCGCAAGAATGGTTGATGAAGAAAAATCGGTAGTTATTATGAAGAATAACAAACCGAAGTATGTAATTATTGAATTCGATGAATTCTCCAAAGAAGTTACTGCTGGAGATGAAAAGCTAGAAGAAATTGCAGATAGAATACTTTATGAAAATATCCAGGCATTTAAGGAGCTGGCGAAATGAAAAGAATCTCCTTGAATAGAATTTTACAACTTCATACAAAGATGATTATTACAACAGGTGGGGATTCAGGTGTTAGGGACATTGGTCTTCTAGATTCAGCATTATCTAATGCTTTTGCTACATTTGATGGAAAAGAATTATACAAATCAGTAGAAGAAAAATGTGCTAGTATATGTTTTAGTATTATTAACAATCACCCTTTTATTGACGGGAATAAAAGGATGGGCATATTTGTAATGCTTGTACTCCTTGAATATAATGACATTAAGTTAAATTATAATCAGGAAGCATTAGTAAATCTCGGACTTGGAACAGCAAATGGTGATTATAAGCAAGATCACATACTTCAGTGGATTATAGAACACAAGATTACATAAGGGCAGCCGTCCATGGCTGCTCTGAGTTATGGGCCTTGTGCCATACTTCAGATAACAAATCTTTTACGCAAGGGGCACAGCATGAAGTATGCGTAAAAAGAGGATTCATAAGGTCATTGCTGCCCACACCGTCTCACCGGGCGGCAAGCGCCACTAAAGGGCAGGGCTCTGGGAGTCCGGTTCAGGAACGTCGTGAAAACGAAACGTTATAAGAAATGGTTTGCAAATTGCGCCATCCGGGCGCAAAGTATAATTTGGCAGTGATTTGAAGAGTAAAATTCTACTATTATGTGGTATAATCAATGTAGTGGAGGAAATCAATATGGGGCAGGATGAGAAACTTTTTGTAAAAATTCTATGTGGCACGAAAGATAAATCAGTCTCTTTTGATGAACTATGCCATATCTTAAAAAAGATAGGATTTGCTGAAAGAACTAAAGGAAGCCATCATATTTATTTAAAGGATGGAATTGACGAAATTCTAAATATTCAGCCTGATGGAGCAAAAGCTAAGCCTTATCAAGTAAAACAGGTTAGGAAAATTATTCTTAAATATAAGCTTGGAGGGGATATTAATGTATAAATATGAAATCATTATATACTGGAGTGAAGATGACAATGCATATATAGCAGAAGTTCCTGAACTTCCAGGCTGTATGGCAGATGGTGAAACTCATTCGAAAGCTTTACAAAATGTAGAGGTTATTATTTCAGAATGGATTGAAACCGCAAAATCTTTAGGACGAACAATACCTGAACCAAGAGGTAGACTTGTATTTGCATAATTTAGAGGCCGCCGTCCATGGCGGCCTTTGCCTTCGTAGGCATACTACTTCTTATAACAAAATTTTCACATCTTAGGTGTGCTAACGGGTCATTGCTGCCACACCGTCTCACCGGGCTTACGCCGCTAAAGGGAAGGGCTCCGCTGGTCCGGTTCGAACGGCGTCGTGAAAACGGAACGTTATAAGAAATAATTCCAAACTCAAGGGTTAGGAAGGTTTTCTGGGCTAATCTATGAGGTAATATCTTATATTAGAACAGCCAATCTGGTATAATAAGAATAGATTAAATTAGGTGGTGTTGTATGAATAATGCAAAACAGATACTATACAAGTTAATAGAAGAGATGCCGGACAACCAAGTTCCTGAAGTAATAGATTTTGTAAGCTACTTGAAATCCAAAAATGAAAATGAGGTCTTTAAGGAATTAGAAAAGATAAGCGAAAGCAGTATGGAATTCTGGAATAATGCTAAAGATGACGAGGTATGGAATAATGCTTAGTCAAGGGGATGTTTTATTAATTCCAATACCATTTAGTGATTTAAGTTCTGTAAAGAAACGCCCTGTAATGGTTTTGTCCAACGACAAGTATAACAATATTACTGATGATATTATTGTAATTGCTATAACGTCAAATTTAGGTTTAAAGTTCTCGGAAGTTCTTCTGCGTCCATCAGATATGGCTAATGGGGAAATTAAGGTTGAATCTGCTTTACGGGTAGATAAGATCTATACTATTTCACAAAAGATTATTGTTAAGAAATTAGGTAAATTAAAATCTGCAAAAATAGAAGAAGTTAAAAATAAATTAAAAGAATTATTTTAAATCCACACTATGCATCGATGAGTTCACAATATTAAGTGCGTGGTGTGGATTTTTTTCTGGGGTCTTTTGGAATTACTTCCTATAACAAAGGTTTTACGTAAAGGGCATAGCATGATGTATACTTAAAAAGAAGATTCATGAAGTCTTTCCTGCCCACACCGTAAAATATTATTTTCTCGTGATAGTCAATGCTTATAAGATTTGATAAAATTAATTCAATTACAAAACCACCGAACCCTTTTAATGTGGGCATTAGATTGTGCAAAAACGACTTTGGAGCAATTTGAAGCAAAGTATCCAGATGAACGCAGGCCAAGAACCTGTTTTGAACTTTGTGAGGATTGGGCAAGGGGAAAAATTAAGATGTCCATTGCAAAACGGGCAATTTTAGGTTCTCATGCTGTGGCAAAAGAAATCAATGACAACGAATATGGTGCTTTGTGCCATGCAATTGGTCATGCAGGAGCCACCGTTCATGTAGAAACACACGCTCTGGGATTGCCTTTCTATGAATTGACGGCAATAGTATTAAAATATAAAAAAGATAGTTACTCGAAGCCAGTTAACCAAAAGATAAGTTATTATTATAATAGGCTGCTGTATTGGAAAGAAAATACCATTAAACTTGACCTTGATTGGGCAGATTTTTTATTGGATGAAACCAGACCTAACAAAGAAAAATTGCTAGGCGAAAAACGAGAGTCAAAACAACAAGAATTATAGGTATAACCCTACTTCGTCTTTTTTAAAAGTATATGACAAAACCCAAAATCTTAAATGCAGTTGGATGAATGGACAGTATATAGAATATGCGATGACGTATTTGAAAAGTTAGCTATGGAATTTAGCAAGATTCCTATCCGATAAAAATTTACTCACACGGAGGACAAACATAGGGATAGATTACAAAGATTATTAAATCATATTCAGGAGGAAAAGATGATACTATCTGATAAAACAATTATCGCAATGCTGAACGAAGGGACTTTAAAAATTTCGCCATTAGTTAAAGATCAAATACAGCCTGCCAGTGTGGATATTAGACTTGGCAATACATTTAGTATCGTAGAAGATTCACATTCAGGCGTCATAACATTGGATAATGAAATAAAGTATAAGACAATAAAAACCGATACTTATGTGTTACTTCCGGGGCAATTTGTACTTGCCACTACAATGGAGTATTTTTACTTGCCAAATGATTTAACTGCATTTGTTGAAGGAAGAAGCTCTTTAGGAAGAATGGGACTATTTATTCAAAATGCCGGATGGGTGGACCCCGGCTTCAACGGCGAGATTACTCTTGAATTATATAATGCAAACCGTTGCGCAATAGAATTAAAAGTTGGCCGTAGAATAGGTCAACTTGTTTTTGCAAAAATGGACGAAGCTGCATTAAACCCTTATAATGGTAAATATCAAGGTCAAAAGGGCGCAACCGGCTCGAAAGTATTTTTAGATAATGAAGTGAAATAG
>CAYMLJ010000031.1:0-9095 GCA_964391395.1 uncultured Ruminiclostridium sp. | reverse complement strand
AGGTCAAAAGGGCGCAACCGGCTCGAAAGTATTTTTAGATAATGAAGTGAAATAGGCAAGTGGAAGCAATACTCTTCGCAGTACCGTAAATAGTGTTATGAAAGGAAGGTTCATATGGAGTATATTTTTGGAGAGTATGTGATCAGTTCCGATAAATCACTTTTATCATTAGAAAGAATCACTGATCTTTTACATAAAACTTACTGGGCTGATAAAAGATCAATTGAAACCATTTCGAAATCAGTAGAGAACTCCTATTGTTTCGGTGTTTATTATAATAATTCTCAAATTGGCTTTGCTAGGCTGGTTTCAGACTATGCAACCATGTATTGGTTATGTGATGTCATTATTAATGAAAACCACAAGGGAAAAGGATTGGGTAAGGAATTAATCAGAATAATTGTTGAGTCAGATAAATTCAAAGGTCTAAGGGGAATCTTGGCAACTAAGGATGCTCACGGACTATACCAGCAATACGGATTTGAAAAGGCTGCTGAAGGTAGGTTTATGTTAAGGCCTGACTACTAATAAGATAGACAAAGAACAGAATAAACAAAAAGGGCCGCTTTGTTCTAAAGCAGCCCTTACATTTACTTTTATTTAAGGGTATTGGCATATTCCCCTATTTTTTTGTCCATGGTTTTTATGTGTTTGGTAAGCCAATTTATTATCATTTTATTGGCGTTAATTATAACCAGAATATTACCGCCGGATTCATTATAATCGCTCTTCAATTTGGCAAGATCGCTGATAAAGCTTGCATGCATTTTCTTTTGAGCATCAATCTCCGGGTAACGGATTTTTTCCATATAGGCTTCTTCATCGCTAAAGTGCTGCTTTGTATACTCATCTAAGAAATCAAGCATAGATACTATATATTCTTTTGCTTTTTGTTGTTTTCCGGCTTCAAACAGTCCATCAGCTTTTTCAAACCATATTTTGTGTTGCTCGTCAATTAATTCAACACCGACCGATAAGTTCGGCGTCCATACTATCGCCATTATAAGCCCCCCTTAATTAATTCTACTTTTCAGATATTTACCCTTGCTTTAGCAGCTCCAATCAATTTTAATTACCCATAGCTTTGTCACTATGCTAAAATTTTCTGCTGATACCTCCGTGGGAGCGGCCGGAAGAGGATCTATGGACGCTTGAACCGGAAGAGGAGTTGTTTTTCGGTATAGCACGTCTATCAACTTTTCTATAAAGGAAGAGATCTCTGTTAATTGTTATATTAAGACTGTCATTTTTCACATAACTCGTAGCAGCAGGCTGAAAACGGACACTTTTTAGCTTGCCCTTCATTATTCCTGTAATAATTAAGGCAAATACCGCCCCAACTGCAAGTGAAATGAGCATACGACTGAAAGAGAATGATTTTTCGGTAGAATCAGAAGATCTGGAAATATTTTTAGCGCCGTAAGGGGAGCCGTTTCTTGCCTGGGTAAGCAAATCATCGCAAAGCTCAGTATAGCGTAAAAAAGCTTCTTCATAATTTCCGCTGCTTAAATACGGCAAAAACTCGTCGGCCATATAGTTTAAACCCTTATCGGTAAAAGCAGTTATTCCATAACCGTGAGTTGAAATAGCTAAATCCGAATCTTCCATGCTAACGAGGAGTAAAATGCCGTCATCCTCATCTCCGTATCCGTAGCCATTGTAATCAAAAAAGTCGTCGGCATATTCAGTAGCGGTTTTACCGTCAAGGGAGTATACCGTTACTATAGCAACCTCACATTCTTGGTCTTCACTGATTCTTTCCAGCTCTGAGTTAATACGTCTTTCTTCTCGATCAGTAAGGAGGTCAGCGTCGTCGACCAACAGGGGAAGATCTCTATCGGCAAACACCGTTACAAGTGATGCGATAAGAAATAAGAGTGTAAAAATCACTGTTAAAGTTATTTTTTTCATAATTCCCAAACTCCTTACTATATAAAAAGCGATGTAATCAAGTATGTAGCGACACCGAAAATAGCAGTCAGAATACCAAACCATTTCCAGTACGCAGCCTTATCCATTGGCAAATCACCTATAAATTTACCGGTTTGCCCGTTCATAGCAAAAGTATACTTTTTGTTCTCCCATACAGTGTTAAGTAACCACACAGGATATAGAGCATACCTTACCATACCATTTTGGAAACGAATATTGCTGCTCTCGGGTATTACTGAGGAATAGCCGTATACAGTTGAGGCAAAGATTTGTTCTGTACTGCGCTTTATGCGCTCATTTGCACGTGCGATACTTTCATCTGCCAGAACATCATACTTGTCTGCCAGATATCCCGCTAGGTAGGCTGTCTGGAAATCCACTGCTTCAGCAAAGTTATATGGCTCAATTGATTCCATTAAGTCATCGGCCATTTTTGTTGAGCCGTCTACCGGGACTCTCTCGTAGCTAAGATTGCCGCCACGCCAGATTGAAAAGAAGCTTGTTTCGGTATAGTTATAGTTATTATCGCTCCAAGAGCGCACTTTTGTTGCTTTATAACGAATATTTGCATGAGCGTCGGTATCAAACAGCCAAAAGGGAACATAAATACCCTTTATCTCTTCAATTCTGTTTTGATCTTTAAAAATCTTCGGGAGAAGCCTCTTACCCTGTAAATGCTTCATAAGACCTTCTTTTGCAGCCTTTTTGTCCAATTTAAACGGAATCACATAATCCGGGCGTAAAAAACCGGAAAGTTGCCCCATCATAACTACAGGGTTGTTGCAAAAAGGACAACTTGTGGCAGCCGTATTAGCATCAGCGACAATCTCTCCTCCGCACGATTTACAGACATAGGCATTTATGCCGGAGGTTTCACCCTCTTCCCATTGGCTTCCTGCTTGAGTTTCCCAAACCATGTTGTCAGGCTGATCAAATCCTAAGTTCTTATCCAGCTCTTTAAGAGTCTCCATATCAAATTCTGTATCACAATAGGGGCACTTCATCTTTTGAAGACTGCTATCAAAATTAATGGCTCCACCGCAGGAAGGACACTTGTATTCAAGTAACTCCGGCATAACCTCATCTCCGATCTATTCCATTTTGTTGTTTTATTGGTTTGGCTTATTGCTTATCATTATCATCAAATAAATCTCCGCATTCAGGGCAGAACTTGGGTGGCTGTGCGGGGTTTGACGGTTCCCATCCGCATTTATTACAACGATAACGAATAGCACCTGATGGTGTAGGTTTGCCGCAATTATGACAGAACTTGCCGGAATTTTGGGTACCACACTCACATGTCCAAAGGTTTGCATTACCAATGGAAGGTTGAGGAGGAGTTGATTGTTGTGGCTGGGGTTGCTGCTGACCCATAGCAAAAAGGTTCTGAGCGTTCATGCCCCCTGCCTGCTGAGCCATTCCCATTCCCATAAAGCCCGTCATGGCCCCGCCTTGGTTGGAGGCAGCCGCCTTCATAGCATCCGCCTGAGCACCCACCAAGGTTGCTGCAGCCATTGTAGGGTCACGCATAATAGCGGTACGCTGTGCCTGTTTGATCAGTTCTGCATCCTCTTCCGGTAGGGTTATAGGATTAAGAGCGATGGATACAATTGCAATTCCTCTAAGATCCAGCCATTTCCTTGTTAAAGCTTCATTCATTGCATCAGAAAGCTCCAAGGCATGGGCAGGTAATGAGCTTGGCCTTATTTGGAGTTCGGAAATTTTTGCAAATGCAGGCTGAAGCGCTGAGACAAACTCGGTTTTCAGTTGACTATCAATCTCATCACGGGTATATTCGGATTCAACATTTCCACACACATTAGTGTAAAACAGAAGTGGATCCTCGATTCTGTAAGAGTATATTCCGGAGCAACGAACCGATACATCAATGTCCAAATTTATGTTACGATCAACAACACGGAAGGGAATGGGATTTGGTGTACCAAATTTGTTATCGATTATTTCCTTGGTGTTAAAATAGTATATTCGTTGGTCTTTCCCGGGGTCTCCTCCATAAGTAAAACGTTTGCCAATAGCTTTAAACGTCTCAATTATACTTTCTTTAAGATTTCCGGTAAAAATGCTTGGCTCGCTGGAAGTATCATATGTAAACTCGCCCGGCAAAGCACAAACCTCAACAATTTTACCCTGATCTACTATAATCATGCATTGTCCGTCTGCTACAGCAATACCTGAACCGTTTGAAATTATATTGTCATTGCCTTTAGTGTTTGAAGAACGCCCGGATATACGCTTTTTGCCTTTTGATACCAACACTTCTTTAGGAAGTGCCTCACAATAAAAAAATTCTTTCCATTGGTCAGCCAGCACTCCGCCAGCCGCACCAATCGCAGCTTGAATCAGTCCCATAACAATACTCCTTCCAATTATAAAGTTTTGACATAATATTATTTTACATTATTTATTTTAATCTTTATAGAGTAGTATATAAGGAATTGCGATATTATTCCAATTATCTTTTGAATGAGCCTAATATACCCCTTAATATCGATCTTCCCAATTCACGCCCTATTGCCGTAACAGCGGAGTTTGCAGCCTTTTCAACCATGGATGTTTTTGGCCTCCCGGCTGCTTTCTTACTCGCTTTTTCCTTTAGGGCAAGCTCCTGTTCTTTTTGAATTTTTTCTTTATCTCTAAGCGCCTTTTCCTGTAGTATCTCATAAGCCGATTCCCTGTCTACGACAGTATCATATTTCTCTCCTAAAGAGGAGTTATTTATTATTCCTCTTCTTGCCAACTCGTCCAAGGTGCCGAATGAGCTCTGGGGAGGAAGGATATGTGCTCTCTGAACAATTGAGGGGCGCCCCTCGTCATCTAGGCAAGAAACTAATGCCTCACCGGTTGCAAGGTTTGTTATAGCTTCTTCGGTACTGAATTCCGGATTAGGGCGGAAGGCATCAGCAGCTGCCTTAACTTTCTTTTGCTCTGAAGGTGTATACGCTCTTAAGGCATGTTGAACTCTATTTCCCAATTGTCCTAAAACATCATGGGGTAGATCGATCGGGTTTTGCGTAATAAAATATATGCCCACACCCTTTGAACGAATTAATCGCACCACTTGTTCAATTTTTTGGAGAAGAATCTTTGGAGCATCTTCAAATAACAAATGTGCCTCATCAAAGAAAAAGACAATTTTTGGTTTATCCAAATCCCCCGCTTCAGGTAGTATTTCAAACAGCTCGGACAGCATCCATAATAAAAAGGTTGAGTAAAGCAATGGTGAATTAAATAGCCGTACACTATGCAACACATTAATGAAACCACGCCCGTCAGAAGTTGTTTGCATCCAATCCTTGATATCTAAAGCCGGTTCTCCGAAAAAGCTTTCGCCGCCTTGGTCTTCTAATGTAATCAGACTTCTCATAATTGCACCCACACTTTGGGGTGAAATATTACCATATTTTAGAGTAAGTTCTTTAGCATTTTCACCTACATATCGAATCATTTCCCGCAAATCCTTAAGGTCTAAGAGTAATAAGCCTTGTTCATCGGCAATACGGAAAACAATATTCAAAATACCGGATTGAGTATCATTTAAATTCAGAAGTCTTGATAAAAGCAATGATCCCATCTCTGAAATGGTTGTACGTAACGAATGCCCACCTTCGCCAAAAATATCCCAAAACCTAACAGGATATGAATTGAATTCAAATGATTTTATTCCTAGCATTGATAGTCTATCTTGAATTTTAGGCGATTCGGTGCCTTTTGCAGCCAAACTTGCAAGGTCACCCTTAATATCTGATAGAAAAACGGGTACACCCATGTCGCTGAATGATTCTGCTAACACTTTCAGTGTTACCGTTTTGCCTGTGCCGGTAGCTCCGGCTATTAAACCGTGGCGGTTTGCCATTTTAGGAAGGAGATAGACCGGATTTTCATTTTGCGCGAGCCATATCGCATTATTGGAAAACATAAAAAACCACACTCCAAAAACCCAAATTTTTCATTTCAATTATATCTATTAGAGCGTCGGATGTCAAAAAAATACAGCTAAGGGATAAAGGTAAGTTTAACATTTCCCTTATGTCTAATTCCTCTTAATACCAAGTTAAAGTTGAGAACCAATTAAGATCATTCCCGTCTAATTAAATGCAATAAAAAATAGCAGAGGAGATTACTATGAAAAAACTACTTTTATTATTACTTACATTAACATTTGTGTTTAGCTTTGCGGCATGCCAGTCAAAGCCCTCTGGAGCAGACCCCGCAGAGACCGGAAACAATAAGCAGAACGAGAACCTTGAAGGCAGTCTTGAGGATATTTTAAACAAGATATATGAAACTGCGGAAGTTGACGATAATTTCAGAGCTTATATTAAAGAAGGGTTGCTTGTTAATGAAATTAATTCCGAAAACTGCGCTTATCATCTTGGAAAAGAAGGTATTGAATTTGAGTCGGCTATTGCTTCAGTACCGGAGATGTCGACCTCGGCCTATGAGCTTGATCTGGTAAGGGTAAAGGAAGGTGCTGATATTGAGAAAATAAAAGCCGAAATAAAAGAAAATGTTGATCCCATGAAATGGATTTGCGTCGGTGTTGAACCTGAAAACGTAATCGTAGACAATATTGGTGATGTCATAATTGTAATTTTGACTAATGAAAATGGAAAAGCATTGCATGATGCATTTCTTGCACTAAAGGATTAATATGCTTTTTTCTAGTGTAAGTTTTCTATATTACTTTTTACCTATAGTATTAGCTTTATATTTTTTATCCCCGTGGAAATTGAAAAACAATGTTCTTTTATTGGCAAGCCTTTTCTTCTACTTCTATGGTGAGCCAATATATTCTGTATTGATGATAATTTCCATTGTTTCAGGATATCTTCACGGATTATGGATTAATTACGCGAGGAGGAGCCGGTATGCAAAAATACCGGTTATCTCCTCGATAATTTTCAGTATAGGATTACTTGTATTTTTGAAGTACACTGATTTCTTTATTGAAAATGTTAACGGGATATTCAAGACAGATATCTCTCCGCTTAATATTGCTCTACCAATAGGTATCAGCTTTTACACCTTTCAGATTCTATCCTACACTATTGATGTATATAGGGATGAAGCAAAGGTTCAGAAAAATATCCTGAGTTTTGCTACATATGTCTCGCTCTTTCCTCAATTGATTGCAGGACCAATAGTGAGATATACAACCGTAGAAGAAGAGCTTAATGAGCGTACCCATTCTATATCGGATGTAGCTTATGGGATTAACAGGTTTATTATAGGTCTGTCAAAGAAGGTTTTAATTGCAAATACCCTTGGAGAGCTGGTTGAAATATTTAATAACACAGGAGATAAATCAGTTTTATTTTATTGGGTTTCAGCAATTGCCTTTATGCTGCAAATTTATTTTGACTTTTCAGCCTACAGTGATATGGCCATCGGTTTAGGGAGAATATTTGGATTTCATTTTCTTGAAAACTTTAACTACCCGTTTATTTCAAAGAGTATATCTGAGTTTTGGCGAAGATGGCATATATCCCTTGGTACTTGGTTCAGAGACTATGTATATATCCCTATGGGAGGGAATCGCGTCAGTGCCGCTAAATGGATAAGAAACATAATTGTTGTATGGTTCTTGACCGGATTTTGGCATGGGGCCCAATGGAATTTTATTATATGGGGTTTATTTTTTGCCTTGTTTCTATCCCTTGAAAAGCATGTTTTTAACAAAGTGCTCGAAAGACTTCCTGCTGTAGCCGGACATTTATATATGCTGTTTTTCATAACTATCAGCTTTGTTATATTTAACGGAGATGGCATGAATGAAAGTCTGGAAAATCTAAGAGGGATGTTTGGCCTTCTTAATGTGCCCATATCAAGTATGGAAACAGTTTATTATATAAAAAGTTATTCGGTAGTATTGATAATAGCTGCAATCGGAGCCACACCGTTGGTTTCAAATCTTGTTAGGAGGGTGGCTGCCAATGGAAAATATGAAAGGACTTTAAATGTGATTGAGCCAATAGTACATACTATTTTACTTTTATTTGTGACAGGATATTTGATTGACGGCTCGTTTAATCCATTTTTATACTTTCGTTTTTAACATGAGGTTTTTATGAACAAGAATGTAAAAAATATTATTGTAATAATATGTTTCATTTCAATTATATTTGGTTTTATGGTAAGTAACATCATTAAGGCTGATGGGGCTTTTTCATACAGCGAAAGAAGAAGGCTGGCAGACTTTCCGCAATTTACTTTTGAGAAGCTTTTTTCAGGGGACTGGTTTGAGGAATTTGAAAAGTATTCACTGGATCAGTTTGTCTTTCGTGATGGTTTTCGAACGATTAAAGCCGTAAACGTGTTTTATCTTTTTAATCAGAAGGACAACAACGGAATTTATATAGTTGACGGAAATATCAATAAAATCGAGTATCCGCTTAATGAGAAATCGGTTATTAATGCGGCTGAAAAGCTAAATGAAATATATGAAAAATACTTTCAAAATCTAAAGGTTTACTATTCAATAATCCCTGATAAAAATTATTACTTAGCTTCACAAAACGGCTATCCGAGATTTGATTATGATAAAATGACCGATATTATGAATCAACGAATTGAGAATATGAAGTATATTGATTTATATGATTCATTAGCTATAGAAGATTATTACAGAACCGATATCCATTGGAGGCAAGACAAAATATTAAAGGCTGCCAACAAACTTCTCACTGAATTAGGTAGTGATATACGAATAGATGAAAGCCAATATTTACGAAAAGAGCTATACCCCTTTTATGGCTCTTATTACCGACAGCTTGCTCTAAACATATCTCCTGATAAATTATTGTACTTGACTAACGACATACTAAAAAAAGCAGCAGTTTATGATTATGAATCAAAAACGTATAGTAATGTATATATGCCTGATAGGATTAATGGAATAGATCCATATGATGTCTATCTCTCGGGTGCTAAGGCCCTTATTACAATAGATAATCCAGAAAGCACTATCGACAGGGAGCTAATATTGTTCAGAGACTCCTTTGGAAGCAGCATTGCCCCACTTTTGCTGTCGGGATACTCGAAAATCATATTAATTGACCTTCGATATATTTCTACTGACTTACTAGGGGAGTATATTGAATTTTCTGAGAGTCAGGATGTACTATTTCTGTATAACACACAGA
>CAYMLJ010000030.1:8714-15245 GCA_964391395.1 uncultured Ruminiclostridium sp. | reverse complement strand
CCGCAGCCTGTACATTTTTCAGCAATTATTTCAGCCAATCCGTTTTCTACAACAATTGCGTCAAAGGGACAAACTTTCACACAGCTACCCAAACCCAAACAGCCGTAATTACATGCATCCATTCCTCCGGCAAGAACATTAGCCGCATGGCAGTCCTCTATACCTATATAGTTATATTTCATTTTAACATTATCACAATTGCCCTGACAAATAACTCTGGCAACGTTGACATCAATTGATCCCTCGTCAACACCCATAAAATCGGATATGGCATTAACTACAGATATTCCTCCAACCGGGCAACGGCTTGCATGAACACCTTCATTTACAATAGCTTCTGCCAAACCATCACAGCCTGAATATCCGCAAGCACCGCAATTAGCTCCGGGGAGCAAATCTCTTACTGCACCAATTCTCTCGTCAGTTTTAACCTCAAAAACCTTTGAAGCATATGAAAGACCTAACCCAAAAACCAGTCCAAGACCTGAGACAACAGCAACAGGCACTAAAATACTCAATTATGTCACTCCCCTTTCTTAAGAAATAATTAACCCAGCAAAACCTATAAAGGTTATAGACACCAAAGATGCGGCAATAAGAGTTATAGGCATTCCTTTGAAAGCCTCAGGAATATCGGCAGTTTCTAAACGCTCTCTTATGCCGGAGAACAAAATTAATGCCAAAGTAAAACCTAAACCAGCGGCAAAACCAAACACCACCGATTCTACAAATGTATAGTCACGTTCAACAAAGATTAAAGCCGAACCAAGCACCGCGCAATTAGTTGTTATAAGCGGAAGATAAACACCCAAAGCCTTGTATAACGAAGGCATAAGCTTTTTCAATACCGTCTCCACAAATTGTACTAAAGCGGCAATTACAAGAATAAAAGTTATTGTTTGAAGATACTCCAGTTTATTTGGTTCTAATAAGTACTCATTGGCAAGCCATGTAACAGCCTGTGACAGAACAAGTACAAATACAACCGCACCACTCATACCAAGGGCAGTGGAGGTCTTCTTTGATACACCAAGAAACGGGCAGATCCCCAAAAACTTAGTTAGTACAAAATTTTCTACTAACATTGCGCCAATCAGGATTGCAAATAGTTCTTTCATTACGCTTCACCTCCGTTTGCTGCCTTGCTGCAGCCGGGGCAACCGACCCCACATCCGGTCTCACTTTCAGAATCTCCATCCTTTTTCTTAGTCAGCTGATTAAATAGGGCCACCAGAAAACCCATTACTAAAAATCCGCCCGGAGGAAGGATAAACATAATGGCAGGCTCAAACATATTAACGGTAACAGGTATTCCCATCCAGGTTCCTGCACCGAGAATCTCTCTGACAGAACCAATAATTGTTATTGCAATAGTAAACCCCGCTCCCATTCCAATACCATCCAATACCGAAAGTAATGGTCCGTTTTTTTGGGCGAACATCTCGGCACGAGCAAATATGATACAATTTACAACAATTAGTGGTATAAAAATACCTAATTGTTTATTTAGCTCGGGTAATAACGCCGCAAGTAGCAATTGGACGATGGTTGTAAATCCGGCAATAACGGTAATATAAGCCGGTATTCTAACTTTGTCGGGAACTATTTTTCTTATCAATGAAATAACAAGATTAGAGCCCACCAGCACAAATGTCGCTGCAGCCCCCATCCCTAAACCATTCTTGGCCATCGTAGTGACAGCCAGAGAAGGACACATTCCAAGAAGAAGCCTAAAAGTAGGGTTTTCTTTTATTAAACCGTTCAGTAAAACCGAAAAGGACTTTTTTCTCTCGGCCATCTTACACACCCCCTGCTATTGATCGAACCAATGCCACTGCTTCATCAACACCTTTTGTTACTGCTTTTGATGTAACGGTAGCAGCTGTAATGGCTTGTATCTCACTTTCATTATTTGGAACTCTTTTTACCACGTTGTACGTGGTCTGGGGCGCTTTTCCCAGGAATTGATCTGTAAATTTAGTATCCGACGCATTTGCACCCAAACCCGGTGTTTCTTTGTGACTGGTGAGAGATACACCTTCAATATTAAGATCATTATCTATTCCAATAAGGATTTTCATCTGCCCGCCGTATCCTCTGGAAAAAACAGCGACAACATATCCTACAGATTTTCCGTCTTTCTGAGCTATATATAACTTTTCAATATTTTCACTCACGTCAATGCCTTCAGCCTTGAGCATATCAGCAGTTTTTGCTTCGAGGAAATTATCTGCATCGCTATATACATTTATTAAACTTTCCTGCTCGGCAATTCTGTTGTTTTCGTCAATTATTGGCTTTGTTACGCCATTTACATAGGCGAGGGCTCCTGTAATAAAGGCGCATACTAAAAGTAGAATTAAAGATGGTTTGATGATTTCCTTAAACATGCGCTTTCCCTCCAAATCTTGCCGGTTTTGTATATCTATCAATCATGGGTACCGAAACATTCATCAGTAGAATGGCATATGATACTCCCTCAGGCATATTTGTATATAACCTGAAAAGCATAGTCAAAACACCACAACCAACTGCATAAATAACAATACCTTTTTTTGTCATGGGGCTAGTCGTATAATCGGTGGCCATAAATATTGCTCCAAACATAAGCCCACCAGCTAATATATGAAAAAGCGGATTGCCTGTAAAAATACCATTCGGCCCGACTACCCACGCAAACAAACCTACAGTTCCCACATATATAATGGGAATATGCCACGATATAACACCCCGGGCAATAAGATAGATTCCCCCAATAATAAGTGCCAGAGCTGATGTTTCTCCCAATGAGCCACCTATATTACCTAGAAACATGTCAATAAGCTCGGGAAGTTGCCCTCCTTCTTTAAAAGCACCCAAAGGAGTAGCATAGGACAACACGTCAACATCTGCAGATTTTGTCAATGGCTGTATCCATGTAGTCATTCTTGCTCCGTAGGAAACAATAAGAAATGCCCGAGCAGCCAGTGCAGGATTTACAAAATTGTATCCCAAGCCTCCGAAAAGTTGCTTTACAATTACTATGGCAAAGAATGAACCAACCATGGCCATCCAAAGAGGTAATTCCGGAGGCAGATTCAAAGCCAGAATAAACCCTGTAACAGCAGCGCTGAGATCACCGATAGTATTTTTTCTCTTTAAAGCTTTACGGATTATATATTCACTACCTACACTTGATATAATAGTGACGGCTATTAGAAGAGCCGCTCTCAAACCGAAAAAATAGACTCCTGCAAAGGCTGCGGGAATTAGTGCGATTAAAACATCCAGCATCAACCTTTGCGTGGTGACCTCACTCCTTATGTGCGGAGATGAGTTCACAAATAACGTATTCTCCAAAATAATTCCCCCTCATTGTATCTTCTGCGGAACATTGCTGCCCCCAAAAATAGTATTTCTATATTACTTCTTTGCCACTCTGCGCAGGATGTCCTTTCCCAGCCTAACTGACTGAGCCAACATCCTTTTAGAAGGACATGCATAGGCGCATGATCCACATTCAATGCAGTCCATAATATTATACTTATCAAGGCTATCATATTGATTGGCCTTAACCACTCTATCAATATCAAAGGGTAACAAATTCATAGGGCAGACATTAACGCAACGTCCGCATCTAATACACACATTCTCTTCCGGTATCTTTCCGTCTTTTTCGTTTAAAGCCAGCAAAGCATTGGTGTATTTCATTACCGGTATTTCATCCGAGTATAATGAGACTCCCATCATAGGGCCACCCATAATAAGCTTTGTAGGTTCTGATATAAATCCGCCGCTAAACTCAAAGACATCACCGATTGGGGTGCCTATTAACACTTCAAGATTCATTGGTGTCTTTACCGATGAACCGTCTACTGTAACACGTTTTTTGATTAACGGCATGCCTGATTTCAAGTATTCGGAAACAAATGCAACACTGGCAACATTCATTACAAGGCAACCGACTTGGGAAGGAAGCTTTCCTGAGGGAACTTCACGTCCTGTCAAGGTCTTTATTAGCATTTTTTCTGCACCTTGTGGATATCGGGATTTTAAACTGTGAACAGTAATATTATCCATTGATTCCACAGCATTTTTGAGCTTCTTTATGGCTTCGGGCTTATTATCCTCAATTCCTATTAAGGCCTTCGGTATGCCCGTCCACTTAAGTACATGGTTTATGCCCTCGATGATATTCTCGGTATTTTCCATACATTCACGGTAATCAGAGGTAATATAAGGTTCACACTCGGCCCCGTTGATTATAAGCGTATCAATTCTGGCATCTTTTGGTGGGTTAAGCTTTACGTGAGCCGGAAATCCTGCTCCGCCAAGGCCGGTTAAGCCTGAATCCCTGATTGCTTTTAAAAAGTTCTCTTTACTGTCAACAACAGGTGCCTTAACATCCTCCGAGACTTCCTGAAGCCCATCCGGCTTAATCTCGACACAAACTACAGGCTTGCTGCCCGAAATAATCCGTTCAGTAACAGATGTTACAGTTCCCGAAACACTTGAATGCACAGGTACTGAAACAAATGCGTCAGAGTTCCCCAGTACTTGTCCCACCTTAATAGCGTCACCCTTTTTCACCAGTACTTGGCATGGGGCTCCTATGTGCTGTACCATGGGAATAACGACTTTTTCGGGAATACTCATTTTGATAGTAGCGCACTCCATTGTGTTTTTTGCCTGAGAAGGATGCACACCACCTTTAAAATCTTGGAATTTCATTTACTCAACTCCATTTATAAACTAAAAAATATAAAGGTAAAATAAAATTATAGATTACTAATCGACCTCTAATATAATAACATAGCTTCTGTGTTTTTTAAAGACTAAAAGATTGTTAAAAAACCTACAAACAGAGGGATACAGGATATGCATAATGTATTTAGTATACAACATCGGCTGTTTTAGCCTGACTTAATAAAATTAAATGTGGCAAAATTGCTTGTGTAAAGTAACAATTTTGTTTAAAATGAAATGGATAGTCTTATTCCCCAGTATAATTTTAATTATAAAGTGGCTAAATAAATGAAAACTAATTAAAAACTGGATGGATTTGTTAAATTATTAACTATATTGAAATGCTGAAAGGAGAGACACCAGTGAAAGTAAACATTACAGAAACTGTATTAAGAGATGCCAATCAATCTCTTATTGCAACCAGAATGCCCTTCGAAGATTTCGAGCCTGTATTGGAAAAAATCGATGAAGCAGGCTACGCTTCTATTGAATGTTGGGGAGGCGCAACCTTTGATTCATGTCTTAGATACCTGTCTGAGGATCCCTGGGAAAGACTGAGAAAGATTAAAGCAAAGGTTCAAAAAACAAAGCTTCAAATGCTATTAAGAGGCCAGAACATATTGGGATATAAGCATTATCCCGATGATGTGGTAAGAAAATTCGTCGAATATTCTATCAAAAACGGTATGGATATTATAAGGATATTCGATGCTCTCAATGACTTTAGAAACATTGAGGTTGCGGTAGAGGAAACCCTAAAATGGGGCGGACACGCTCAGGGCGCTATCTGTTATACTATTAGCCCCATTCATAACCTTGAAAACTATGCCAAGCTAGGCAAAACCCTTGAAAGCATGGGCGTAAATTCTATTTGTATCAAGGACATGGCGGGAATCATGGGCCCCCAAGAGGCTTATGATATTTTTAAGGCATTAAAGGAAACCGTAAAGGTTCCGTTAATACTTCACACCCACTCTACAACCGGCCTCGGCCCTATGACCTATATCAAGGCAATAGAAGCAGGCTGCACCGGTATAGATACTGCCATATCTGCTTTTTCAGGGGGTACGTCCCAACCTTCCACCGAAACTATGAACTATGCTATTAAGCAGCTTGGTTATGAAACAACTCTTAAAGAAGATGTGCTTAAAGAGATTAATGACTTCTTTAAACCTATAAAAGAAAAATTCCTTGAAACAGGAGTATTGAACCCTTATGTTATGGGAACTGATACAGATGCTCTGGCTTATCAAATTCCGGGAGGCATGCTTTCCAATCTTATATCCCAACTTAAACAACAGAATTCCTTAGATAAGCTTGATGAAGTTCTGCAGGAAACTCCTAAGGTTAGAGAAGACCTAGGTTTTCCTCCTCTTGTTACACCTATGAGCCAGATGGTAGGCGTTCAAGCTGCAACAAATGTATTAATGGGTGAAAGATATAAGAGTGTTTCAAATGAAATTAAGGCATACTTTAAAGGTGAATATGGAAAAGCTCCCGGGGAATTAAACCAAGACCTTGTAAAAAAAGTTCTCGGGGAAGAAACGCCCATTACAACAAGATTTGCTGATACCCTTGAGCCTGCGTTCGACAAAACTAAAAAAGAACTTGGAAGCATGGCCCAATCTGATGAAGATGTACTTTCCTATATAGCTTTCCCTCAGATAGCTGAAAAGTTCTTCAAGGAAAGAGAAGAAAGAAAGGCTTCAACAGTCAGCTATACCATTAGAAAAGCGTAAAGGATGTGTATTTATGTCATTATTAGAGGGTCTGCAGATATTAGTTATTGGTGTGGGAATAGTTTTC
>CAYMLJ010000030.1:7392-8614 GCA_964391395.1 uncultured Ruminiclostridium sp. | reverse complement strand
ATTACTTCAAAAGGGGCATCTGTGGCAACCGGCGATGTTCTATTATCATTAAATTAGGGGGTATAGATTATTCATGACGTACTCATTAACAGATACATTAATAAGGATATGGGAAATGTCAGGCTTTGCCAATGCAACATGGCAACAGCTAGTTATGATACTTGTATCCTTTGTTCTAATTTACTTGGCTGTTGTTAAACAGTTTGAGCCGCTTTTGCTGCTACCGATAGCCTTTGGAATGCTATTGGCGAATTTCCCTATGACGGGTTTACTGGAAGGTCCTTTAGGCGACCAACCAGGTGGATTATTATACTATATTTATCAGGGAGTTGAACTGGGCATATATCCACCGCTAATATTCCTTGGTATTGGTGCAATGACTGATTTCGGGCCCCTTATTGCAAGGCCTTCCAGCCTGTTCTTAGGCGCCGCTGCCCAATTTGGAATATACATTGCCTTTTTAATGGCACTAGCTTTTGGCTTTTCACCCGAAGCGGCAGCATCCATAGGAATTATTGGGGGTGCAGACGGTCCGACTGCAATTTGGCTGACAACAAAGCTGTATCAGGATTTATTACCTGCCATAGCAATTGCTGCCTATTCCTATATGGCACTAATACCAATGATTCAGCCTCCTCTTATGAAGCTATTAACCACCAAGAAGGAAAGAGAAATTAAAATGGAGCAATTGAGGGAAGTATCCAAAGCCGAAAAAATTGTATTCCCCATAGTTGTATCCGCTTTATGCATTTTCCTTCTTCCTTCAGTAGCACCTCTTATAGGTATGCTAATGCTCGGAAATCTTCTTAAGGAATCAGGCGTGACTGAAAGGTTGTCTAAAACAGCCCAAAATGAGCTTATGAATATTGTAACCATATTCTTGGGCTTATCTGTTGGCGCTAAAGCTGTAGGCGAAAATTTCCTTCAGACCGAAACCTTAAAAGTAATTGCTCTAGGTTTAATAGCTTTCGCTTTTAGCACTATCGGAGGTTTACTCCTAGGCAAACTCATGTGTTGGCTTTCAGGCGGAAAAATTAACCCTCTCATTGGTTCTGCCGGCGTATCTGCTGTACCGATGGCCGCCAGAGTATCCCAAGTTGAAGGTCAAAAATACAGACCGGGCAACTATTTGCTTATGCACGCAATGGGTCCAAATGTGGCCGGAGTTATAGGCTCTGCAGTTGCTGCAGGTATTTTCTTTGCTTTATTTGGTAAATAAATC
>CAYMLJ010000030.1:2522-7292 GCA_964391395.1 uncultured Ruminiclostridium sp. | reverse complement strand
TCAAGCTTATCCGCATCATTTCTAAGATCCTCCATAATAGGAATTACCATTTCCATATATGCTCTTGCCTTTATCAGTGTGTCACCGGTCATTTTATCAAGAGTTTCAATTGATTCATTTAGAGCATCAGCATCAATCCTTAGGCTGGATGTAAGAACCACAAGCTTATCCAAAGTCTTTTTGGTTGATTTAGAGTCCGCTCCCGCTGAATTTAGCGCTGACACAGTATCTGCGACACGTTTTACATAATAAAGCGCTGCGGGGAGAATCTGCCGGCTTATCATTTCAGCCATGGTCAGCGCTTCTATTCTCACTGTTTTTATATAGTTCCCCAGCTGTATTTCGTATCTGGAATGAACTTCTATGGGAGTTAAAACGCCGGTTCTCTTAAACAATTCAATATTTTTCTCATGAATTAAGGCCGGGATGGCATCAACTGCTGTTTTAAAGTTTGGCAAGCCTCTTTTTTCAGCTTCTAAAACCCATTCCTCAGAATAATTATTACCATTAAAAATAATACGCTTATGCTTCATAACTATATCTTTAACAACACAATGCACCTCTGCCTGAAAATCCGATGCTTTTTCAAGTCTGTCGGCAATTCGGTTCAGCGAATCGGATACTATTGTGTTTATTATGAAATTGGGAGTTGCTATGGATTGGGATGAACCTACCATTCTGAACTCAAACTTATTACCCGTAAACGCAAAAGGTGATGTCCTGTTCCTGTCGGTTGTATCCTTCGGCAGAATAGGCAAAGTTAAAACACCTATTTCAATAGTTCTGCAGCTTCCGTTATTCTTGGTTACACCTGTTTCAATCTGTTCAAAGACACTTGTCAGTTCTTCCCCCAAATAAATCGAAACAATAGCCGGTGGGGCTTCATTTGCTCCTAAACGGTGGTCATTTCCTGCCGATGCTACTGAAAAACGTAATAAATCAGCATATTCATCGACAGCCATGATTACTGCACATACAAAAATAAGGAACTGAGCATTGTCAAGTGGTGTTACGCCTGAATCAAGTAGGTTTTTTCCTTCATTGGTAGAAAGAGACCAATTATTATGCTTACCAGAACCATTTACTCCGGCAAAAGGCTTCTCATGAAGCAAGCACGCCAGTCCCAGTTTGTCTGCAACGCTTTTCATTACCTCCATTGTCAACTGATTATGGTCGGTGGCAATATTTGTTGTTGAGTATACTGGTGCAAGCTCGTGCTGTGCCGGGGCAGCTTCGTTATGCTTGGTTTTAGCTGTCACTCCGAGCTTCCAAAGCTCATTATCAAGCTCATGCATAAATTGAGATACCCTATCCTTGAGGTTTCCAAAATAATGATCGTCAAGCTCCTGACCTTTGGGAGGTCTTGCACCGAAGAGTGTCCTTCCTGTATAAATAAGATCCTTCCGTTTCATAAAGTATTCCTTGTCTACCAAAAAATACTCCTGTTCGGCACCCATTGTAGTAACAACGTTTTTTGTATTTGTATCACCAAATAAACGCAATATCCTGAGCGAGGCTTTTGAAATTGCTTCCATTGATCTTAAAAGCGGTGTTTTAAGATCCAGGGCTTCTCCGGTATAAGAACAAAAGGCGGTGGGTATGAACAAGGTTCTGTCCTTAACAAATGCGGGAGATGTACAATCCCATGCGGTATAACCCCTTGCTTCAAATGTCACTCTCAAGCCGCCCGAAGGAAATGAAGACGCATCAGGTTCTCCCCTTATTAGCTCCTTGCTTGAGAATTCCATAATAGCTCTTCCATCGCTGGTAGGTGTTAAGAAGGAATCATGTTTTCCGGCAGTAACTCCTGTCATGGGCTGAAACCAATGGGTATAGTGGGTCGCTCCCTTTTCAACGGCCCAATCCTTCATAACACATGCAACTACCTCGGCAACATCAGGGTCCAAAGGCAAACCTAAATTAATGGTTTCCTTCAATTTTTTATAAGTGGCCTTCGGAAGCCGTTCCCTCATTACTGAATCGTTAAATACGTTTAACCCGAATATATTAGAACTGAATACCCCGGTATTACTTTCCATTCTTAGTCCTCCTCAATATGTAAAAGGCGTTTATTTTCTGTTAAAACGCCCCCTTGAATTATCAAACACATAATAATTTTGAACTGATTATAACAGATACAATATTTAGCGTCAATTCGTATTCTTTTTCACAAACTGTATTCATGCTATATATCGGCTAAATCTGGTACAAAATATTATATATTTTTTCTTAATCTATATAGTCTAATACTAATCCTTTTATTAGATGTTTCTAATTAAACTCTTATGCTATTCAAAGTCTCGGCCCATATAATATTGTCTATAGAATATTTTATTGGAGGTTATTAAAGATGCATAATTATTTTATATCTTTTAGAGATGCATTTATAAACAAATTCGGCTCCGTTCTTGGATACCCGCTTATGGTTATTTGTTTGTTAGTATCCCTATCTGTAATCATATTTTTATTGAGATTCTTTTTTAGCGCAGCAATAGGATTATTAATAGCTGGCTGTGTTTTGTTCGGAATCTATAAGTTAAGTGAAATAATAAAAGCAAAAAAGAATTAAGTCAAAGATACCGCTTAAGCTCTTTGGCAAGAATTTCTTTTACCTGAGACGGGTCTCCCCTTCCCTTTAGTGCGGCCATGGTTTTACCCATAAAAAAACCTACGGCCTTTTCTTTTCCTGAAATATAATCGTTAAGAGCTTGAGGATTATTATTAATTACTTGCTTTATTGTATTTGCAACGAGGTTTTCGTCCCTTTGTACTCTTAGACTCAGCCGTTCTACTATAGAAATAGGTTCCTCACCTGTTTCTAAGAGTACATCTATTACCTGTATAGCTGAAGCATGGGTTATCTCGCCCTTATCTAAGAGAAGTAGGATTTGTCCAAAATTTTCCCCGCTTAGATATGATTCAAGTATGTCTTCACCTTTTTCATTCATCCTCTTCATAATTTCCGTCATTATCCAATTGCTCGCAAGTTTTGGATTACCACAGATTTCAGAGGCATTCTCAAAAAAATCTGCAAGATCCCTGTTTATTGTAATAAGCTCAGCATCATATTTCGGTATTCCTAACTGATTTACATATCTTTCTCTTCGCTGACGTGGAAGCTCAGGTATGCTTGCCTGAATTGCTTTTATAAAACCTTCGTGCACACATATGGGAGGAAGATCCGGTTCGGGAAAACATCGATAATCCATAACTTCTTCCTTATCCCTCATTAAAAAGCTTTCGTAATTTTTGTCATCCCATCTTCTGGTCTCCTGATATACCTTCTGCCCTGAGTCCAATATCCGGGCCTGACGCTCTGACTCAGCCTGTGCCGCTCTTTGAACTGCTCTCAAAGAATTTATATTCTTCATCTCTGTCCTTACCCCAAGTATATTTGAACCTTTTGGCTTGAGAGACAGATTTACATCGGCTCTTAGTGAGCCCTCTTGCATTTTACAGTCCGAAACCTCGGTATATTCAAGAATGGTTTTTACTGTTTCCAGAAGAATTTTTGCTTCTTCCGATGAATTTAGATCCGGTCTTGTAACAATCTCTATTAGAGGTACACCGCACCGATTATAATCAATAAGAGAACCTTGACCGGTCGAACTATGAATAAGCTTTCCTGCATCCTCTTCGATATGAATACGTTCAATACCAATCCTTTTTGTCTCATGTCCAACATCTATATCCACATAACCATCATAGCAAATGGGTAAATTATGCTGTGATACCTGATAGGCCTTTGGCATATCGGGATAAAAATAATTCTTACGGTCAAATTTGCTGAAGCCTGCAATCTTGCATTGCATAGCCAGACCTGCCTTTACGGTATATTCCAATACTCTTTTATTTAGCACAGGTAGGGTGCCGGGCATTCCAAGGCATATAGGACAGCATCTTGTATTAGGATCACCGCCAAATTCGTTTTTACAGCCACAGAAAATCTTAGAACTTGTTTTGAGTTCCGAATGTATTTCAAGACCGATAACTATATCGTATTTCACCTCAAGTCCCCCCTTCTCTTAACTAATTTAAAGTCTTCCTATTTCCTTTTCAATTGTTTTGCCAACATTGAGAAGGAGCTTTTCACTAAATGGTTTCCCTATTAGCTGTATTCCTACCGGCATGCCATTTTTACCTTTACCGCAGGGTATTGAAAGCGCAGGAAAACCTGCCAAATTTGCTGTAACTGTATAAATATCATCTAGATACATTTTTAGTGGATTATCTAGCTTTTCGCCCAATTTGAAGGCCGTTGTCGGGCACGTGGGAGCTGCAATAATATCATATTTTTCAAATGCATTGCTAAATTGCTGTGCAAGCATACTCCGCACCTTTAATGCCTTTTTATAAAGCTCCTCCTGATGCCCTGAACTTAAGGCATAGGTGCCTAAAAGGATACGCCTTTTTACCTCACGACCAAAGCCCTCTGCCCTAGAATTTCTATAAAGATCCGATATATTATCAGCCTCTTTGTTTCTGTGACCATATCGTATTCCATCATACCTTGCCAGGTTTGAGCTGGCTTCAGAAGAAGATATCAGGTAATATGCATGCACAGCATTTTCTATTGTAGGAAGTGAACAGTCAGACAAAAGGTTCCCGAATGATTCCAATCTTCTTAATGTGTCATTTATACAGGTTTTAACATCTTCATCCAATACCGGATCGAAGAATTCCCTAGGTAAGGCAATTTTTATACCGTCAACCTTCTTTTCTATACCCCCTAAATAGTCTACATTTGGTCTTTTTACAGAAGTAGAATCC
>CAYMLJ010000030.1:0-2422 GCA_964391395.1 uncultured Ruminiclostridium sp. | reverse complement strand
AAGCTTATTATACACTGTTGCCGAATAAGGGGGTGAAAAATTCTCAAGCATTCTTGAAGCACAGGTAGTTCTGATGTTCTTTGTGCAGATATTGTCCTTTAATCCCATTGGGATGCCGCAAAGATGTGATATATTATCATTTGAATTCAGGAGTTTTTGAGCAGCCTCCGCAGCTTTAACAGCCTCATTTCCACAAATAGTCACGTACGCGTTAATATCCGGATTTTCCTGTTTTATTTTATTTATATACTCATTAGTCAGTTCTACAGCACCGATCTTCTTGGATCTGAGCAATTCAGCTGTTTCCATAATGGTCTTTTTGCATATACTCATAACAACTCTACCACCATAGGTACAATAAAATAATCATCTTCTGCAATAGATGCATTTTTTATTAGCTCATCTTTTATATTTCTGTTAGTAACATCATCTTCACGGAATATATTATTAACGTCCAAAATATGCTCCATAGGTTCTGTATCACCTGTATCGAGGTTCTTCAATCTACCCATATACTTAATAATCATATCAAGTTCTTGGGCATAGCTTATAAGCTCTTTTTCTTCAATATTAATAGCCGCAAGGTCGGCTAAATTCTTGATTATTTTTATGTCAACAGCCACTAAATACCTCCTCAAAATTAAAAGTTTCTCTATTCTTCCACACAAACGCGATTTCTGCCGCTATTTTTTGCTAAATACAATGCAGAGTCAACTCTTTTAAAAATTCTATCGCTATTGTCATCAGGCTTATTTGATGTAACGCCTAAGCTTATGGTAAGATTCCCAACCGTATCGAAGATATAATTCTCAACAGCTTGTCTGACTCTTTCAGCCATTGCCGTAGCCTGTTCTATTTTTGTTTCAGGCAATATAATTGTAAATTCTTCTCCGCCTATTCTTGAAAGGATATCAGAATTTCGGATAGTATCATTAACTATTTTAGCAATAGTTTTCAGCACATAATCGCCTTTAGCGTGCCCATAGGTATCATTAACATTTTTAAAGCGGTCTATATCAAGCATAATAACCGAGAATTCATACTCTTTTCTATGAGTCCTTGAAATCTCCTTATTAATATATTCAAAAAAATACCTTCTGCTGTATATATCGGTAAGCAAATCATACAGTGCAAATTTCTCTAAATTATCATATACATACTTTTTCACAATGTAAAGAAGAGCCAATCCCACTACAAACTCCAGCACAAGAAAGATAAGCGGAAGGGTCAAGCGGGTTATATTATTTTCTGCTATGTATTGGTTTATAAGAACAGCCTGATCTGTAATTTCCCAACCTTCCTCACTAGCTCTTAATAAAAGCTCACTGTTTTCCAAACTGGGGTTTTCCCTATACTGTAAAGCTGCTTCCTTGATTTTATCCCATTTATCCCCGATACTTTTTAAATAAGGTATATTATCGTCTTCATATTGTTCTAAAAGTGAATTAATAGTATCCTTAACCTTCTGATTTTCAGCACCAGCTATTTCAAGCTTTACATACCTCTGGATTGATCCTCTTATTATTCCAAAACTATTTATATTTTCAGCATCATTTTCAACAACTCGAATATATTGTTGTACAAAAAAAAGATTTATAGCAATAAAGCATAACATTATAATAATAACCATAAAGAGAAACTTTGATTGACGCTTCATATTATCCCCCCAGAGGTATTTATACCATTCACGTTCCTGCACTAAACATTATAGACTCTTCCTTTCGGAAGAGCCTATATTAATTTTTTACATTTTATCTCTTTGTCTTGATATTTCGAACAATATAAGTCCGGCCGCAACACCAGCGTTTAACGATGAAATCTTACCCTTCATGGGTATCTTGACCATTAGGTCGCATTCGTCTTTTACCAATCTTGCTAAACCTTCTCCTTCGCTTCCGATAACAAGCGCGGTAGGACCTGTAAGATCCGCATCCTGGAAACTTGTTTCCCCGTCCATGTCGGCACCTATAATCCACAATCCTTCATTTTTAAGTGATCTCAGGGCTTGAACCAAATTTGTAACTCGGGCTACTTGAACATATTCTAATGCTCCTGCCGCTACTTTCGCCACTGTTGCGTTAAGAGTTGCGGAGCGGCGCTTAGGAAGGATTATACCATGTACCCCCGCACATTCGGCACTTCTGATTATCGAACCTAAATTATTTGTATCGGTAATGCCGTCAAGAACAATCACAAATGGCTTTTCCCCTTTTTCTTCGGCAATCTTTAGTATATCCTCAATCTCAACATATTCCTTAGCCGCAACCTCCAGAATAACACCCTGATGAGTTCTGGTTTGAGATATGGAGTCAAGCTTATTTCGCTCAAGATATTGTATCGGAATGTCTTTTTCTCTGGCCATAGCCACGATTCTTGAAATTAATACATCCTCACTGTCCTTTTCGACAAAGAGTTTGTTTAA
>CAYMLJ010000029.1:14153-15406 GCA_964391395.1 uncultured Ruminiclostridium sp. | reverse complement strand
TAATCGAGGATGTTCCCGGAATAGGTAAGACAACAATGGCATATGCAATGGCTAAGTCTCTGGGGCTTTCCTTTAATCGAATCCAATTTACCCCTGATATTTTGCCTTCCGACATCACCGGATTTAGTGTATATAATCAAAAAACAAATGAATTTGAATATCGAAACGGCAGTATTATGAGCAATATTATTCTTGCTGATGAGATAAACAGAACCTCGCCAAAGACACAGGCCAGCATGCTTGAGGCTATGGAAGAAAAGCAAGTTACTGTAGATGGCAAAACTTATAAGCTCCCTAAACCTTTTATGGTTATTGCAACCTTAAATCCTATAGAATACATGGGTACATATCCATTGCCGGAGGCTCAAATCGATAGATTCTTAATGAAAATTTCTATGGGATATCCGACAAAAACAGAAGAAATAGATGTTCTTTATCGTTTTCAAAAGAATAATCCCCTTGAGAATTTGGATAGTGTTGTAACCTTGGATGAGCTTAATGAGCTACAACAAAAGGTAAAAGATGTGAAGGTTGACGATAGTCTTGCTGAATATATTATTGACATCATAGCATCAACCAGACGTCACGAACAAATTTCATTGGGGTGTAGTCCCCGTGCTTCAATCAGCCTTTTTAAAGCTGCTCAGGCCGCTGCTGTGTATGATGACAGAGATTATGTTATTCCGGAAGATATAAGAGATATAGCTGTATCAATTCTAAGCCATAGGATTATTCTAAAGCAGGAAGCCAGAATAAAACGTGTAAGGAATGAAAGTATTATTACCGAAATTGTACAACAAAAAAAAGTACCTATAATTTCTAAGCCATAAAACTGCTGTCCATTGATATTTAAAGGATGTGAATTCTGTGCCAAAGATAGATCAAGACAGTGGAATATATACTAAAGAGAAAATTAATTCTGAAAGAAATATATTTAGGTATTGTATGGTTTTTATGGTATGTCTAATATATGCATATTTCTATGGCGGCTTTTTCCCTTATATGCTCTTATATTTGGCGATTTCTCTACCAATAATGTCGGCATTACATCTTGTCATAATATATATATTTCTTAAAATAAGCGAACGGCTAAATGAGCGTATATTTGTTAAAGGAGAATGCGCATCTTATTATTTATTAATACAAAACAGCAGTATTCTTTATATTCCTTATATTACCATAAATATGTATATCGAAGGCCAAATTATATGTAAAAACATGAAAAGCATGAAACTGTCGTTAGCTCCTTTAAC
>CAYMLJ010000029.1:12649-14053 GCA_964391395.1 uncultured Ruminiclostridium sp. | reverse complement strand
GGGACCCAATCGGAGATAGTAAAAGGAAGAGATAATATAGGGGTGCAGGCCTATGAAGCGTAAGTTGAACGGTCTTTTCATTTTTATTATGGGTTCTTTATATATTATAATTTTAGTGAGCCTAATTGCAGTGATAGTCTATAAAAAGTTACCGTTATTAAATGTGCTTCTAATGTCTTTAATAACATATGGAATTATCAATATAGTTTTTTTATCTCGAATGGCTATAAGAATCTTTTTTTTGTTTTCTTTGGTGATAAGTAGTTTTATTACATATGCTTGCTGGTCAGATAATCCTTTATTTAAGCCTATATTGCAAGTAACCGAAGGAGTATTGGCTCTTTGGCATAGTATCTATTACAATATCTCCTATTCAAGTGAACAAATTTCGCTCTTTGCAAATATAACCCTTCTTTTAACAGCACTTTTAGCATCTTTACTTGTTATAATCCTTTTTAAGCATTTTCAAAGCTTTTATATACTTTCTGTTATTGTTTTACTTATGTTTTTGTTTTCATGGTATATGTCAGCAAAAGAAAACAGGTTTCTTTTTGCTATGTATTTAGTTCTTACAATATTGTCATATATAAATAAAGTATACTTACGAAAAAAGAAATTAGGATTATCATCAGATGATTTACAATCGGGAAGTCTTATGTTTTTTACAATACCCATAGCAATAATAATAGTGTTAATTATTTTCATGATACCGAAAAGCAGTCAACCAATTCAGTGGGCTTGGTTAGATAAAAAAATTAACGATGCCTACATCTTATATGAACAACGTTTTGTCACTCAGAAAATGGAATACTTTAGCTTGACCTCAACAGGCTTTGGTAATGAAAAAAATAACCGCTTAGGCGGTCCCATAACTCCGAGATATAATGAGGTTATGAAAGTTAAAGCCGACAAACGATCATATCTTCGCGGGGCGGCATATAATTGGTATGAAAATAATACTTGGGTAAGATCAAACCAACAGTCCTCGGGTGGAAATAATAAAGACTTTACCGAAATTAGAAGAGGCTGGTCTAATATACCCATTGACAGGGTTTTTCCCGATATATCTGACGATGATGCGTTATTCTTGGAAGACTTGGCACAAGGGCGCCTTAATGATATTTTGTTTCCGTTATATTCTATGGAAATAGAAATAAGGAATCTGATAACAAATAATTTATTTATTCCTTTAAAGTCTTTAATACCAATCAAACTGTCTGATGACAACATAATGCCGACTTATGAGCTTGTTGATGAAATCGCTATGTCTTTGGATACGCTAAGAAGGGGTAATTCATATAAAATAGATTATATACAGCCAATGTATGGGGAAGAATTATTTAAAAAGGCTTTAAGCTTTAGTCGCAAGAATCTTTATAAGGATTCAATAGCGTTTTGGGAAAC
>CAYMLJ010000029.1:5878-12549 GCA_964391395.1 uncultured Ruminiclostridium sp. | reverse complement strand
TATATATACTGTTACCAATATGAATGCCCATGCTTGGGTTGAAGTTTATTTTGAAGGTTTTGGTTGGCTTATTTTCGAGCCGACAATCATTTATGCCGGAACTATGGATTATAAAATACTTTCAGATTACATTGACTATAATAGTTATTCATCATATGAGGAAATGATGGAAAGATTTAGATTCGAAGATGATATTACTGGCTATACTCCCATAATAAATGAATACGAAATTGGAAGTGAAGTAAATTATTCTTATATATTTTTATATATTCTAGTTGGATTAATAGTAATTTGTATATTAATAAATCTATCAGTTACACTAATAAGTATGCTGATATTAAAAATATCGAAAAATGAAAAGCGAATATTATTATTATACAAAAGTATGATTCTTTGGTTATTTTATCTGGGCTATAAATTTAAACCTGGCGAGACAGCAAGAGAATTTGCGGCACGAATAGATAAAGTGTATTATTTCCCTGAACATAATTTTAGAGATATAACTGAAATTTTTTCAAAGGTGAGGTACGGAGGACATAAAGTAAATTCTGAAGAATATAAAACGGTTAAAGACCTATACGATATATTAAATAAAAAAGTATTAAAAGAACTTGGAATAAGACGTTTTATCCCGCTTAGAAGAATCTTTTTAGGTATTTGATTTAATAACTGTTTTATATTACAAAGTAATGCCGAAATGTGTTATTATATTTATAACTTATTGTATGAAACTATTTTATATAAATACTAACAAAGGGGGCTATCTTTATGCGGGATACTCTAAATATAGTAAAAATTACCGAAGGGAAATCATATTATGACGTTCCCAAAATAAACACTCTCAAAGAGATGCTTAAAATGTGTGCGGATAAATACTCTTCGAATATTGCTTTTAAGTTTCGTAGCGAACCGCGCTTAGAAACAATAATGAAAACCTACCCGGAGTTTTATGATGATGTTAATGCTTTTGGCAGTTCTTTAATAGAATTGGGTCTTAAAAATTCCCATATTGCAATAATTGGTGAAAACCGTTATGAGTGGATTGTTTCTTATTTAGCTACAACAAATGGAGTAGGTGTGGCCGTACCTCTCGATAGAATGCTTCCTCCCAATGAAATTGAATTAATGCTTGAAAGAGGAGAGATAGACGCTTTAGTATATTCTCAATCATTTGCTCAGACCATTGAGAGTATTTCAAAAAACAACAAAAATTTGAAAGCATTAATTTGTATGAACCCGGAAAAGGATGATTATATTGATAATTCGAAATTCTTTTCATTCGAGAATCTGCTTAATAAAGGTAAAGAACTTTTAGATACCGGTTATAAGGAATATATAAATATAGATCCCGACCCTGATGTTCTAAGAGTTTTACTGTTTACCTCGGGGACGTCTGCAAGTTCAAAGGCTGTTATGTTAAGCCATAGAAATATATGCTCTGACATTATGTCTCTTGGCGGAGTTGTTCATTTTAAACCGGGAGATTCGGTTCTTTCTATTCTGCCATTGCATCATACCTTTGAGAATACCACAGGTCTATTATTCCCACTGTTCTTAGGTATGACAGTCTCTATTAGTGACGGTCTAAAATATCTATCAAAGAACCTCACCGAATACCAGCCTGTCTGTCTTATCGGAGTACCCTTGATTTTTGATAAATTTAAGGGGAAAATATTAGATGAAATAAAGAAAAAGGGTATGGGAAAAAAGATCAATACTCTCATGGGTATTTTAAATTTTCTTTCACATTTAGGAATTGATTTACGCAGAAAGCTTTTTAAAAAGCTATTAGAGCCATTTGGAGGCAAGCTGAGAGTTATAGTAACCGGCGGCGCAGCAATGGAAAATGACACAACAAAATTTTATGAAAGTATAGGTGTCAAGGTTTATCAGGGTTATGGACTTACAGAAACATCACCGGTTGTGGCAGGAGGAAATGATCGTGTGCGCAAAACCGGTACCTGTGGTAATCCTCTATCCGGTGTTAAAATTGCTATTGCAAATCCTGACAGCAGCGGTTCAGGAGAATTGGTAATCAAAGGCAACAATGTTATGCTTGGATATTGGAAAAATGAAGAAGCTACCAAAGAAGCAATTGTGGACGGATGGTTTCATACAGGGGATTTAGGGCGAATTGATAAAAAAGGTTTAATTAAAGTAACCGGCAGAGTTAAGACTATGATTGTATTAAATAACGGTAAGAAGGTCTTTCCGGAAGAGCTGGAGAATTATATTAATAAAGTGCCTTATGTCAAGGAATCTTTGGTATGGGGTGAAACAACAAAAGAAGGAACTGTTGATATCTGTGCAAAGATAGTTCTCGACAAAGAGAATATTACAGAGGTTGTAAAATCACCCGATGATGAGCATGCTATAAAAAAGTTTTTGGACGGCGCTGTAAAGGAAATCAATAAACTGATGCCTGTTTATAAAACTATTCGTTATTATGTTTTCGGCTATGAGGATCTAATCAAAACAACTACTTTAAAGATAAAGCGTTATGTGGAAACTGATCAGATGAGAATACTATTTAACCATATGACTACTACAATTAAAAATGCAGCGGGGAAAAATATAGATAAATTAAAAGAAATGTTTGCAAAAGGAGCAGAAAATTGCTAAATTGAAAAAAGGGGTAGAATTATCTATCCTTTTTCATTTTTATCGAAGTATTTTTGCCGTATAACTTGTATACAAAAAACATTTGTATTATAATTTTATAGGCATCATAAATCATTATGTAAATAACTAAATTATTGGTAATACGTAATCTTTATTTATGTTTTTTGAAACACTAAAATATATCAACGCAATTGAAAGGAGCAATCTGAAATGAGTCAATTTTTAGACAGAATTACACAGCGAGCTAAAGAAAGTAAAAAAACCATTGTTCTTCCTGAAAGTACTGATATTCGTACTATAAAAGCAGCAGCTATGGTATTGGAGCAAGGCTATGCAAATATTGTATTGGTTGGTGAAGTGGACAAAATCAATGCCCTTAAAGGAGATTTAAATATAGAAGGGGCAAAAATTGAAAATCCATTAAAATCCGATAAAATAGATGATTATGTAAATACTCTTTATGAACTGCGTAAGCATAAGGGAATGACTATAGAAAAAGCCAGAGAAATAATGAAAGATCCTCTCTATTGGGGAGTTATGATGGTTAAGAAAGGTGAGGCCGACGGTATGGTTGCCGGTGCAATTAATTCAACAGCCAATACGCTTCGACCGGCTCTTCAAATCCTAAAAACCGCTCCCAATGTAAAGTTGGTATCTGCTTTCTTTATTATGTGTGTACCTGATTGTGAATATGGGCATAAAGGAACATTTCTATATGCAGACAGCGGACTTGTAGAGAATCCAAATGCTGAAGAACTGTCTGAAATTGCGGTTTGCTCCGCAAAAACATTTAAAACTCTTGTAGAGGCTGAACCAAAGGTTGCAATGCTTTCCTACTCAAGCTATGGAAGTGCAAAAAGCGAATTAGTTGACAAAGTTGTAGAAGCAACCAGACTGGCCAAGGAAAAGGCTCCCGAGTTGCTTTTGGACGGTGAACTTCAGGTTGATGCCGCTATTGTACCTGAAATAGCAAAAGCAAAGGCTAAGGATAGTCCTATACAAGGACAAGCCAATGTCTTGGTATTTCCGGATCTTAATTCCGGTAACATTGCCTACAAATTGACACAGAGATTAGCTAAAGCCGAGGCATATGGCCCGATTACTCAGGGCATAGCAAAGCCAATAAATGACCTTTCAAGAGGTTGTTCAGCAGAAGATATAGCAGGTGTTGTTGCAATAACAGCAGTGCAGGCTCAAGAATAAAGATTAGCATTACAGGGGGAAAACATTATATGAAGATTTTGGTTATCAATGCAGGTAGTTCATCATTAAAGTACCAATTAATCAGTATGACAGAGGAGATTGTTTTGGCAAAGGGGCTTTGCGATCGTATTGGATTGCCCGGTTCTCTTATTAAGCATAAAACCTTTGACGATAGAACTGTTACAAAAGAAATAGAAATGAAAGATCATAAGGATGCAATTGCTTCTCTTATAAGGGTACTTACCCATGAACAATGGGGTGTTATAGAATCCCTTGAAGAGATAAAGGCTGTTGGTCACAGAGTTGTTCATGGCGGAGAAAAGTTCTTTAAATCAGTAATAATAGACGAAGCGGTCATGAAAACACTGGAAGAATGTATTGAACTGGCTCCGCTACATAATCCTCCAAATATAACAGGAATTAAAGCATGCCAGCATACTATGCCCAACGTTCCCCAGATAGCTGTGTTTGATACAGCTTTTCATCAGACTATGCCTAAGAAAGCTTATATTTATGCGCTTCCATATGAATATTACGAGAAATATAAGATCCGTAAGTTTGGTTTCCACGGAACCAGTCATAAATATGTTGCGGAACGTGCAGCACACATGCTTGGGAAGCCGATTGATAAGCTTAAAATAGTCACATGCCATCTGGGTAATGGTTCCAGTATTGCAGCGGTTGATTGTGGTAAGACAGTGGATACATCTATGGGTTTTACCCCTCTGGACGGCTTAGCTATGGGGACACGTTGCGGTACTATTGATCCTGCGGCTGTTACCTTTATTATGCATAAGGAAGACCTCACTACTGAGCAAATGGATACTATTATGAATAAAAAATCAGGAGTTTTGGCACTCTCCGGGGTAAGCAGTGACTTCAGGGATTTAGACGCAGCTGTAAAGGACGGTAATCAAAGGGCGGCTCTTGCACTTGAGGTTTTTGCTTATCAGGTTAAGAAGTTTATTGGCTCTTATGCATGTGCCATGGGCGGCTTGGATGCTATTGTATTTACAGCAGGTATTGGAGAAAATAATGGTATAATGCGTTCTATGATTTGTGAAGGACTTGAATTTTTAGGAGTTTCAATAGACGATAGTAAAAATGGGATAAGAGGAATTGAAATAGATGTAAGTAAAGAAGATGCAAAAGTAAGGACTCTTGTAATTCCCACCAATGAAGAGCTGGCTATTGCTAAAGAAACGAAAAAATTAATTAGCGAATGTTGACAAGGCTTAGTGTACAATATAAAATTGGAAGGTAAAGGGCTAACCCTTTACCTTTTTTATATGAAGGCCGCTCCTTGCCGTCCATGGCACCGCGGCACTAGGGCATCCATGCCCGTCGGTTGCTACACTGTTTACAAGGAGCGAAGCGACTTAAGGAAACAGTAGTAGCAACCATGCAAGGATTGCCTAAGAAAGCGAGCGCAAGCGAAGATTGATTGGCAGCAAGCTACTGCGTGATTATAATAAGATTAAATCCCTTTCGGAGGAAAAATATGAAGGTATGTAAATTTGGCGGAACATCTATGGCAAACAGCGAGCAGATTAAAAAGGTTTATTCCATAATTACGAGCGATAAGGATAGACGTGTGGTTGTGGTATCGGCACCGGGAAAACGCTTTGATAGCGATGTCAAGGTTACCGATATGCTTATCGATTGTGCAAATAAATATCTTTCAAACAATGATTACGAATCAGTTCTTAATGAAATTATCGCGCGTTATGCGGAGATAGCCCACGATTTAGGTCTTAGTGAGCACATTGTTACCGATATAGAAAACAATCTGAGAACAAGAGTTTCAATGAGTTATAATTCGGCCGAAAAATTTATGGATCGAATGAAAGCAGCCGGAGAGGACAATGCAGCCCGTATTGTTGCCTCATATTTTGAAAGCCAAGGTATACCTGCACAATACATGAACCCTAAGGATGCCGGCCTATTTTTGAATGATGAGTATGGAAATGCAAGAGTACTTCCCCAATCCTTCAAAAATCTTTCAAAACTTAGAGACATTGAAGGCATCATTATTTTCCCCGGATTCTTTGGCTACTCTTTATCGGGTGAGATTGTTACCTTCCCAAGAGGAGGCTCTGATATTACAGGGTCAATTTTAGCTGCAGCGTTAGAGGTTGATGTATATGAAAACTTCACTGATGTGGATTCAGTATTTGTTGCAAGCCCGAAACTGATTAACAAACCAAAGGCTATTTCGGAACTGACATACAGGGAAATGCGTGAGTTATCATATGCCGGTTTTTCTGTACTTCACGAAGAAACCTTGGAACCAGTATTTCAAAGAGGTATCCCTGTTAATATTAAGAATACAAATAATCCGACTTCCTTTGGTACTATGATAACCCCGACAAGAGAAATTAACGATTGCCCGGTTGCTGGAATTGCTGGAGACAAAGGTTTTTGTTCAATAAATATTAATAAATACATGATGAACAGGGAAATCGGATTTGGTCGTAAGGTTCTTCAGATTCTTGAAGAGGACTGCATTCCGTTTGAGCATATGCCTTCAGGAATTGACGATATTTCAATTATTGTACGTGAAAAGCACCTTAATGATGAAAAAAAGAGCCGTATTATGGAAAGGATTGCCAAAGAGCTGCGTGTTGACAGCGTAATTCTTGAATATGACTTAGCTATGATTATGGTAGTTGGCGAGGGAATGACAAGTACCGTAGGTATAATGAGCCGCATAACAAAAGCTTTGGCAAAAAACAATATTAATATTCGAATGATAAATCAGGGTTCGTCTGAGGTAAGTATTATGATAGGTGTCAACATCATCGATGCTGATAATGCCATAATTAGTATATATAATGAGTTTTTTA
>CAYMLJ010000029.1:0-5778 GCA_964391395.1 uncultured Ruminiclostridium sp. | reverse complement strand
GTCAACATCATCGATGCTGATAATGCCATAATTAGTATATATAATGAGTTTTTTAGCTAAGTAGTTTAATAATGACATCACCCGTTACCGAAATCGAAGATTTCGAACAGGTCCCGAGTCATTGAAACTCGAGGGAGACAGTACCCCAACTCACTACATCGGTGATGGGAAAAATCTTTATTCTCGTTATTAAATCAGTGAATAATTGTAGTATGGTAGGAGATGTTTATTTATGATTTTAGTTTTGAAGCCCGGAGCTTCCCGAGAGCAGACCGATGAGCTGCTAAGCCGCATTAAATCAATGGGACTGGATGTTCATATTTCGGTGGGTGTTGATACCACCATTGTAGGATTAGTAGGAGATACAACTAAACTTGATAGGTTGTATTTTTCCTCCTATGACATTGTCCAGAATGTTTTAAAAGTAACGGAACCATTTAAACAAGCAAATAGAATGTTTCATCCCGATGATTCGATAATTGAGGTAAATAGCAGAAAAATCGGTGAAGGATATTTTGTTATTATTTCTGGCCCGTGTTCGGTTGAAAGTGAAGAACAGATAGTATCTATTGCGAAAGAATTGAAAAAAACCGGGGCATCATTTTTAAGAGGCGGCGCATATAAACCAAGAACTTCACCCTATAGCTTCCAAGGTTTGGGACTAGAAGGCTTAGAGTTTTTAAAGATAGCCAGAGCTGAAACAGGCTTGCCTATTGTATCAGAGATTATGTCTACCGATGTTTTGGATAGATTCGTTGAGGATGTAGATATTATACAAATAGGTGCCAGAAATATGCAAAACTTTGTTATGCTTAGGGAGTTGGGAAGAACAAATAAACCTATATTATTAAAACGTGGATTATCAGCTACCTTGGAAGAATGGTTAATGTCAGCTGAATATATTTTAAGCGAAGGAAATGAAAGTGTCATACTCTGTGAAAGAGGTATCAGAACCTTCGAAACATATACAAGAAACACCTTGGATTTAAGTGCGGTGCCGGCCATTAAAAAACTAAGCCATTTACCTATTATAGTTGATCCCAGCCATGGTACGGGAAGATCATGGATGGTGGGGACTATGTCTAAAGCAGCTTTAGTATCAGGTGCAGATGGTGTTGTTATTGAGGTGCACAACAACCCTAAACGTGCATTAAGCGACGGAGAACAATCTATAACACCTGCCGAATACGCATCGATTATTCCAAAAATTAAGATGCTGGCCAAGGTAGAGGAAAAACAACTGGAGGTTTAGCCCGTGAAAAATCTTATTGTAAAAACAGAGGGTAAAACCTACGAAATTTATATAGAATCTGGTCTTTTTAATCGGTTGCCGGGCATTTTTCAAGAAAAATATTCCGGGAAAAAGATAGCCCTTGTATCTGACAGCAATGTTTTTAAACTTTATGGAAATGAATTTGTGAAGAAGCTTGAGCAAAAGGGCTTTTTTACTATTCCGATAATATTTGAGGCAGGAGAAAAAAGTAAGAATCTTGCGACCCTAAATGCAATCTATGATGCGCTGGCAAATCATGCATTTACCAGAAGTGATATAGTTGTCGCATTAGGCGGCGGAGTAACAGGAGATATGGCAGGCCTTGCGGCTGCTACCTTTTTACGGGGAATGGGATATATTCAAATTCCGACTACACTTTTGGCAATGGTTGACTCAAGTATCGGAGGCAAGGTTGCTGTTGATCTTCCTCAGGGAAAGAATCTTATAGGAGCTTTTTATCAACCCGATTCGGTTTACACCGATCCTATGCTATTGGAAAGCTTAAATGACAGATATTTTTCGGATGGTATGGCAGAGCTGTTAAAGCATGGTTTAATAAAAGATTACAGCCTTTATAATGAACTTGTTAAAGATGACAATCTGTATGACAGAAAATCTATATCAAAAAATCTTGATGAGTATATTTTTGAAAGCTGCAATATAAAAAGAAGTGTTGTACAAGAGGATGAAAAGGACAACGGCATACGCCAATTACTAAATTTTGGGCATACTATCGGTCATGCCATAGAAAGAGTACAGAATTATTCCGGATTATCACACGGTGAAGCAATTTCTATCGGAATGATTATTATTACAAACCTTACCGAAAAAATGGGGCTTACAGAAAAGGGAGAATCTGAAAAGATAATTAAGGCTTTGAAAAAGTATAGGCTTCCTACAAATTGGCCCGAATTGGATACTACTGAGATAATAAAAGCGATATCACTGGATAAAAAGAATCGATCCGGGAGAATAACCATAGCCTACATAGAAAAAATCGGGCAGGGCAGGCTTATTGAAATTGATCTTAAAGAGCTGGAGGACAAAATCCATGGCATACTTAAGGATTAAATCAAAGCCCCTTCATGGGATAATAAAGGCACAGCCCTCAAAAAGCATGGCTCATAGAGCTATTATTTGCGCATCTTTAGCTAACGGTAAATGTAAAATAGATAATGTGGTATTATCTGATGATATTAATGCTACTTTAGGGGCGGTTGCTTCCCTAGGCGTTGAAATAAAAATCGAGGACAGCCTGAATTACATTGGGAGAAAACTGATTACTGTTAACTCCAATGGTAATATTTCACCAAAAGAAAAAGTCATAGACTGTATAGAATCCGGCTCAACGGCTCGTTTTATGATGCCGATAACCAGACTGGATTCATCACCTACAACAATAACAGGAAGCGGACGGCTTACAAAAAGACCCTTTGAAATATATAAAGATCTATTTACCGAAAAGGGCATAACCTATAAGGATAATGAGGGTAAAATGCCGATTTTTCTTTCCGGAAAGTTGATTCCCGGAACCTTTAATATTTCGGGGAATGTGAGCTCACAGTTTATATCAGGCCTGTTGTTTGCATTGCCGCTTCTGGAAGAGAACTCTGAAATTAACATAACCGGCGAATTACAATCCCTTCCGTATATACAAATGACAATACAAGTACTTAATGAATTTGGTATTAATATTAAACATGACGCTGATTACAAAAGAATAGTAATTCCGGGTAATCAAACATATAAAGCTATTCCCTATTATATCGTTGAAGGCGATTGGTCCCAGGCTGCATTTTTTTGTGTTATGGGGGCAATTTCAGGACAATTAACCTTGAAGGGTTTAAATCTAAATTCCCTCCAGGGTGATAAAATTATCCTTGATATTTTAAAAGAAATGGGAGCTGTGCCCGAAATCAATGAGCAGGAGATAACATTTAATAGGTCTGAACTAAAAGGTATAATAATAGATGTATCTCAATGCCCTGATTTGGTTCCTGCAATTGCCGTAGCTGCATCTAAAGCCGATGGGGTAACATCTATTACTAATGGAGCCCGACTCCGTATAAAGGAATCTGACCGTCTTATGACAACATGCAAAGAATTAAATGCTTTGGGTGCTGATATCATTGAAAAATATGATGAGCTGGTAATAAAAGGCAAGCCTCATTTAACCGGCGGAAAAGCTTACGGCTCAGGGGATCATAGGATAGTAATGGCTGTAGCAGCAGCTTCATCTATTTGCAGCGGGGCTGTTGAAATAGAAGGATATGAAGCAGTTAAAAAATCATATCCGGAGTTCTGGGAGGATTTTATTTCTCTTGGAGGAGAGGTTGAATTTTATGAGTAGTGTTTTTGGAAAAAACATAAAAGTTTCCATATTCGGAGAGTCTCACGGGCCTGCTATCGGTGTTGTTATTGACGGACTCCCCTCAGGCTTTGATATTGATACCGAAATTATTTCCAAGGAAATGGGACGTAGAAAACCCGCAAAAGAAGTTTATTCCACCAAGCGCAATGAAGCTGATAATGTGCAAATTCTTAGCGGAATCTACAATGGAAAAACTACCGGTACTCCTATTGGTGCGATTATAAAAAATACTGATTCTTTAAGCAAAGACTACAATAATCTGGAGAGTCTTTTACGGCCCGGACATGCCGATTTTTCCGGATTTATAAGATATAACGGTTATAATGATAAAAGAGGCAGCGGACACTTTTCAGGAAGGTTAACCGCACCTATAGTATTTGCCGGTGCCGTTGCAACACAAATTCTTAATGTGTATGATATAACAATCGGCTCACATATTGATTCAATCTTTGATTTAAATGACATAAGGTTTGATAATACACAAATAACCAAAGAACAGCTTATTATGCTCAGAGGTATGGACATTCCTGTTAATGACAGATCCTGTAGGGAAGAGTACCTTGAAATTATTGACCAAGCCAGAAGAGATTTAGATTCAGTTGGGGGAATTGTCGAAACAGCCATAATAGGTATATCAGCGGGTATAGGTTCGCCTATTTTTGATAATATTGAGGCAAAGCTTTCCTCTATTCTTTTTTCTATTCCTGCAGTTAAAGGTATTGAATTCGGTGAAGGTTTCGGCATAACCAAGTTATATGGAAGCCAAGCCAACGACAGCTTTTGCCTTCATAATGAAAATATATATACACGAACCAATAATAACGGCGGAATAAATGGGGGCATTACTAACGGCATGCCTGTTGTATTCCGTACGGCAATAAAGCCAACCTCCTCTATATCCAAAGAACAGGATACTGTGGACATAAAGGAAGGAAAAAATTCTAAATTACAGGTTAAAGGACGCCATGATACCTGTATCGTTCCAAGAGCAGTGCCTGTAATCGATGCTGCTGCGGCCATCGCCATATTGGATATACTCATGGATCATTATGGTTTAGAAGGCTTTAATAAAGGAAGGTCGGTATAATGGAGAATAATCTTGATTTAATACGAAAAGAAATTGATAAAGTGGATAAGGAGCTTTCTTACTTAATACAAAAGCGTATTGATTTAGTTACGCAAGTAGCTGTATTTAAAGCTCAATCGGGTAAGGACATTTTGGATAAAGATCGTGAGAAAGCGGTCATCCAAAAGGTCCTTTCTACGGTTAGTAAAGAAGAGTATAAAGACAATGTCAAAGCGGTATTCGAATGTATAATGTATAATTCTAGGGAATATCAGAAAAAGCGTATAGGAAGCAAAGGTTTAAAACCGCGATATGCAGTTATCGGCGAAAAACTATCACATAGCATATCCCCGCAAATTCACAGGGAATTATTTGAAAGGGCTAATATAAATGCTACATATGAGCAAATAGAAGTTCCTAAAACAGAAATTTCAGAGGTTTTAGACCGACTAAAAAAAGAAGGCTATAAAGGCATCAATGTTACAATTCCTTATAAAACCGAAATAATGGCTTCTTTAAATACAATATCAGATATTGTCACCAGAATAGGTGCTGTGAACACTGTTAAAATAGGCGATATATATGAAGGCTATAATACTGATTATTTTGGTTTTGGGAAAGCTCTTGATTTCTATGGATTTAATAGTAAAAACAAAACCTGTGCTATTTTAGGAAGTGGCGGTGCTGCAAAAGCCGTAGTCGCCTATCTTGAGGATAATGGAGCATCCAAAATAACAATAGTAAGCAGAGACAGCCAATCTGTGAAACTTAAGTTTCCAAAACTGGACAGCGTAGAATTAAGAAATTTTTCGGCTGAAGGCTGTGATCTGGTGATTAACACAACACCGGTCGGTATGTTCCCGAAAATTGATTATTCCCCAATAAGAAAAGATCAGCTTAAGGGTGCATCATTTGTTATGGACCTTATTTATAACCCTGAAGAAACGCTTTTACTCAAATTTGCGAAAGAACTTTCTATAACATGTGCCAACGGGCTCTATATGCTAGTCGCCCAGGCTATTTGCGCAGAGGAAATATGGCAGGAAGTTACCTATGGACAAGATATTA
>CAYMLJ010000028.1:13323-15722 GCA_964391395.1 uncultured Ruminiclostridium sp. | reverse complement strand
AACTAACAAAAGGAGTGGAAATAATATTGCATACAATATTCCTTTTCTCAAATCATCATTATATGCCCCCGACACCATTCCAACAACAGTCGGTCCGGTCGAACATCCCAAATCCCCAGCTAAAGCCAGTAACGCAAACATAGCAGTTCCGCCTTTCGGGATTCCTTTTGCGGCAATACTAAAAGTCCCCGGCCATAGTATTCCGACCGATAATCCGGTAATCCCGACACCTATGAATCCAAAAAATGGGTTTTGAGATAAAGATGCCGTTAAATATCCTATTACGCATAGGACCCCGCTTCCCACCATAAACCTATGTAAGCTGATTTTTTCACTATATTTAGAATAGAATACTCTTGCTATGCCCATAAAAGTTGCAAATAGGCATGGGCCTGCTAAGTCACCGATTGCCTTTGATACTTTCAAACCTGATTCGGCGAACGCCGATGCCCATTGACTCATTGAATGCTCAGATGCTCCGGAGCATATCATTAAAAGAACAAATAACCAAAATAGTTTGTTCTTAAACAGCTCAAAAAGAGGCACTCTTTCTACTTCATCAACCAAAGTAGCTATAGGCACCTTTGAAAAGTAGAAACTGTTAATTAACGGAATTATGGCCCAAATGCAGGCTAAAATACGCCAATTATTAATGCCTAATACTGAGAAAAACAAAGTAGAGAATAATACTACAAATACGTGACCCCAACAATAAAAAGAGTGAAGCAGGCTCATAGAAGCTTCTTTTCTTTCGGTTGGACACGCTTCAACTATGGGACTTATCAAAACCTCGATTAAACCGCCGCCAATAGCATAACAAACAACTGCAGCTATAAGCCCTATATATTCACTCGGAAAGATATATGGAAAAGCAGCAAGTCCGATAAGCCCAACAGTAGCCATAATATGAGCAAATACCGCAGATGCCCGGTACCCTACTTTATCAACATATTTTATGGCTACCATATCGGTCACTAGCTGGATACCAAAGTTAATTGTTACCAGTAAGCTAATTTTCTCTAACGATATTTGAAACATATTTTGAAAGGTCAGAAACAGCAATGGTACAAAATTATTGACAATTGCCTGCGTAATGTATCCTATATACGAAGCATAAATGGTATGATTGTAATTTTCTCTTATTCCTTTTCCTTTGTTCCCCATTTTTTCTCCTATTTGTTTTTTCTTTTGTTTATCATCCAAATAATAACGCCTAATACTACAATACAAAGAACAACAACTGCGATAATTGTATAGGGATTAGTGTCTGATGATAAAAAAATTGTAGTAGGACCATCTGCTCCGCCAATAATACCAATATCCATATAATTAATATTCCCCTCCGGAAAGATTATTTATCTTACCTTATCTTAAAATCATAAATATTTCAACTTTGATTTATGGTTCAGGTATAGGCTTGCCTGCCTCTACCAGAACCTTACTGTTTGTTAATACTACAGCCATAACAGACATAATTATCCCCGGTACTATCAGCATCCATTCAATTGCCATTATATCTGCTAGAGGGCCGAATATGATAAAATAGCAAGGACTTAAAATCCCGGGGATTCGGATTTCTCGGTACAACCATAGTGTATTCCCATCTTCAGGCTACAGGGATAATAAATGATCATCTGACCACTTGTTTTAAATACTAAGCGAGAATCTGATGAATCTTCTCATCAAGTTAATCAGGCACATTATTATCATCTACTTGTACGGATGCATCTTTATCCTCACTGCGATTTGGCAATATTGCATTTATCGGAACAGCAACAATAATTCCCAATAGTGTGTCTACGGTACGCTCAACGGCCATTTGTATTGGCGTAAGTTCGCCATTGTATCCCATAGCTACTACCAAATAAACAATGCATGTAAGAGCCGTGGCATCGGGCCAACCTAATCTAACAGGTATATAGATAACAGGAATAAGCAGAATACACAGAATAAAATAGAAAAGTAGCGAATAATATGGTATTCCTACTTTCAGAAAAAAGAGTAATACCAAAACACCGGTTGCACCTCCAAGAATTGTGCCGATTGCCCTTGTCACTGCCGTTTGTATAGTGTCCTTCTTATCTGCTTTAATACATATAATGGCCGCAATGGTACTCTGTATGGGAACTACACCCCGAAAAAAATCAATTAAGCAACAAACAAACACAGCAACAACTGTCTTTATTGAGCGTAATCCAATCCTAAACTTTTTCTTTTCTTTATTGCTCATGATAATACTCTCTCTAATTCAAGATAAGATTATATGAAACATCTACTACCTCACCATTTTCGAGCACAAAGGAAAGAGTGGTGTTGGAGTCTGTATAAGTGTATTTCTCACCTTCTTTGGTAAAGTTGTCCCCATACTTGGAAGTAACATCATCTAGTTTATTACCAAG
>CAYMLJ010000028.1:8067-13223 GCA_964391395.1 uncultured Ruminiclostridium sp. | reverse complement strand
TCTTCCATTTTATAATATGCATCGGCCTTTTCTTTCCAAAGAGTTTTTAAATTCTCATCCTGACGCTTGTCGGTAAGATTGAATTCGGTCTTAAGAATATTCCCCAGGAATACCGATGATTTCTCGGCACCTGAAAGATTAAGATGCAACCCTGCGTCATAAGTATCGGTATTAAAGTCCAAGCCTATCTCTTCTAAATTATTAAGTGTATTAATATATAATAAATCATTCTTTTTAGCATAGTCAACCATCTGTGCGTCCCATTGTTCATACCAATGAGGATAAAGGCTGGGTGCCTTAAGAAGTACCAGCTCTATATCGTTATCTTTACATAGCTTGACCATTTTGTCCAGATACTCATAACTTGTATCACCGAATCTGTAATCAGCAAGTTTTCTTGGATTAGGGAAAGATTCTACCGGCTTAACGTCAACTCTCATCAGGTATCCGTTATGGGCTATCTGATCTTTTCTGAACCAGTATTTGAAGTCTTCGTTAGAAAGCTCGTTCCATCTGGAATGGTATCTGAGCAAAGGAAAAATATATGTAATTAAATCCTCCTCCGGAAGCATAGCAGCCTTTGCCGAGTTTATCTTAGTCATAGACAATGGTAAGCCGTCAATAGACATACGGTTATATGCTTCCTTCTGTGGCGTATCATACATCATGGAAAGAACACTGAACACAACAACGTCCGGCTTCTCATGTTTTAAAGTATCCTCTAAAAGATAGTAGGAATGCCAAATAAGCTGTTGTGCGCTTCCGCGAATATAGCTGGTAATTCCATATTCCTCCCAAAGTGTTATGGGAGAAAAATTTTCATAAACCTCACAATCTCCGATGAATATTACATCATGATTCTTATTCTTTTCATCATAATACTCGGCAATGAGGGCTCCTTCCACTATCTGTGTCATATATTTGGGCATCAGAAGTTTCTGAAGTAGGAAAGTCAAAGTTACAATTACCAATATTAAAATCACAAAGGATATTATCTTCTTTTTTTTCATTTATCTTATCGATTCTCCTTAATGCTAAAACTGATTATAGATGAACTGATTGCTGTCAAAGCCTATTCCATAAGCCCCAAAAATGATAATTGAGAAAAACAGCAGTATATAAACCGCATATCTTAATATAAACGGTCTGCTCGATATTTTCTCTCTAACGCTTCCGCTTCTTTGTACCAGACTAAATGATATTAGTACAATGACTCCAATCAAAAGTACAATATAATCGGAAACACTCAAGCCCAGTTTAAGTAAGGAGCCTGTAAACAGCTCATTTATATTGAGCTTTGTAAACATTGAGCCAAACATCTTGAAGGATACACCCACATCCCGGTAGCAGTCTAGAATTCTAAGAGAGGACATGAGCAGGAACGTGCGTATAACCTGGAATAACCTAAAGCAGAAGGTATTACCTACATTAAACTTTTGGTGAAATTTAGCGTAAAAAGGCTCAAATTCCTGGGAAACTAAAATCACAAATCCGTTTAATAAACCCCAAACAATGAAATTCCAACTTGAACCGTGCCAAATACCCGTTGTAAACCACACTGCCATAGTTGCCAGATATACAGGTACTCGTTTACCTATTTTCTCGCCAAAGCGTTTTCTGGAGGATTTAGACAGGTTCAGCATGGGCTTGCAGACCGATAAGGGATAGAATATGTAATCCTTAAACCATGTACCCATAGTAATATGCCATCTTCTCCAATATTCCACGATAGACTTCGAAAAATAAGGCCGGATAAAGTTTTCCTTGACCTTGATTCCCAGCATCTGAGCAATACCGATGGTAATATCAATGCCTCCGGTAAAGTCGGCATAGAGCTGTATAGCGTAAAACACCATACCCACCAGAACAAATATTCCGTCATATGTCTCGGGATTCTTTGTTATTTCTAACACTGCGACAACTATTCTGTCGGCTATTACAAGCTTTTTAAAGTATCCCCAAAGCACCCTCTGAAATCCGAAGGAAAAGCTCTTGGCATCAAAGCTATGTTCCTTATAAAGAGATAGGCTTAAATCGTCAAAACGGCTTATAGGGCCTTGTATTAACTGTGGAAAGAATGAAACAAAGAGAGCCAGCTTTGCTATGTTTTTCTCAGACTCATACTTGCCTCTGTAAACGTCAATAATATATCCCATGGTTTGGAATGTATAAAACGAAATACCCATTGGAAGCAAGAGATTCACAAAGGAAAGCTCATTCATCTTAAATAATGTAAAAATCGAATTTATATTAACTATAGCAAAATTTGTATACTTGATTACCGCTAATATTCCCAAATTGAAAATAAGACAAAGTAAAAGCCATTTCCAGCGCTTAGCTTTTATTTTCTCTTTATATGCCTTTTTGTCCTCTCTGGATAAAGCTTCTTTATTTTCCTTAAGGTATAAATTCTGGCGTTTATCAAGGCTGTCAAGCTTTATTCCAATAAAATAGGTCGATACAATAGTAACTGAAATATATAGTAAATTGCTCCAGCCTGAAAAATAGTAAAAAACAAAGCTAGACACCAAAAGCAGCTTCCATTGGAATTGCTTCGGTATTATATAGTACAGCCCTATAACCACACAAAGAAATAGTATAAATCCATATGAAGTGAACAGCATAGCTCCTCCTGATTAATCCTCGTCCAGCAGCCGCTCAATCAATTCATACAGCGCCTTTGCAGAGTTAAAATTCTCCGGTGTTATTTCGTGTGCCGGAATAGCTACATCATATTGATCATTGATTTCCGCAATTGCAGTAATGATGTCGAAGGAGTCTAATACTTTATCATCAATCAAACTTTTATGTGTTTCAAAATCAATCTCCGGGTGTAATTCCCCGAGTATTTCCAATAATGCTTTCATATTTCCTCCTACCGGTTGGCGTACATTTCTTTTAATGCCAGCCTGTTAATTTTTCCGTTTGATGTAAGTGGCATAACGTCAAGCTTCTCTACAAGATTCGGAACCATATATCTGGGAAGCTTGTCCCTGCAATAATTAACAGCGTCTGCTTTTGTTACATCACCAACATAATACATAATAATCTTCTTTTTGTCATTATCAAAAATACATGACGCACTTTGTATACCTTCCATTTGATTCATTACCATTTCAATTTCGCCAAGCTCGATACGATGGCCCATGTGCTTAATTTGGTAATCCTTTCTGGACACAAACACCAGTTCATTGTTGTCGTTTAGCTTTCCTATATCGCCGGTGCGGTAAATCAGTTCCGGATATATAGTATTTAACGGATTTTGAACGAATACCTCCCCGGTTTTCTCAAAATCATTGTAATAACCCAAGGTTAGAGACGTACCCCTTATACATATTTCGCCCTGCTCACCCTTTTGGACAAGCTTATTTTCGTTATTTAACAGCAAAATCTCTGTATTCTTAAATGGCTTTCCTATGGGAATAGCCTCATCCAATGCAAACTCCCTGTCAACTTTAAAATAGCATGACATGCCGGTTGCCTCGGTAGGACCGTAAAGATTAATAAATCTGGCATCGGGTAAAGCCTTTCTCCACATATTATACTGTTTTATAGGAAACACTTCACTTCCAAATGCTACTGTATGCAAGTATTCGGGAACAATCTTTTCAAGTGCACCTAAGCCTGAAATAAGGGTTAAAGCCGGTACCACCCAACAGACTGTATTAATTTTAAATTGATTCAAAAATTCTACCAGCTTAATGGGAAACATAAAAAGTTCCTTAGGTATGATATAAGTCTTTGCTCCGAATTTTAAAGTCGGATATATCTCTTTTAAGCAGGCGTCCACATATAAAGGGGTCTGATTCCCAAATATTGTATCCTCAGATATTTCTAAAACCTCAGATAAGGTTTCAATATAATCTATTACTGATCGGTGGCATGCCACAACGCCCTTTGGCTTACCGGTGGAGCCCGATGTGAATACAATGTAAATAGGGTCAGTGTCTAGAGCCTTATCCCTAATTTCATCTAAAACGACCTGTTTGACAGGTGTCTTAACTATTTTATCATAGGAGTATGTTGCCCCTTTATAATCAAAATCTTTAATTGAGTCTATGGTTGTTTCATCGCATATAACCGCTCCGGGCTTTAAATTTTGAAATATAAGCTCTATACGGTGTCTCGGCATCTCATTGTCTATGGGAACATAATAGCATCCCCCATATACAACACCAAGAAATGCAACAATAGTGTCGGGGTGTTTCCGCATAAAAACAACTACAGGCTCTTTATATTTTCCCTCATCATGCAAAAAAGTCCCTATGGCCTTCGCATTATCATAAACCGTTTTAAATGATAATTCATCAGTCTCATTTGCATATGCAATTTTATCAGGGCAGATATTTACTATATTATCTAAGTATTCTAGTATATTGTTTTGTCTATCCATCAAATAACATCCTTCTACACCAACCTGGGTTCATACAAGTAAGTTTTTATATTCAGCTTTTACAGATGCCCCCGATAGTTCAATTGATTTAATTGCAAGTACCTCCATTGCATCTAAAAAACCGGGACCGGTTTGCCCATCTTTCTTGATTAATGAAAGCTCGGTGCATCCCAATATTATAACCTGTGCCCCTGCTTCCCGCAATTCCTGCTCCACCAGCTTAAACCCATCAATATCATATGGCTTATTAGCTTTTATATCATCGTATATAATACTCATGACTTTTTTCTGGCTCTTCTCGCCGGGAATATAAACCCTTATTCCCTGTTTTTCAAGCTCCTCGGTGAAAAATCCTGCTTGAATGGTTCCATCAGTTGCCATAATGCCAACCCTATCAATTTGATTAGCTTTGAGATAGTTGGCGGTTTCTTTTAGCATATTTATGACCGGAATACCAATTCTACTTAATATATCATCATAAAAATAATGCGCGGTTATACAGGGTATTGAAATAATCTCTACACCAAGACTAACTAGGGTTTTTCCTATAGGAACTATAGCATCCAAGGGGCTATCCTTACTCCTACCCACAATATAGTCTGTACGGTCGGGAACGTCAGGACGGTTGAAAATAATCATGGGCACATGTTCCCGATCGCTCTTCGCTTCAGTCATCTTAACTACTAATTCCAGATAATAGGCAGTTGCCATGGGGCCGAGCCCGCCAATTACACCAAGTTCTTTCGTAAGTATTCCCCCTTAC
>CAYMLJ010000028.1:2709-7967 GCA_964391395.1 uncultured Ruminiclostridium sp. | reverse complement strand
TCCGGAGTTCTTGGGTAATTAGCCTTATCAAATCTATAGTAGTAGTTGTCTTTTCCTACTCTTGCCGAGAAGGCATCCATCTCCGCGTCAGTTAACATAAAGGAAACCAGCTTGGGTATGTGTATGCAGGCATCAAAGTGATACCAACCCTCGCCGTAATTGACCAAATGCCAATAATGCTTTGCCTCTCCAGGCTTTGTAAGCCTCTCTACCCTCATGGTTTCCATGCCTATTCTGTTTAGCAAAAGCTCTGACATAGAAAAATAAGTAAAGCAGTCTCCAACCTTGTTTGTAAGTCCGTTATATGCCTCAAACATCCAGTCGGTTTTATCTGAAATGCCTGTATAGGTGAGTAATTTATTTTCATACTCATAAATTTCCCAAGCCTTTTCTCTTAGGGTCATTTCAGGAGTAGTTATTTTTGCTAACACCTCATCTGCAAGAGTTTCAAGCTGTTCCATGGTAACCTTCATATCCTTAACGGTATATATGGCTTTCTTTATTGAAGTATTGCCGGAAGAATCTGTAGCACTGTATATTATCATATATGATCCAACCTGTTTTTGGTTTAACTGCGAGCTGTCAACTGAAACAGAGATTTCTCCGTCCCTGTTGTCATAAACATATACATCCTTTTTAAATGAAACCGGATTATTTATATATATAGTATTATCCTTAACACCGTAAATTGCCGGTGCTTCCGTATCCTGTATTACAGTTAGCTTTGCCTCGAGCTCGGTTTCATTGTCTGCCTCATCGGCCAATATAATTTTGACTGTTTGCTCACCCACAAGTGAAAAGTCTGGTTGTTCCTTGAATCTTGCTGTTACACTTGTTAAATCCATTATATTGGTGACAAATTCAGAAGCTTCAATCTTATCATTTTGCCATATTTGACGATTTACAGGTTCTCCCTTAGGAGGAGTTAAATCAACAACCAAGATATTTGAATCATAAACAATATCATCTATTTTTATCTTGGCAGGATAAGTCCCCATCTTTTCCGGGACACTTAAGGGTTCAATGATGCTTGCTCTAGCAAGATCATTCTTTTCCTTTAAAAATGCCTCAACAGTAAACACACGATTCACAATATCCACTTTTACATTTTCTTTAGTCTTGGAAATCCTTAATTTGGCTTGGTATTCGGATTTATTCCCGACTTCGTCTTCAAGTAACAGAAAAACATCCTGAGTTCCTATACTATTAAAGTCAGGGGTCGTTTTATATACCACAGATACATTGGTGGCATCATTTATGCCCTTTATAAATTCCTGGGGCTCAATTACACGACCTTCATATAAGTCAATATTCTTTATTTCGGCAGTAGGAGCTAAGGTATCTTTGATTTCTAATTTAACCTTATATTTTTGCCCATTGGATTCTATTTTTATATCATATGTTCCAGGTTTGTTAGCCCCTATTTTTGTAATGTCTGTAATATACTCTGCTTGCTTAGTTTGATCTTTTAAGAATATGCTTGCTTGTGGCAGATCTGTTCCTGCTTCTAAAGTAACCTTCTTGTTAATTGCACTATACTTAAAAGCGTTTGCAAAAAGTAGTATGAGCAAAGTAATAAGCACACAAACAATTATATAGAATCTATAAATTCTTTTATTTTTTCGCATTCGCATATGAGTCCTCCATACATCAGCTGCAACATACTAAAACCCTCTTAAGATGATTTTAGCAGATAAATCGTATTACATTTTAACATAAATACAACGTAAAACAAAGTACCTTAATAACCTGCTATAACTTTCTTAAAATTCTAATAATCACCTATTCCACATATGTTATTTGTCGGGAGTTGCAGGGTATTTTCCTTTATCGTGCCTGTAATAATATGCGTTTTTTCCCTTTTGTCTCGAATAGGCCTCTGCCTCCGCATCAGTTAACATAAAGGAAAAGAACTCAGGCAAGTGGATACAGGCATCAAAATGGTACCAGCCGTCACCTACGTTTATCATATGCCAGTAGTGATTCGTTTCTCCTTCGTAGGCCAGTCTCTCAATTCTTATATTTGGAATACCCACCATATTAAGCATCAAGTCGGATGCTGCAAAGTAAGTGTAGCAATCTCCCGGATCTTCCATTAAAGCGTAATATGCTTCGGTTATAAGGTCATCACTATGTCTTCCGCCTAAATAATAAACGTTTTTATTGATATACTTATAAAGGGCTAAGGCTTTTTCTTTAAGGGTCATATCATCGGTAATAATCTTTTCTAAAATTCCATTGGCAAGCTCTTCTACTACCGCACGGTCTATAGTTTCAGCAGGTTTTTCTATTACATTTAACGTAACTTCCTTACTGGTGCTGTTTCCCGAAGCATCTGCAGCACTGTATATGACCGTATAGGAGCCCTCTTTTTTTATATTAACTCTGCTGCTGTCTACAGAAACCTTAATATCTACATCCCTGTTATCTAATACATAAACACCTTTCTTGTAAGCAACCGGAGTATCGAGGAAAACAGTGTTATCCTGCACTCCATATATTTTCGGAGGTTCGATATCAGCCTCAAGGGTAAGCACCGCTTCGAGTGTGGCTTCGTTTCCTCCTTGGTCTATAAGTATAATTCTGACCGCCTGATCTCCTACTCGTGTATAATCGGGTTCTTTAGTAAATCTCGCAGTTACAGATGTTGCATCAATTATTTCTTCTACAAAATCCATAGCAGATATTTCATCTACAGTCCAAAATTTTCTGTTCACAGCTTTACCGATAGGCGCAATTGTATCTATAATCTTAACCGATGAATCGTAGATAGTATTTCCAACACTTATCTTTACAGGAAATATTCCTAATGCATTTGGAACCGACGAATCCAAAATATTTGATTTCGATAAATCATTTTGATCTTTCAGAAAGACCCCTGCATCTAATTTTTCTTCAGAAATATCCACTTCGGCAAATTCCTTTACCTTGGATATTCTGAGTATTGACTTATATTCAGATTTATTCTCCGATGTATCCTCAAGTAATAGGAATACTTCTTGATTACCTGTTTTGCCATAGTCCGGTTCAGTTTTATATGTTACGTTGACATCTGTAGCATCCTTAACACTCTTTATATACTCGTGAGGCTCGACGGTACGGCTCTCATAGATATCCAAATTAATAATCTCTGCAGCAGGTGGGATGGTGTCTTTGATTTCGAGTTTTACATGATAAGATTTCTTCCCGGACTTTATTTCCACATCATGTGTTCCTGGCTCATTCAAATTAATTCCATTCACATCTGTGACGTACTGTGCATCTTCAATATGATTCTTAAAAAATACTCCGGCTTCGGGTAATTCTCCACCGGCTTCCATAGAAATACTCTTATTAATATTGTTTTTTGGTATAGCCGCAAGCACTATAGCTAATAGCAAAATGACTCCTATAATAATATAGGCTCTGTACCTTTTACTATTGTTTTTCATACAGATCCTCCAGTATTGTAAACAAAAAATCGTATACTCCCATTAATTCATCTTTTATTCTACTTTTAAACATCATTTTTCACAATATCATATATTAATAAATTATAGAATATCGAATATGATAAGTATACTATAAACATTGTTTCCTTGATAATAAATAAGTAATATCATAAAATGTCATTAAGCAAAAAAGAATTTTTTTACTGTTAATAACATCCTGATTATTTAAAGTAAGGAGAAATAATAATGTTGAAATTACCAAACGTAGCATACTTTTCTATGGAATATGCAATCGAGAGCGATGTAAAACTATATGCAGGCGGTTTGGGAATACTTGCCGGCGATTATCTGAAAGAAGCTTGCGATAACAGCTATCCTCTTATCGGAGTAGGGATTAAATGGAAGCAAGGTTATGGAGAACAGTTAATTGACAAGGAAACCAACACACCCTATGATGCGTACAAAAACAGGCATTATGAGTTCTTAGAGGATACAGGAATAACAGTTACTGTAAACATACGGCAAAGAGATGTAAAGGTTAAAGTATGGAAATATAATGCCCATAACGTTGATAATCTTTATCTTCTGGACACCGATATTGATGGTAATGACTGTGACGCAAGATGGATAACCGGTCAGCTTTACGGATGGTTTGGCGAAGAAAGAGTCGCTCAGGAGATAGTTTTGGGTGTCGGCGGAGTTAAAGCCATAAGGGCTTTAGGCTTCCATCCCTCGGTTTTTCATTTTAATGAAGGCCATGCTCTGTTTGCAGGGTTTGAGCTTTTAAGAGAGAAAATGGACCAAAAGCTATCCTTTAAAAAAGCTCTTGAAATGACCCGCAAGGAGGTTGTGTTCACCACTCATACTCCAATAGTCCAAGGCAACGAATCCCATCCGATAGAACGTCTTATGTATATGGGAGCTAATTTGGGCTTAAGCAAAAGACAGTTGAAAGCTATAGGTGGGGAGCCGTTTAATATGACCGTCGGAGCCTTGAGGTTATCCCGAAAATCCAACGCTGTAGCTCAGCTGCATATGAAAACGGCAAACAAGATGTGGAAAAAAATTAGGGGCAGAAGCGAAATCATCGGCATAACAAACGCCATCCATATCCCAACATGGGTTGATAAAAAAATGCTGGAATCAGCTGAGGACTATGATTGTGGTGAAGTAAAGCGAAATATGCTATGGGAAAGGCATATGGATAATAAAAATGAGCTTATTAAATTCGTTGAAATAAAGACCGGGGTTAAGCTTGATCCGGATGTGCTTTTAATTGGCTTTTCACGGCGCGCCGCGCCTTATAAGCGTTCAAACCTGATATTCACCGAAAAATCCTTTATCGAACCACTGCTAAAAAAAGGAAAGCTGCAAATTGTGTTTTCGGGTAAAGCTCATCCTCTTGATGACGGCGGTAAAAAAATCATTACTGATATTGTTGAAATGACTAAGCTATATCCGGATAATGTGGTTTTTCTTGAGAACTATGACATGGAAATTGGCAGAATGCTTACAAAATGTTCCGATATATGGCTGAATAATCCCAGACGCCCTAAAGAGGCATCAGGAACATCCGGCATGAAGGCAGCCATGAACGGCGTGCTTAATGTATCAATACTTGACGGATGGTGGCCTGAGGCATGTAACCATGGTGTAAACGGTTGGCAATTCGGAAATGCTTATCAAAGCGAGAACGAAGCCAAAGCTGATGATCATGACTTTAAAGCCCTGAAAAGCTGCCTTTCAAACGAAGTAATACCTACGTATTATGACAATAGAAGTAAATGGATTGATATGATGGCTGCCTCAATAAATACAACTAGAATA
>CAYMLJ010000028.1:0-2609 GCA_964391395.1 uncultured Ruminiclostridium sp. | reverse complement strand
GTGATGTCTAAAACCGGAAGCGGCAAAACCGCAGTTTACGGTGTTTCAATGCTACAGTCCATAGATTCTGATAGTACAGTACCTCAGGGCCTTATACTGACACCCACAAGAGAACTGGCAGTACAGGTTGACAACGATTTGAAGCTGATGGCAAAGCATACCTGTCATAAGACAACCGCCGTATACGGTCAGCATAGTATAGGTATTGAAAAGCAAGCTCTTCATAAGGGAATATCTATAGTTGCCGGCACTCCCGGAAGAGTGTTTGATCATATTGAACAGGGAAGCCTCAACACTAAAGGTATAAAATTTCTGGTGCTTGACGAAGCGGATCGAATGCTTGATATGGGTTTTATTGACCAAGTTGTCAGAATTATAAAGACTTTACCTAGGGAAAGGATTACGCTTCTTTTTTCGGCTACCATTCCTCCTGAAGTAAAAAACATCTGCCGAGATTACATGAGGCAACCGGTTACTATAGAAATTGAATCCCCCACTATGACTGTGGACTCTATTGATCAAATTTACTATAGAGTTCAACATATTGAAAAACGCAAATGGCTAGACAATTTGCTTTTGGTTGAACAGCCAGAAAGCTGTATTATATTTTGTAATACTCGAATGACAGTTGATCGTGTGCATAATTTTTTAATTCGGAAGGGTTATTCAACAAAAGCCCTTCACGGAGATATTCCACAGCATAAAAGGCTAAAAACTATGGACCAATTTAAACATGGTGATTTTAGTCTACTTGTAGCTACTGATGTGGCGGCAAGGGGGATACATGTTGATGATTTATCCTTAGTTATCAACTACGATGTGCCAATTGAGAAGGACAGCTACGTACATCGTATAGGGCGTACCGGCAGAGCAGGAAACGTTGGTAAAGCAATTACTTTAGTTACCGGGGACGATATAATCAGCCTTTATGAAATTGAAGAGCATATAGGAGCACTAATACATGAGGGCGAGCTTCCCTCAGATGCACTTATTAAAGAGCGCAGAGATAACGCCGGTCAATGGCTAGATGCTCATTCTCAGAAGGTCGCTAGAAATCAGGATTATCCCAAGACTTCTCAAAAAAGAAAATCCGGTACTCCAAGGAGAAAAAGGCCTGATATTAAACCACTATCAAAACCCGGTATTAAAAGTACCATGCCCAAAGCAAATTCATACAAGAATAAAGATAAAGCAAGACCCGAGCGCCCGCATAAAAAACCGGATACAGTTGTCGAAAAGAGAATTACAACCAGCATAACAATCGGCCCCAAAAGCGCAGATGCGAAATTAGAGACTTCAAATGTAAGAACAAATGTGGCGGCTACACCCGCCACGGATTCAAGATCACCTATACTTAAGCGCATTGTTAATAAACTTTTCGGGAAAAAATAAAGGGAGCATTTGCTCCCTTTTCTGTTAGTATACTCCTATCAGTCCCGGGTTATCTCCTGTTATACAGCGCCCACCCTTTTCTGTAACTAAAAATGTGTTTTCAATTCCCACCATTCCGATACCTTCTATACCTATTTTCGGCTCGACGGCAATGACCATGCCAAGCTCCAGAGGCTCGTTAAAGCCCTCGGCTATTACGGGATGTTCATCAACATGCAGGCCTATCCCATGGCCTAAGAACTTGACCTTGCGATTCTTGTAACCCATAAAATTTTCGGCAAACTCTGAATCCAGTCCCTCCATAATATTCCTATAAATCTCGGCAGGTATACTTCCCGGTTTCAGCATCTCGGCTATTTTGTTCTGTATATCTAAGCATTTTTTGTGTTTGGAAATTGCACTTTCAGGTAAAGGCCTGCCGAACATATAAGTCATAGTTTTATCAGTATGATAACCATCAACACCAAAAGCAACATCAGCAAAAACCAGATCACCTTTCTCAAGCTTGCGGTCCCGCCTTCCAATAATCGGTACCGCCGGACTAATTCCGCTGTTTCCCCCCGGTCCGTTAAAGAAGGTCGGATAAATAGAACTTTCTCCAAACCCTACCTGACCTATACCCAAATCGGTTTCGAACATAGCAAATCTGACCACTCCGTGGTGGCCTTCCCTTACCATCACCGAGTATAATTCTGTTACAAAATCAACCTCGCTCATACCCTTTATAAGAATCTTGGGTGCGCATTCTTCCAGTACATATCTGTGCCTCGCACCTGATGCTTCCATCAGATCCAGCTCGTATGAGCTTTTTATAGATCTGATCTTATTAATCTGTCTGTCGGCTGATTTGATATTTTTAAAGGGAAAATACCTCTGAAAGCGCTGTAAATAGGCGACGGGTATTATCTCAGCTTCAATATGGCAGGTTTCGGGAAGCTTAATAGTACCGGCTGCATCACGGTAGCTTTCCATAGATCTTATTTGCGGAAAAAGTGACTCATCCATAGCTCTATCAAAGCTTCGGCGAATCCACAAGGTGGCATCGTCTTCTCTTGGGATTAATAGCATACCCTCCTGCATAGTTCCCGTAAAATAATAAAGATTGATTTTACTGAATATTGCAACTATCTTCCATTCAGGCTGGGTTCTGTCCATTTCTTTTCTAAATCTGCTCATTCTCATATTGAGCTCATTCAATGGTACTTTTTGAGATTCAT
>CAYMLJ010000027.1:9079-16580 GCA_964391395.1 uncultured Ruminiclostridium sp. | reverse complement strand
TTTGCTTTGAATTGCTTGTGAGCATATTATACCGTTTTAAGATGCGGGGTCAATTTCCCGCTTTTTCTTTTTTACAGTGGGTAAGCTCTTTCTCTGTTCACCTATTACCAGATTAGGCTGCTGATTGTTCATGACAGTCTCCTTCGTGATAATACACTTTTCTACATTATCTGTAGAAGGAATATCATACATAACATCTAGCATTATGTCTTCCATAATTGCCCGTAGACCGCGAGCGCCGATTTTTCTTTCGATAGCCCTGTCGGCTATAACCTCCAGCGCATCATCTTCTACCTCCAGTTGAACACCGTCAAGTTCAAAAAGCCTTTTATACTGCTTAACCAAGGCATTTCTGGGCTTCGTCAATATCTCAACCAGTGCTTTCTTGTCTAGTTGACTCAAAGATACCACTACCGGCAGTCTTCCTACAAACTCAGGAATAAGTCCATACTTTAATAGATCCTGAGGATTAATCTGGGAGAATAATTCACCGATATCCTTTTGGGCACGGCTCTCCACCTGTGCACCAAAGCCCATTGACTTTGTACCTATACGGTTTTCGATGATTTTCTCAAGACCTTCAAAAGCGCCACCGCAAATAAACAAAATATTTGTAGTGTCGATTTGAATAAATTCTTGATGGGGATGCTTTCTTCCTCCTTGAGGAGGAACTGAAGCCATGGTCCCTTCCAACACCTTCAAAAGTGCCTGTTGAACTCCTTCACCGCTTACATCACGAGTGATTGAAGGATTCTCTGATTTCCGGGATATTTTATCCACTTCATCAATATAGATAATTCCCTTTTCGGCACGTTCAATATCATAATCGGCCGCCTGAATCAACTTTAAGAGAATATTCTCAACATCCTCGCCTACATAGCCTGCTTCGGTTAAGGAAGTAGCGTCGGCGATAGCAAAGGGCACATTTAATATCTTGGCTAAGGTCTGAGCCAGATAGGTTTTGCCGCATCCTGTAGGGCCCATAAGAAGAATATTACTCTTCTGAAGCTCTAAATCAAGCCGCGTCCCTTGATTGCGAATACGCTTATAGTGGTTGTAAACAGCCACTGAGAGGGTTCGCTTTGCCTTATCCTGCCCGACTACATATTCGTCAAGAATTCTTTTTATTTCTTTTGGTTTGAGTATCTCATCAATGGGTTGTTCAACATGAACATCCTCAAATTCCTCTTCAATAATCTCGGAACAAAGCTCGATACATTCATTGCAGATATATACACCGGGACCTGCAACAATCCTGTTTACCTGTTCCTGTGTCTTTCCACAAAAAGAACATTTTACCTGCTTCTTATCATCATAACGCGCCATATTATCACCCCGTTACTCTACGATCCATTACTTGGTCAACTAAGCCATATTCCTTGGCCTCTGCTGCGCTCATAAAATAATCCCTCTCAGTGTCGATTTCAACTTTAGAAAGGGGTTGCCCTGTTCTTTCACTTAAAATCTCATTTAAGCTTTTCTTGACTTTCAAAATCCATTCGGCATGGATTTTTATATCTGTAGCCTGGCCTTTAGCTCCACCAATGGGCTGATGTATCATAATTGTGCTGTTTGGCAAAGAAAAGCGTTTTCCCTTGGCACCTGCCGCCAGAAGAAATGCTCCCATGCTTGCGGCCAGACCGACGCAAATGGTAGAAACATCACATTTGACATATTGCATAGTATCATAAATAGCCATTCCCGCTGTAACGGAACCTCCAGGGCTATTTATGTATAGCTGAATGTCCTTATCCGGGTCTTCTGCTTCCAAAAACAACATCTGTGCAACTACAAGACTAGCAGTGACATCATTAACCTCATCGCTCAAAACTATAATTCTATCCTTTAAAAGCCTTGAATAAATATCATAGGAACGTTCACCCCTGCTACTCTGTTCAACAACTATAGGAACTAATGACATAAAAAAACCTCCTTATTATGTGCCTAAAATGTATACACTTATACTAGACTCCCTTTGTACCATACATTTTAGTCAATTCACGGTAATGGAATTTTATTCCTTTGCATTCTCAACTAACATTTTTATTGTTTTCTTTCGTTCAATAGAACTCTTTATATATTCTATATCGTCATCATGTAAATGTTTCTTCATTTCCTCAATCGGTTGGTTATATCGTTTTGCCATTTCTTCTAATTCGGCATCATATTCTTCAGGTGAAGTGATGATATTTTCGACCTCTGAGATTTTTTCCAGAACCAACTGAGTCTTTACATCTTCAAGGGCATTGTCGTGGTAATCAGCTCTGACTTTACTGATGTCCATTCCCATCATCTGAAGGTATCCTTCAAGATTCATACCCTGATATCTAAGCTGCATATCTAACTGACGCATCATATCATCCAGGCGATGGTTAACCATAACCTCGGGTATCTCAATTGTAGCATTATCAGCTACTTTCTTAATTATATCATCTTCATACTTTCTGTCTGCGGTGGTCTGAGCCTGCTCGGTCAGTTTAACCCTTATATCGGATTTATACTCATCAAGTGTTTCAAATTCACTGACATCAGATGCAAATTCATCATTTATTTCCGGGAGCTGTTTGAACTTAATTTCGTTAATCTTTACTTTAAAAACAGCTGCCTGTCCCTTAAGCTCCTCACTGTGGTAATCTTCAGGGAATGTAACATTTACATCTATTTCATCATTGATATTCGCGCCTATAAGCTGCTCTTCAAAGCCGGGAATAAATGAACCCGAACCTATGACCAGAGTATGTCCCTTCGCTTCTCCACCCTTGAATGGGACACCGTCGACACTGCCTTCAAAATCGATATTTACAGTATCACCGTTCTCAACCGGACGATCTTCAATATTTATAAGCTTTGAATTTCTTTCTTGAATTTTTTTAAGCTCACCTTCAATGTCCTCTTCAGTAACAACTACCGCATCCTTTTGAACCGAGAGGCCTTTGTACTCACCTAGCTCTACCTCAGGTTTAACAGTTACCGTGGCTGTAAAAATAAAATTCTTCCCGTTTTCAAGCTGAACAATATCAAGTTCAGGTTTATCTACCGGATGCAGATCATTTTCATCTACAGCCTTATCATAAGCATCAGCACATGCAAAGTTAATAGCGTCTTCATAAAGCACCTGTTCGCCATAATATCTTTCAACCATGCTCCTTGGAGCTTTTCCCTTTCTGAAACCGGGAATATTGAATCGAGATTTATTTTTATTAAAAGCTTTATCCATACATTCATCGAATATTTTAGCTTCTACTTCGATTTCTAATTTTACCTGATTTTTCTCAACCTTCTCAATTTTTACGCTCATCTGTGTATCCTCCTAAAATGTGTTTAAGTTTCATATCATAAACTATTTGATTATATCACAGTCAACATTTGTTTCCAACCTGAGTTTTATCGGGTTGAACCCGATAATATTCGCAGAAATCAAATGATACCTTACTCCGTCAATGTTCTCGTCCTTCCAGTTTTCATCGGCTTTTCCGTGGATATGGCCGTAAACGCATATTTTAACATTATATTCTGCCAGTAATGCTGCGAAATCATTTGGTCTGTGTTTGGAATCAAAAGGAGGATAATGAAGCATTGTAATTAAATCATTCCCGGCCTTTTGCCCTTCTTTGAGAGATAGCTTTAATCTTTCCAGCTCTCGAGAATATATTTTTTTGTCTTCTTCGTTAAAACTATCGTCATCTAAGGGCTTCCAGCCTCTAGATCCGCAAATTGAATAATTTTTTGCAGTAAACGAATTGTTTTGTAGTATGCTTATGGTTTTATATCCTTTTTCTTGGCAGTATCTGTCGAATTTTTTACGTGTACTCCACCAATAATCATGATTTCCTTTTGAAATAATCTTTTTTCCGGGTAGTGATTCAATAAAGGCAAAGTCTGGATCGGCTTCTTCAAGATTAATTCCCCAGGATATGTCCCCCGGAATCAGAATATAATCTTCTTTTTTTATATTCTTACACCAGTTTTCCTTTATTCTTTCCACATGGTCTCCCCACCCAAAGATATCCATAGGTTTATCTGTGCCGAGGGAAAGATGTAAATCTGAGATTGCATATATATCCATCATCGGTTTCCTTATCCATGATTTTCTACTAAGGCAAATCTAATGATTCCTTCTGCAGCAACCGCTCCATCCACACTGGCTCTTACCTCAACCTTGCCCATACCCCTTTTATAACCAAGAAATTCAACCTCAAGAAGCAGAACATCTCCTGGTATAACCTGCCGCCTGAATTTCATTTTATCTATACCGGTAAACAGGCCCAACTTCCCCTTATTTTCTTCTAAGAGTAGCCCTCCTGCACAGGCGCATTGGGCCAATGCTTCAACTATAAGAACTCCTGGCATAATTGGGTTACCGGGAAAATGACCCGTAAAATAAGGTTCATTGAAAGTTATATTCTTTACTCCTGCCACTTTCATTCCCGGCTCGATTTGCGTCGCTCCTTCACGGGGTAGCAATATCAGTTTGTCCAACATTAACATGGGATATCTATGAGGTAATAATTCTTGTATTTGGGTAGGACTTAAAACTCTTTTATCTTCTTCCATAATTCCTCCGCTAATCTTGGCTCCAGTTATGCCATATATTCTGGACATCATCTTGATCTTCAAGGCGTTCAATCAGTTTTTCCATTTTCTCGACAGACTCCGGATCAGTAAGCTCCGTATAAGTAGCAGGTAACATCGTTATCTCTGCTGATGCAAATTCCAGCCCCGCTTTTTCCACCTCGTCGCAAACCTTAGAAAAATCACTGGGTGAAGTAAGTATTTCATAGTACTCATCCTCTGCCATAAAATCCTCGGCTCCGGCTTCCAAGGCTAATATCATCATCTCGTCCTCGTCGACATTGGCTGCAGATTCCTTTTCTATAATAATCTGCCCCTTCATCTCGAACATAAATGAAACGCAGCCTGTAGTTCCCAAATTGCCGCCGAATTTATCAAAAAGGTGTCGTACATCACCAGCTGTTCTGTTCCTATTATCGGTATATGTTTCAACAATGACTGCTACACCATTGGGGCCGTAGCCTTCATAGTTTATTATTTCATAGCCGGAGCCGTCCCCTTCCCCTGCGGCTTTTTTTATACTTCTTTGTATGGAATCATTTGGCATATTATTAGACTTTGCTTTGGCAATGACGTCCTTAAGCCTCGCGTTTGTTGCAGGGTCAGCCCCCCCACTCCTAACTACTATTGCTATCTCACGCCCAAGCTTTGTAAATATTTTCCCTTTTTGAGAATCAGTTTTTTCCTTCTTGCGCTTAATATTTGACCACTTTGAATGACCTGCCATAACAATACCCTCTTACTCCTTTTTTTCCTTATTCTTATCTTCTAAAACATTTCCTTTATTATCAATATAAATATTTTCTATCCCGGCATCTTCCATACGTAATACTCCACCGGTTATTTCCCGAATTTTTTGCTCAAGGAATTCCTTTTTTTCAATCGGTGAATAGATTGTATACTTTACTTCATGGGTGTAATCAGTATTTGCTATTACAAAGCCCTCGCTCAAAAGCATATTCTGTAATTTGCCCGATAAATGGTATTCTATCGGTATATTAAATTTTAGGCAAGGCTTTACATAAACCTCCCCGGCATCCTCCAACCCTCCTGCACAAGCCTTGCTGTATGCGCGCACCAGTCCACCGGCTCCAAGCAAAATACCTCCAAAATAACGGGTAACAACTACAACGACATTTTGGAGATTTTTCTTTCTGATAACATCCAGCATAGGAAGTCCCGCCGTACCCTGAGGCTCACCATCATCACTATAACGCTGATAAAGAGCGTCCGAATCGACCGAGTAGGCGTAACAATTATGGCTTGCATCCCAGCAGGAAGTTTTTAATTGCTGGAGATAATCCAAGGCTTCCTGTTCTGTATCTATCGGTTTTGCTCTAGCAATAAACTTTGATCGCTTTTCTTCGAGTAGGTAATATCCCTCTTCTTTAATTGTTTTATAATCTTTCAATTTTAACTCCTTTTAAAAAAGGATGACCTAAGTCATCCTTCATTTTATCAGAATATTGCTTAACTATTCAACTATAGTTACTTATATCATATGGATCAACTGCCCGTTAATCAGATAATGGCTTTTTCCCAAGCTTATCACAAAGCTTTTTATATGATTGCATCACCAATGATTTATCCTGGCTGTATGTTATCATATCCAACGCGGTAGGAATATCGAAAAATCCGCCTTCTGAGTATTTGTCGGGTTCGGTAATATGAAATTTATTATCTTCAGCCTGCATAATGTACCACGCAATACGGTTACATACAGGTTTTTGTCTCGTAACAGAATAAAATTCGTAATATGTTCTTCCTGCTTGTTCAACTATGCTGCCTTTGATAGATGCTTCCTCAAACACTCTTCTGATAGCTGCGTCTTGTGGATTCTCTCCATTCATAATCAATCCCTTTGGCATTACCCACTCATTCTTCTCGTTTAGTATAAGAAAAACAGTATCATTATAAAACACAACGCCTCCGGCACAGTCCCTTAAAAGCATGTTAAACCCCTTCCAATCCATCCGGTACTAATATCTTTTCAAAAAAAAAGGCACCGTCTATTTACTTATCAAATAATTTCTAAACTCGTGCCTCCAGTTCAAATTAAATGAACTGAATAATACATATATATAAAAGGAGGAACAAGAATCGTTAGTATATTTCAGTATATTATAGATTATGTATACCCATATATTTGCCATCTCAAAACAAGTATTTTTCAATAGTTGTAAATTTTCTTTAAATTTTGCTTGGGGCACAAAAGAATTTGCACCCCAAGCTAATATAATGCTAGAACTCAGGTTCAATTAAACCGTATCTTCCATCCTTACGTCTATATACTACATTAACGGTTTCAGTATCTGCGTTTATGAATACAAAAAAACTGTGAGAAAGCAGATTCATTTGCAGTATTGCTTCTTCTACATCCATAGGCTTTAATGGAAATCGTTTTGTTCTGACAACATCATAGATATCATCTTCTTCAATTTTTTCGTGTATGATAAAATTCTCGGGAACCATTTCATCCTGATGTATTTTTTTGCCCAGCTTAGTTTTGTGCTTTCTAATCTGTCTTTCTAATTTTTCTACTACCATATCCATGGACCCATACATATCATTACTACATTCTTCTGCACGAATTATTGTGCCACCGGAATAAATTGCTGCCTCAAATGTGTACCTGTCCTTCTCAATCTTGAACATAATCACAGCTTCAGAATCCGGTTTAAAAAATTTTTCGAACTTACCTATCTTCTTAATAGCTTTTTCCTGCATTGCATTTGTCACACCTGTTTGTTTACCTTTAATGGTATACTTCATATGAACATCCCCTCTCGTGCGAGTATCAATAATATATATATTTCGATATTACCCAAAATAACCCGCTTTAAATCATTTAAGTTATCCACGAAGTTATCCTCAGGTTTTCAACATATGTGGATAACTCCTGTATTTCAGATATATTAACGTCTCTAAT
>CAYMLJ010000027.1:6955-8979 GCA_964391395.1 uncultured Ruminiclostridium sp. | reverse complement strand
TAAAAGGCATGGGATATTTTTGTATCCCGTGCCTTTTTGTTTGCTGCAATACATTGGTCTTCGGTAGTGTGAACAATCAACTCATTTTCTTATAAACATTTGTGCGAAAACATAACCATATTTATTACTTTTTGATATGCCTATACCGGTATAATTGTAATTGCTGTTCATTATATTGTTACGGTGCCCTTCCGACTTCATCCACGAACTTACCGCACCTTCAACCGTTGAATTCCCGGCGATATTTTCGGCCGCAGCTTTAAATGTGATGCCAAATTGTCTCATCATATCAAAAGGAGAACCATATGTGGGTGAATAGTGTGAAAAATAGTTATTCTTAGTCATATCATTCGCTTTGATTCTGGCTACCTTCATCAGCTCAGGATCGGCGATTAGAGGGCTTAAGTTACTCTTTGCACGCTCTTGATTAATTAAATCAAGAAGTTTCTTTTCATCTTGAGAAAGCTCGCCTCCCTGTTGGTCTGAGGATGGTGCAGGTGTTGCGGCAGGCGTTGGTGATGCCGAAGCTGGAGGTTTGGCAGGTGCAGGAACATTAGTTTTACCGGCCGATGTCTGATCAACCTCAGCGGCATTTTTCAAGTATGCTCCGGCTACACAGCCAACCTTACCGGTTTCAGGATCAAATACAGCATACCAGTCCCCTATTTTAGCTAAAACATTGAGCCATTTATGTTTTGTGAACTTTCCGATGACTTCATGCTGGGTAGAAGGCCCGCTTCGCAAATTTAACTTATTTGCTATTACCACACCATTGATGAAGTCAACCTTTTCAAAGGTCTGCACTGCACCAGCTTTAAGGGTCCCTATACCCGGAAATACCATGATGCCAATTGTCATAATCATTACCAATGACATCGCCAATATACGTTTTTTCATATTCTCCCTCCGTTATTTGTAAACTGATTTCAACCATAGTATTCTCTTTTTTTCAGGAATTATTTTTGCTGTATCCAGAATCATTCCCTCCAAAAAAGCTTCTATTGCAGGAAAATATAGCGCAAAAAAGAAGCAACTCCAAAAGTTATTGTTGCCACTATGCTTAAAAATAACACTGTTATAACCTAATTTTTAAAATTTATTTTTACTTTTGATTAATAAGACCATAAATTTCATTTTTTGAGAAATGGTATCTTTTGTTGCAGAAATGGCATGAAAGCTCTGCACCTTTTTCATCCTCAGCGATTTCCGCAAGATCCTTTTTGCCGATACTCATTAGATTTCTTCTCATACGATCTTTAGAACAAGTGCATTTATAGCTTACCGGGCATGCTTCGAGCATCTCTAAATCTTCTCCAGGAAAAATGAGCCTTATAATATCTTCGGGAGTTTTTCCTTCATGAAGGAGGGTAGTAATAGGTTTAAGATTAGATATGCCTTTTTCAACGGTATCAATAGCATCATCGGAGGCACCGGGAAGTAGTTGAATGAAAAAGCCCCCAGAGGTAATAACCTTTTGGTCAGTTCCTATCAAAACACCTAAATTCATAACCGTTGGCGTCTGTTCAGAGAATGCATAATAATAAGTCAGATCCTCTGCAATCTCCCCCGAAACCAAATCCACATATCCTATATATGGCTCTTTCAAGCCTAAATCCTTAATTACGTTCAGGTACCCTAATCCTACAGCTTTTTTTATATCAAATTTTCCGGCAGCATTTAACGGTACATCAAAGGTCGGATTATGCACATATCCCCTTACTCCGGCTTTCCAATCAGTTACCGCTACTATTCCTCCTATAGGGCCGTCTCCTTTAATCTGTATGGTTATAGTTTGATTAACAGCTTTAAGGGTTTGGCTCATAAGAGCAGCACCTGTCAAAACCCTACCAAGGGCTACTGCGGGAGTCGGGTTCATATCATGCAGGATACGAGCCTCTTCAACTGTATTTGTTGTTACAGCGGCATAAATCACTATTTGACCATTGAGGGCCATTGCCTTTGCTATATAATCGTTCATCGGTAATATCTCCTTTTTCCTTTGTCATCCTGAAAGACTCTTCGCT
>CAYMLJ010000027.1:1688-6855 GCA_964391395.1 uncultured Ruminiclostridium sp. | reverse complement strand
GTAGTGTAGCTTAAATCCGGGAAGAGATCGTCAATGCTTTCTCCTTTGAAAATCCTTGTAAATAATGTATTTATGTGTATGGCCGCGGTATCAGCTGCATTCAAAATGATGTCATCAACCGAGGATTGGTGGGTCTCACCCTCAACAAAAGAATTTACCCAAGTCCTTTTTTTCCTGTTTGCCCAATCAATAGTAGCATCACAAGTAACAGGGTATGGAATTTTTGGAGGTTTTATTCCCCCTCCGGTAAAGCTGTCTAGCCAGTTAATTATTGCCTTTTTCCACCCATTCGGATCATAAAGAAGATCATGGCCGCGATAAAAGTCTTTCAGTATCCTTCTTATTTCTTTTGCCTCTACATCTATTTCATAGATTTCATAAAATGCTTCTTTCAGAAAATCGGCTACACCGTTGGGCCACCTTTTTCCTATATCCGCCAGTTTTCTGGTCCTTTCCTTATATGCAGGTCTCCCCTTTAGCTCTCTCCAAATTATTACATCCAGAGCTATTTCCAACTGCTGGTGTGTTACCTTTCTAGGTGTTCCATCTACGCCCCATATCCATTGGTTTTCAGCCCATGACACATAGGGATGCAGCATCCTATCCAATGTAAAATGACATATAAAGCCGCACATATATATGGCGATATTCATCCAGCTTTTATCGTACGAAACATTTTGGAGCTTTTCAAAGCCTCTTAATAAAAATGCTCCGGTTCTTTTTTCATGCATAGTATGGCCTAAGTCTTTAAGGGGCCCCTTTCCTGAGTAGGGAAAACATTTATAGAAAAAAAGCGGATCAGGCCCCTGTGCACCCAAATGATAAAGAGAGCGCTTTTTTGAAACGCCCTCAAAAATCCTACGACTCTCTATTCTCTTAAGCACGGCTTCGGCCAAAATTATGTGGGTAAGAAAATCAGCCATTTTGTTCCTCTCAAATTACCGGGATAAAAAATCACCCGGTTTTTTGTCTGATAATTTGAAATAGTACATGAGCGCTTCGGTAATCCTTTTTGAAGCTTGTCCATCTCCGTAGGGATTAACAGCCTTTGCCATTCTTTGGTATTCAGTAGCGTCCTCCAACAGAAGGCGCGCTGCATCGTACACTATCCCGGAATCTGTGCCCAGGAGTTTTACAGTTCCTGCTTTTATAGCTTCCGGTCTTTCGGTTTCATTTCTCAATACCAAAACAGGCTTACCTAATGAAGGGGCTTCTTCCTGTAACCCCCCCGAATCGGTCATTATTAATATGGATTTATTCATGAGATTGTGCATGTCCTGAACATTCAGAGGGTCTATCAAATGAATACGCTCATGACCGCCGAGTATTCTGTTTGCTGTCTCTCTGACAACCGGATTCAGATGAACAGGATATATTATAGAAATATCAGGTATATCCTCACAAAGTCTGCGAAGAGCTGTACATATATTTTCCAGGGGTCGCCCTATATTTTCTCTTCTATGGGCTGTAACCAGGATAACTCTCTTTTTATCGAAGTCATATTCCTTTAAAAATGAATCGCTGAATACATAGTCCGAAACAACAGTTGACGATAAAGCGTCAATTACTGTATTGCCCGTTACATATATATTCTGCTCATCAACATTTTCTTTTAACAAATTCTCCTTATTTGCTGCAGTTGGTGCAAAATGGAGGTCGGCTATTGCACCTGTAAGCTTTCTGTTCATCTCTTCGGGATAAGGAGAATATTTGTCATAGGTTCTTAATCCCGCCTCAACATGCCCTACCTTAACCTTGGCATAAAAAGCAGCAAGGGAGGCGGCAAAAGTTGTGGTAGTATCACCGTGAACCAATACCATATCAGGCTTTGCCTCCTGAAATACATCGTAAAGTCCCTCAACCGCACGAGTAGTTATATCAATCAAAGTCTGCCTGTCCTGCATTATATTTAAATCATAGTCGGGTTTTATCTTAAAAATATCCAGAACCTGATCAAGCATCTGCCTATGTTGGGCAGTAACGCAAACCATGGAATCCAGTATATTGCTTTTTGCTAATTCTTTAACTAAAGGTGCCATTTTAATTGCTTCAGGCCGTGTCCCGAACACAGTCATGATTCTAATCTTACTCATACAATTTCTCTCCAGCTGTTTATTAAGCTAAACTAAATCACCTTGTCATTCTGAATGGAGCGAAGCGGAATGAAGAATCTTTTATGTTAATTGATAAGATCCTTCGCTACGCTCAGGATGACAAGCTTATTGTTCAACTTTATCGTCTTCTATTTCAAATGCGGTACCCTCTTTTTCATCCAAATCTATCTCTTGCTTTTTACCCGAAGCTGCTTCAAGCTGAGCATCTGCAAGCTCTGTATTTTCAGCAGTCTCCTCTTGCTTCATTGTTTTGTCTTCGGGTATCACAGAAATTTCTTTTAGATTTCTTGCGCCGCCTATTCCAAACATGACAATTATTATCAGAAGGATAATAGAAGGCAAAAGTCCTTTATCTACCAAAGCTATTGAAACAAGACCCAGTGCTCCACTTACAATGTACAGACTGATAACAGCCATGCGATGGCTTAACCCCATATCCAGCAGTCTATGGTGGAGATGCCCTCTATCTGCCTCTCCTATTGGCTTACCATGAAGAATTCTTCTAAATATAGCAAACATGGTATCAAAAATCGGAAGTCCCAGAACTAGAATAGGTATTGCCACGGCCAATGCAGTAACCGACTTCATGGTTCCTTCTATAGAGAGTATGGCCAATATAAATCCCAGAAAAGTAGCCCCCGTATCACCCATGAAAATTTTGGCTGGATTAAAATTGTATGGCAAAAAGCCTGCGATTGCACCAACCAGCGAAACAGAAATTATTGCAATATCATCCTGCTGTCGGATGACAGATACGATAAAAAGGGTTATGGCTGCTATGCCCGAAACTCCTGCCGCTAAACCATCTAATCCATCAATAAGGTTTATGGCATTCGTCATTCCAACTATCCATATTACCGAAATCGCAAATGCTAATATATCACCTAGTGCATACATCATGCTTGGATGCAAAGCCACTGTCTCCTGAAACGGCTTTGTTATGGCGGTAATTCTTGTCCCAGTGGTAACAACGATTATAGCGGCAATAAGCTGAATAGGAAACTTAATTCTAGCTCTGAGAGGCTTTATATCATCAACAATTCCGAGGCCAATAATGATTAATACTCCAGCCAATATACCTAAGGTTTTTGGCTTTGCGAGAAAATCTCCAAAAGACTTAAGGTCCTTAGTGGCAAAGCTGTATATTGAAGCCAAAATAAAGCCTGCAATAATTGCCAGCCCTCCCATTAAAGCCATGGGTTTTTTATGAACACGCCTGCTATCCTTCGGAATATTTACCGCTCCTACATTTACGGCAATTTTTCGAACAATCGGTGTTGCAAAAAAAGCCACAATCAGTGCAACGGCAAATGCCACTAAATGATGAAACTGTATTATAATCATGTTAACACCTCAGCCACTACAAAAAGAGAAGATTTTAGTATTCGGGATCTTCATATTTCAATACACGAACTCCGGCTTCCTGTAATAACTCCATTGAAAGCTCATCGGGATAATCACCTCTGAAAAATATCTTGGTAATACCCGCATTAATACAAAGTTTGGCACAAAGCACACAAGGTTGTGTCGTTACATACATAACCGCATCCTTAATGCTGGTGCCAGAGTATGCTGCCTGAGCAATAGCATTTTGCTCGGCATGGGTAGCCCTGCAAATTTCGTGCCGCTGGCCGGAAGGTATATTTAACTTGTTGCGGATGCAGCCGACTTCTGCACAGTGTTTACACCCAACCGGGGCGCCATTGTACCCCGACGCTAAAATTCGTTTATCCTTTACAATAAGGGCTCCAACCTGCCTTCTTAAGCATGTTGAACGTGTTTTTACCAAATCAACGATATTCATGAAATATTCATCCCATGTTGGACGCATAAAACAACCCCCTCTTGTCAATTTTGGTCCAGTATGTTCGGATTATTTTGTTCCAAATAGTCTATCGCCTGCATCACCCAGACCGGGAACTATATATCCTATATCATTTAACTTTTCATCTACTGCTGCACAGTAAATGCCTACATCAGGGTGCTCTTTACTAAGTCTTTCCACACCTTGCTTGGAGGCAATAAGACAAACAAATTTTATGCTTTTTCCGCCCCTAGCTTTTATAAACTTCACAGCATCGCAAGCAGATCCTGCGGTAGCGAGCATTGGATCAAGTATTACTACATCACGGTCGCAAATATCTTGAGGCAATTTACAGTAATACTCTACAGGTTCTAAAGTCTCATGGTCGCGGTAAAGGCCTATATGCCCCACTCTGGCCATGGGCACCAGCTTAAGCATTCCATCAACCATACCCAGCCCTGCTCTTAAAATAGGAACAAAAGCTAGCTTCTTACCTGATATTACTTTTGCCCTTGCAAAGCCCATAGGAGTTTCGATTTCCACCTCTTTAAGAGGGACATCTCTGGTAACCTCGTATCCCATAAGCGTTGATATTTCTGATGCCAGTTCACGAAATTCTTTAGCGCTGGTGTTCTTATCACGGAGCAGCGTTATTTTGTGTTGAATAAGCGGGTGGTCAAAGATAAAAACATTATTTTGCATATATATCCTCCCAGTCAAAAATTATAGATATTTGTTTTCTATTTCTGTAATTCCATCAATACGTCTTTGGTGTCTTTCGCCATGAGAAAACTCTGTTCCTAACCATGTATCCACAATGGCATATGCAAGCTTTTCGGCAACAATAAAAGCCCCTAGGGCTAAAATGTTTGCATCATTATGTTCTCTCGTTAGACGGGCAGAAAGAAGATCTCCGCATAGTGCCGCTCTTACACCCTTGACCTTATTTGCAGCTATAGAAATACCAATTCCGGTAGAGCATATCACTATGCCCTTTTCGCATTCTCCTTTACTCACCGCTAATGCAGCTTTCATCGCAAATGTGGGATAATCCACCGATTCGGAATTATATGTCCCAAAATCTTCAATCTCATAGCCTTTATTGATAAGATAAGCTTTTATTTGCTCTTTTAAAGCGAAGCCACCATGGTCGCTTCCCAATGCAATTTTCAAAGCTGTCGCCTCCTTTGATTTCTAAATAGATTTTATAGTAACATAGCTTCATTGTCAAAATATAAGATCACTTTTT
>CAYMLJ010000027.1:0-1588 GCA_964391395.1 uncultured Ruminiclostridium sp. | reverse complement strand
TCAAGTTATATTCTTTCCAGAACCTCCAAAATTAGCTCTTCAATCTCATTAGCACAGCTTTTATAAGTATCGTAGTCTTGGCCAAAAGGGTCGATAACATCGGTATCCTCTTTAATCCCCGAAAATTCCTTTAATACATGCACCTTCTTGGACGCTTCAGGGTAAATATCAGTAATCATATTTCTATGATGTTTTGTCATGGTAAGGATTATATCTGCCTTTTCAATATCCAAATCATCTAAAATTTTTGCTCTATGAGATTTAATATCGATGCCAAATTCTTTTTTCATTACCTCAATGGCTTGATAGCTTGCCGGATCACCTCCAAAGGCATATACTCCCGCAGAAGATACTTCAAAATTTTCATCTATGCCCTTTTCTATAATTATATCCCTAAAAATAGCCTCCGCCATTGGACTTCTGCAGGTGTTACCCGTACATACAAAAACAATCCGCTTCACCATATCAATTCTCCTCTTTTGCTTCAATGACTTTCCCGGAGGAAGCCTTTCTAAGCCTGTTCATAATAGCTCTACCTATTCCTATTTCCTCAAAGGTTTCCGAATAAATTATATCAACCTTTTTCTCATCGAAAGTTCTGATAGAGTCGTACAGCCCGGCTGCTATCTGTTCAGCATGGTTCACCGATCCTGCATTTACAACTACCTCTGCATTGTATTTATGTGCGTTTTCTAGGCTTGTTAATACTCCAACTCTAAGGCCTTGTTTACTGCTCTCTTTTATAAGCCTATTAATCTTTTTCGCCACTAAATCTGACTGGCCGCTTATCAGAACCATTTCAGCCTTTGGAGAATAATGGCGATACTTCATTCCCGGTGACCGGGGCTTTATATCACCTGTAATCTCCAAAACCGAGTCTGTATTTACTTTCCCCAATACCTCTTCCAGCATTTCAAGAGTAATTCCGCCAGGCCTTAGTATGGTGGGAATGTCGGTGGTAACATCTAAAACCGTTGATTCTACTCCTACTTGGCAGGGTCCCCCATCAATAATATAATCTATACGACCGTACAAGTCTTCCATTACATGCCTATGTGTAGTCGGGCTAGGACGCCCTGAAATATTTGCACTTGGTGCGGCAACAGGAACTCCTGATTCTCTGATAAGCTTTTGAGCAATGGGGCTATCAGGCATACGAACAGCTACTGTTTCCAGGCCTGCCGTAATAATATCGGGAACAAGATTTGACCTCTTAAAAACTATTGTTAAAGGTCCAGGCCAAAAAGCTTTAATCAGTAAATCTGCCGCTTCCGGGATCTCTGCAACTAATTCATTGAGCTTCGAAACATCGGAGATGTGTACAATCAGTGGATTATCAGAAGGTCTGCCTTTAGCTTCAAATATTTTCTTAACTGCATCTGTGTTAAGAGCATTAGCTCCGAGACCATAAACGGTCTCAGTAGGGAAAGCTACCAATTTCCCTTCCCGTAAGGCTTTTGCGGCGTCTTTAAACGCTTCATCATCGGCTCCATTTATAATAATTGTGTTCATTCAATAAAAACCTCGGTTTGTTTTTAAATATTATACCATAAATATGCTGCAAAACGACGAGCTCGTTTTGCGCAGG
>CAYMLJ010000026.1:4819-16780 GCA_964391395.1 uncultured Ruminiclostridium sp. | reverse complement strand
AGAGAAAAGGGTTACGGTGTTTCGCCCTTTTTCCTTAGATGAATAGAGGGCTTTATCGGCAGCTTCGATAAGAGTCGCGGAAGTTTTGCCGTCAGCGGGGTAATTAGAGATTCCCGTTGATATGGTAATCTCTGGATTTGACCTGCTTTGAATCAATTCTCTGAATCGGTCGGCTATGAGAAATGCTTTTACAGCAGTGGTATCGGGCAGGAGTATAATAAATTCGTCACCGCCATAACGGCCGGGGATATCATCCTGCCTAAAGGATGTTTGAATAAAGTTAGTAACACTTCGTATGCATTGATCGCCAATTTGATGACCAAGGGTATCATTTATCTTTTTGAATCTGTCTATATCAAACATTAGAACAGATATGGTACTTCTAGGAGAACGTTCGATAAAGTTATCCAATTTTTCAATAACCGCTGATTTAACTAACAGACCTGTCATACTATCTGTTTTAGATTTCTCCAAAAGTTTTCTGTTGGAGCGTTCGATGGCTTCAACTCTTTTTATTACTTCGGTTTGTATTGATGAGTTCATGCGTTTAAGAGCTTCGGTGGACTGCTTGTATTCCTTGAAAAAACTACCCAAGGCATTGTTATATACATATATAGTGCAGCAGATGTAACCCAGAGCCATTAGAAGTAAGGATTCTACACTGACCATCGCCGACATAAGCATAAGTCCGGTTGAAAAAGATAAAATAAACAAACCTGCAAAACCCATCATTTGATCTTTTTCCTTATGAAACAACATGTTTATTAGCAGAACCAGATTTATTACAAGAGCGACCAACGTCAAAAACCTGTTAACCCAGAACAAACGTGGATAAATTGACATTGATGACAAATAGAATCCTAATCCTACTAATATATAAGGAATAATGGGGAAAACTTTTAAAGAATCTGAATCTTTATTAATAAGCATGATAAAAGTACAGTCAATTAAAAGCAGGACATGAGCCATAACAAACAAGGATATTGCGTCAGATTTGTTGTATACCGATACCAAAAATGAAGCGGAGGTCATGAATAATGGAATAATAAAAGCCATTCCAAATGCCCTTGTTTTTAGGGGCTGGAGCTTTATTACAAAAGCGCTGATAAAAAGCCAAAACGAAAAAGTCAATACCAAAATGAGAAGCAATTGATTTTCCAAGTTAAGAAATAACACCTGCGACCTTACCCCCATAATGAATTCATACCGTTTCTATATCTTACCATAAACTAGAAAGAAAGAGAAGAAAAATCCTAGACATTAATTCCTATGCCTGATAAGGTATAAGATATTGAGTTTAAGAAAAAATATCATGAAAAGTGAATAAAAGGAGGACCTTTAATGGGATTGCATGCCGGAAAAACAACAGCTGAAAAGCTGACTGTAAAAAATGGTATTACTTTTTATCGAATAAATTCAGATAAATTCAAAACATCAAGGGCAGATTTATTTTTTGTAGATAATCTGTCTAAGGAAAGAGCCAGCGGAAACGCCATTCTTCCTTTAATAATGAAGAGAGGTTGTGAAAGCTACCCAAGTGTAAAAGAGCTTGAAAGCAAGCTCGAACAGCTGTATGGGGCTGATATTGACGGTAGCGTTACAAAGAAGGGAGAACTCCAGTTTATCGGATTTCACATGTCCCATGTGTCTGATCGATATACAAAAGGCGAAAGGCTTTTTGATCAATGCAGTGATCTTTTGATGTGTATGCTTGAAAAGCCTCTTATAGAAGATGGAGGCTTTAAAAAGTCATTGTTCAGACAGGAAAGAGATAACATGGTGGACTATATACGAAGCAGAGTAAACGACAAGATGCGCTTTTCGCTGTCAAGATGTATAGAGGAGATGTGTGCTGATGAGCCTTACGCTATACCGGAGGACGGAACCGAGGAAGATGTGCTTTTGCTTAATCCGCAAAATACACTGACTATATACGAAGAAATGATTAAAACCTATCCTGCTTATGCCTATATTTCCGGTGAGGTTGATGATAAGAGCATTCAACGTTTCATAGATGGATTTCTGGCAGCAGACAGAGGGAATGTAAAGAAAATCAATCAGACATGTATTAATAAGGAAGTTAAGGAAGTCAGAAAAATTGATGAGCAAATGGATATCAGTCAGGGTAAGTTGTGTATGGGATTTCGTACTCATGTGGAACCGGCTTCTGACGAATACTATCCAATGGTTGTATATAACGGCATTCTCGGCGGGGACGCTCATTCAAAGCTATTCCGTAATGTTAGGGAAAAAGCCAGTTTAGCATATTACGCCCAGTCGGTACTTGAAAAATATAAGGGGCTCATGATTATTATGAGCGGAATAGAAGCTGAAAACCGGAGTAGGGCTGAAGAAATTATTTTAGAGCAGGTAGAAGCAATGAAAAAAGGAGATATAGCAAAGGAAGATATAGAAGCGACGCTGAAAGCTCTTGAAACCGGTATGAAGGCTATGCAGGACAGCCAAGGGGCAATTGTGGATTTCTTTATGAGCCAGCACCTTACAGAAAGTGGCGAGGATTTTGACTCTATGATTAAAAAATTAAAGGCTGTTACATTAGATGATGTGGTAAAAGTGGCTCAGAAAGTACAGCTTGATACCGTATATTTCCTTAAACCAGACGGCAGCAGGAGTAAGGAGGAGACTATATGAACTATCGCACTTTGACCTTTGAGAATTTAGGCGAAACCATATATGAATATGACCATAAAACCGGTCTTAAAGTGTTTCTTGTGAGAAAGGCCGGATATAACAAGAAAACAGCAATGTTCGGTACAAATTACGGTTCGATAGACAGTGTTTTTAAGGTTCAGGGAAATGATAAAGAAATACATGTACCTGACGGGATAGCCCATTTTCTTGAGCATAAGCTATTCGAGCAAGAAGACGGAAACATGCTGGACAAATTTACAAGTCTGGGTTCATCGCCCAATGCATTCACTTCCTTTAATCAGACAGTATACTATTTTTCCTGCACAGATCTTTTTGAAGAAAACTTCAGAATGCTACTTGACTATGTGCAAAAACCATGGCTTACAGATGAAAATGTTGAAAAGGAAAAGGGCATTATAGGCCAAGAAATCCGTATGTATGAGGATAATGCCGATTGGCGGATATTCTTTAATCTACTGGACTGTCTCTATGTTAACCATCCCGTAAAGCTTGAAATAGCAGGCACAATCGAAAGCATATCGAAAATTAATAAGGAGCTTCTTTACGATTGCTATAACACCTTCTATACACCCTCTAATATGGCAGTAGTTGTGGTGGGGGACTTTGAACCCGAGAGCGTTTTTTCAATTGTAGATGAAATGATACAGTTTAAGAATACAGGCAAGGTTGAGAAAAAATATCCTGACGAGCCTAAAGAAATCAATAAGGAATATAAGGAACAAAAGCTTATGGTTTCCATGCCACTGTTTAACATGGGTGTAAAGGATAATGTGCGGGTTTCTGGCTTTGAGCTTTTAAAGAGGCGAATAGCATTAGGAATAGCCTTGTATCATACAATGGGGAGGAGCTCCGATCTTTATAGCCGGCTTTACGAGGAACGTCTCATTAATGATTCCTTCCGGTTTGATGTTTCCATTAACAAAGGCTACGGCTACCTAGCTTGGGGAGGGCAGTCTCCGGATCCTAAAAAAACAGCAGGTTTAATTTCCGAAAAAATTAAAGAGGTAAAGTCAAAGGGCATCGAACAGGAGGCTTTTGACAGAATTAAAAAATCTCAAGAGGGTATGTTTGTACGCAGCCTGAATTCAGTGGATAATATCGCTCGCGAAATAATGGATTCATATTTTGGTGATACCACCTATTTTGATGTGGGAAAGGCATATTCACAGATTGATATTGATTATACAAACAGTGCATTTAAAGAGGTTTTTGAAAATCAGACCGCATTGGCCGTAATAAATCCTCTTTAAACAGAGTTCTTGGCTTCAGATGTAGTTGCTACTGCATCTGAAGCTTAGAAATCGTTATCCAGGGACGTACCAGCCGTTATCTCCTGCTTTAGCAGAAGCGGGAGATTTACGGCTGGTAGTCATCGGATAAAAATATTTCGGCATAGAGACCAATACATGATACAATATAAAAAGCTGAAATAGTAGTAGGTCAAAGTATTGGAGGGATAATATGAATTATATTGAATTTCCAAAGCTGGGTATACATCTTGACATTAATCCGAGTGCAGTATCAAACCTGTTTGGAACAAATATCAGCATTCACTGGTATGGCATCATAATAGCGGCTGCAATTATGGTCGCTCTTTGGCTGGCCATAAGACAGAGCAAAAAGTTTGGCATAAAAGAGGATGACCTCATTGATATGTTTCTTGTTGCCCTGCCTGTTTCAATCATATTTGCCAGACTTTTCTTTGTGGTGTTTACATGGAATAATTACAAGAATGATTTATTGGGCATATTCAGAATCTGGGAGGGTGGCTTGGCCATTTACGGGGCAATTATAGGAGCCATTCTTTCAGTATATTTTTTCACCCGCAAGAAAAAGATCGATATGCTGGACTTATGCGACTTTGCATGTGTGTATCTGCCACTTGCCCAAGCAATAGGGCGTTGGGGTAATTTTGCAAATCAGGAGCTGTATGGTACCGTCACAACCCTTCCCTGGGGAATGACAGGTAGTATCATAGGTGATGATCCGGTTCATCCGACATTTTTATATGAATCCATACTTAACATTATAGTGTTTGTGGTTCTTCTAAAGCTTCGTAAAAACAAGAAGGTAAAAGGCAGTGTCCTTGCTGTTTATCTGATGCTTTACAGTCTTGTACGTTTTATGATGGAATTCTTGAGGACCGATGAATTTGGCACGGGGAATATCCGCTATAATCAGGTTTTTGCAGCGTTGGTATTTATAGGTGCGTTCATCTGGCTTATTTATCTTACAAAACGCTCACAGAAAGCAGAACTTGAGGCTGATACCGAAGACATCGAACCCAGCGAATATTCCGAAATAGTAGAAAAGATGAAGAAGGAAGAACAGGATGTAGAATCCACCGTAGCCGAAGAACAGCCTTCGGAAGCAGAGGAAACAGAAGAAGCAGAGGCAGAGGCAGAGGAGAAAGAAGATATCCCTGAAGCACAAACCTCAGAGGAAGATTCTCAGGATGCAGAAACTGCAGGTGAAAAAACAATTGACGATATAACGACATAAGAAATTTATACATTTGTGTCATTCTGAGCAAAGCGAAGAATCTTTTCTAAAGAATCAAACGGATCCTTCACTCCGTTCAGGATGTCAGGTATAAATGCAAAGTTACAGAACGCAGGGAAAACAAATGGTATCAATTGAAAAAAACAAGCAGAGTCCTCTTATAAAAAATATAGACTGGATAATGATAGGAACGGTATTATTTCTCAATGTACTGGGATTACTGGCAATTAGAAGTGTATCGATCCATTTAAACCAGCCCTCATTGTTTTCAAAGCAATTAATAGCCTCAATAATAGGCTTATGCTGCATGGTAGTTATTATGTTGATTGACTATAATATTATCAAGATTTTAAGCATGCCTGCATACATAGGAACCATATTTCTGCTGGTTTTGGTTTTGATTATCGGTAAGGGGAGGGAGGAAACCGGAACCCAGGGCTGGATAGACCTCGGACCCGCTTCCTTCCAACCTTCAGAATTGGGTAAGGTTACCCTGGCAATAATAGCAGCTGTTTTTCTCGAAAAGTTAAAACAAGGAAACGGTGGATTGAACTATCTGTGGCTTGGGTTGACTTCGGCCGGCCTGATAGGGTTGGTGCTGCTTCAGCCTGACTTTGGAACCTCGGTAGTCTATGTATTCATGATTGCATGTATGATATTTATATTCGGCATTAAATATCGTATCATCCTCATTACTTTAGGCATTGGGCTTATATCACTGCCTATTTTATGGTTTAGCGTTTTAGAGAAGGTGTTTGATCAGTATCAGATAAATAGAATTCTGTCCTTTTTAAACCCAGAGGCCTACGCCATGGATTCAGATTGGCAGATTCGTATGGCAATACGGTACATAGGTTCGGGAATGCTTACCGGGGTTGAAAAGGGTACCGAGAAGGCAGCCAAAAATGTTCCTGTTGTAGAGAGCGATTCCATCTTTGCGGTTATAGGTGAAGAATGGGGATTTGTGGGTGCAGTATTAGTGATAATGCTCTTTGTGGTTCTTTTATTGCGATGCTTGTATATATCCAGGTATGCTAAGGACAAATTCGGAGCCTATGTTGTTGTCGGTTTAATGTCCATGTTCCTTTTCCACTTTGTTGAGAATATAGGAATGAATATTCGTATGCTTCCCGTTACAGGAATTCCTCTTCCGTTCATCAGCTATGGAGGAACTTACATGATTGTATGCTATATTGCCATAGGTATAATAGTGAGTATTTCAATGCGCAGGCAAAGACCAATGTTTGAAGCATAATCGGAATATTAAAATTATATTACAAAAAGTCAATAAAATTTATCATACTAAAATATTAATATAAAGAATACATTGCATATTTTGTAGTTTCACAAAAAGCAAAACACAAGATGTAGTAAATATTCTTTTAAAGCATAAAAAAAGGAAGGCACTTCAAAAGGAAGGCCTTCTTTTTCTATGATTATGGGACTTATGTAGGGGTTGACGGGTGCCGATACTTGGAGTAGAATACTAGTGAAGTGGGGACGAGTGGAGCAAAGTGGTGGAGGTGAAAGGAATGCTCATAGGAAAGTACACAAACGTTCTGGACCCAAAAGGTCGCGTGTTTGTGCCGGCAGCATTCCGTGGTGATTTAGGTGACCGCTTTGTCCTTACCAGAGGCTCCGAAGAAAAAAGTCTATATATTTACCCCATGGACGAATGGAAAAAATTCGTCGAGAAACTCCAACAACTTCCCACATCTAAAAAAGACAGCAGAATGATTATTAGACACTTTTGCGCAAATGCTACTAATTGCGACATGGACAGCCAAGGCCGTATTTTGATACCGGCAGAATTAAGAGACAAGGCTGAGCTTCAAAGAGATGTTGTTTTTATCGGCACAGTAAATCGCATTGAAATTTGGAACTCAGACAACGTTAAGGATACTGAGGTTGAAGACATCGGCGGACTGCTTGAGTCATTGAACATTGATTTTTAAAAGAAAGAGGAAATGCAATGGAGTTCGAACACAAACCCATTATGCTGGAGGAGTGCATTGAATTCCTAAAAATTCGCCAAGACGGTATTTATCTAGACGGTACATTAGGCGGTGGAGGGCATTCATCCCAAATAGTTAAGAGTCTTGGGCCTAAGGGCATTTTAATAGGAATAGACCAGGACAAAAACGCAATTGAAGCGGCAAAGAAGAAATTATTAAGCATAGACAGCAAAGCAAATGTAATTTTTGAACATACGAACTTTGAAAACATAAGAGAAGTTTTAAAAGCACAAAAGATTGACTCCGTTGACGGTGTGCTGCTTGACTTAGGAGTTTCCTCACATCAGCTTGATGAAGGAGATAGAGGATTTTCCTATCAGCACGATGCACCCCTCGACATGAGAATGAACCAAAATGATGATTTTGATGCCCATGCTCTGGTTAATATTTGGAGTAAAGACGATATTACCCGTATTATACGTGATTACGGGGAAGAAAAATGGGCAGCCAGGATTGCCGAGTTCATTGTCAGGAGTCGAGAAGTACAAAAGATAAGCACAACAGGCGAGCTGGTAGATATTATTAAATCAGCAATACCGGCAGCTGCTCGGCGTGAAGGACCACATCCTGCCAAGAGAACCTTTCAGGCTTTGAGAATAGCAGTAAATCGGGAACTTGAGGTTCTTGAAAATTTACTTGATACGGTGACTGATTTATTAAGCAGTGGTGGGCGTCTGGCAATCATAAGCTTCCATTCGCTGGAAGACAGGATTGTAAAAAAGGCTTTTCAGAAACAAACTCAAGGTTGCGTTTGTCCGAGAGATTTTCCGAAGTGCGTTTGTGGTTTCAAGCCAAAGCTAAGAATTATAACCCGAAAGCCAATAACACCGTCGGAAAAGGAGCTTGATGAAAATCCCAGAGCTAGGAGCGCAAAGCTAAGAGTGGCCGAAAAACTCTAACTAGTGTGTATACTTGAAACTAATTATACTTTTACGAACCTTAAAACCTGACCTATACAGTCAGGAAAGAATACTAATGAGAAAACCTAATTACACCGCTTTAGTGGCGAAATTAGGACAAAGTACAAAAGATTTTAAAATACTAAAAGATTAAACTGATTTATCAGACAGGACACAAAAGTGGAATTATTATTATTTACTTAACGGGAACTATATAATTTTTACCGGAGCCCATATGTCATTCTGAGCAAAGCGAAGAATCTTCATAGGGCGTAACAGATCCTTCACTGACGTTCAGGATGACAGGATTAACAAAAGTTATATAGTATATGCAAAAGACGAAAACAGCTAATGTACAAAAGATTTTAACTTACGAAAGAAAAAACCTGATAACGCCATTTGGCCGATCAGGAGCAAAACACAAAAGATTCTTATCAAAAACCTGAAGCAGGTAAATCCTGATTTCAGGGTTTTTGATTCTTATGAAGATACTTAAGAAGGAGGCGAAATGCATGGACAGGAAAAATAGTTATGTCTATGGAAGTGCTGCACCTAATATGGCCCAAAGAGCAGAACAACCGTTAGAACAACAAAGGATTGAAAGAAAACAAACAATCCATCCTACTCCGCAAAAATCAAGCATACCAAAAGCAAGGTTGGTGTTTGCTATGCTTTTTGTTGTGGGTGTGTGCTTCGTTATCCTATATCGTTTTTGTGCTATAACAGAATTGAATTCACGGATGGGAGCGCTAAATGAACAATATAATCAGCTCCGTGACGAAAAGCGCATGTTAAATGTAGAAATTGAAACAAGTATAGATTTGAACAGAGTAAAAGAAATAGCCGAAACTAAGCTCAATATGCATACCCCTGAAAGGTATCAGATGGTTTTGGTCAGTGTACCAAAAAGTAATTACAGTGTTGTGTTGGATTATGAATACATAGACAATTCAGCCCAAAAGACTTCTCTTATGGAAAAAGTAATCAATACCGCAAAAGCTATTTTGCCATAGAAAAGCTGATCAAAAACAAAAGATTTTTTCAAGGTTGCTTAGGTTTTCATTAAAATAGACAATAAATATTGTGTATGCTAATATATATTAAATTAGAAGTAAGAGGGGACTAGGGATTGATATTTTGTTTATTAAAATCAGTCTGGTGCCCTTTTTTTGTAGGAGACTAATTCATGAAAGACAGTAATTACAAACACAGGAAAAACATCATGAAAAAGACTACTGTGAAAAAATCAAATAGCATACCCAACAAAAAGAGTACTCATGATAAGCCCAGCAGCATAAAGCTTAAAAAGAGAGAGTTTTTTATGCTTCTGTTGTTTACTGCTGCGCTCTTTTTTCTGATTTATCGCTTAGGACATATCCAATTTGTAAAAGGTGAAGAATATCAGAGAATGGCCTATAGCAATCAGACACAAAAAAGACAAATCAACCCTAAAAGAGGGACTATCTATGATAGGAATGGTAAAGGCCTAGCTATAAGCGCATCTGTAGATACAGTATCAGTAAATCCAAAGGAACTCAGAGACATGGTTGACGGAGATGAAACCAAGTTAAGATCCATTGCGAATGATTTGGGAACCATATTGGAAATGGACTCGGAAGCTATAATGAAAAAGTTCCAAGCCAATTCGCGTTTTGAAAACATAAAGAGAAAGATTGACAGGGAAATTGGAAAACAGGTCAGATCCTATGTATCTGATGCCGGTCTGTGGAGTATTTATGTCGACGAAGATTCAAAAAGATATTATCCTAAAGGCAACCTTGCATCCCATGTGCTTGGTTTTACAGGCGTCGATGACCAAGGGTTAAACGGCATCGAAATAGTGCTGGAAAGCACCCTTAAAGGTGTTCCAGGCAAAATTTTGAATGAAACGGATGTTTTGGGGCGTCAAGTCAGTTTCTCCAAGGAACGACATATTGATGCCATAGATGGGTATGACGTATATCTTACAATAGATGAGACTATCCAATATCTCGCAGAGAAGGCTATGGATCAGGCAGTTCTGGATTATAATCTGAAACGCGGAGCCATATGCATAGTTATGAATCCAAATACAGCCGAAGTTCTGGCAATGGTATCAAAACCGGATTTTGATCCAAATGACCCTGATGCATTACCTTTGGGCATTTTGGACGAAGACTGGAATGGCCTTAATGATCCCGAAGACAGTAAATATCTTTGGGAGAGTGTGTTCAGAAATAAGGCTATCATGGACACATATGAGCCGGGTTCTGTTTTTAAGGCAATAACCTCTGCGGCTGCCATAGAGGAAAATGTCGTGAAACTGGATACTCCGGAAGTATGCAAACCTATTTCATTGGCAGGTCATACTATAAATTGCTGGCGAAAGGGTGGCCATGGACCCGAAGACTTTCTACATGCAGTTTATAATTCCTGTAACCCGGTTTTTGTTAAAACAGGCCTCGACCTCGGCATTACAAAATTCTATAATTACTTTCGCCTGTTCGGATTTACTGAAAGGACCGGTATAGAGCTTCAGGGAGAGCCGTCCGATGAAGAATATAGGAACCTTCAGCATAAGGATCCGAAGGAAATAGACCTTGCGGTTTCCTCCTTCGGCCAGCGTTTCCAGATAAGTCCTATTCAAATGATTACCGCATACTCGGCCATAGCCAATGGCGGAACTCTGCTTAAACCCACAATAATAAAGCAGATTACTGATAGTGAAGGCAATATAGTCAAGAAGGTCGAGCCGCAGGTTGTAAGAAAAGTAATATCCGAGCAGACAGCACAGACTGTTCGTGAGGTTTTGGAGGGTGTAGTATCAGAGGGGACAGGTAAGAATGCATATGTTTCCGGTTACCGTATCGGAGGAAAAACCGGAACATCACAAACCCTTCAAACTGACTCGGAAGGTCGTTACATAGTATCCTTTATGGCTTTTGCCCCGGCCAACAAGCCTGAGGTTTGTGTACTGGTCATACTGGATCATCCCCAAAATGAGATGCATTTAAGATCAGGTGGTATTCTGGCCGCTCCCGTAGCCGGAAAACTAACTGAGGAAATTCTTAAATATATGCAGGTAGAAAGAGAATACACTGAAAAAGATAAGCAAGAAATGAATCAGGAGGTTTATGTTCCTAATGTCACCGGTCTAACCGTTGCAGAAGCCGAGCAAAAGCTGAAAGCATTCGGACTGAAGTTTATCCGGGAAGGTGAACAAACAGACCCTGATGCCATTATATATAACCAGACACCAAAAGCTGATTTTTCTATCCCGCAGAATTCAACTATAATTTTATATACTGATGAGAACAAGGCCGAGACATCGGTTACAATGCCGGATCTTAAAGACAGAACTGTTGCAGAAGCTATCGAAGCTTTAGAGAGAATAGGCCTAAATATCCGTATACGGGGAAGCGGAACGGTCCAAAAGCAGGAATATGCGGCCGGAACCCAACTTAGTAAAGGCCAAGTGGTGGAGATTAGTTTTGTGGAAATGATAGGCGATTAAAGCTAATAGGATATAATTTATAGTGATTTGTGTCATTCTTAATGAAGCAAAGCGGAATGAAGAATCTATAGGTTAATAAGTAAGATCCTTCGCTTTGCTCAGGATGACAGCTTGTACAAACGTAATTAAGCGGCGTAGTTGCTGCGATTTAAAGCGAAGCATGGATTGCGTAGCGGGCGCGACTAGAAACTGGATGTTGGCCCGGAGCGCTAAATCGCAGCAGGCTACAGCCGCTAAACTTGTATACGTTGCTCTCAGGATGACATAATGATCAGTATGAAAATGGGGGCGCTTCCTAACAAGTATAATAATGCCGATAAATAGAGAGAGGTGGATTATGTATGCTGTTAAATGAATTGTTAAAAAACATAGAGGTATT
>CAYMLJ010000026.1:0-4719 GCA_964391395.1 uncultured Ruminiclostridium sp. | reverse complement strand
AGAGAGGTGGATTATGTATGCTGTTAAATGAATTGTTAAAAAACATAGAGGTATTAGAATTAAGCGGAAGTGTTGATATTGATATCAGGGGAGTAACCTATGATTCAAGAAAATCTCTGCCCGGATATCTCTTTATATGTATAGACGGATTTGCCACCGATGGACATCATTTTGCTCAGCAAGCTGTGGATAACGGTGCTACAGCCCTTGTGGTTGAGAAGGATGTTTCAATAATAGGAGAGGCTGTTATCATAAAAGTTCCGGATACCCGTGAGGCTTTGGCGAGCTTATCGGCACAATGGTTTGGGAATCCTTCAAAGAACATGAAGCTAATAGGTATTACAGGTACTAAGGGAAAAACCACCGCCACATACATGGTGCGATCAATCTTGGAGAAAGCGGGAAGCACGGTAGGACTTATAGGCACCGTTGCAAATTGCATAGGCAACGAAAAAATCCCCGCAAGAAGAACAACACCCGAATCTTACGATCTCCAGGAAATGTTCGAAAAAATGCGGGATAAAGGTGCCGACACGGTGGTTATGGAAGTATCCTCACAGGGTCTTAAGCTGCACCGGGTTTCTTCCTGCGATTTTGATATAGGTGTATTCACAAACTTTTCAAAGGACCATATTGGCGGCTTTGAGCACCCTGACATGGAGGATTATTTCAATTCCAAAAAGAAGCTGTTCAGTCTTTGCAAGAAGGGTATAGTAAACATTGACTCGCCCCAGGGAGAAATAATAGCCGGGGAAGCAAAATGCGAGATATACACCTATGGAGTTGAAAAAGAAGCCGATATTAAAGCAAAAAACATAATTACTCACTCGGATTCGGTGGAGTTTGAATGCATAACACCTTGGTTTACAGAAAAATTCAAGGTTTCTGTTCCCGGATTATTCAGTGTTTATAATGCCTTGGCTGCTATTTCAATATGCGGACTTTTGGGAATACCGCCCCGGACTATAAGAGACGGGCTAATGAATGTACAAATACCAGGACGAGCTGAGGTTGTTCCCACACCGGGAAAACCATACACCGTTATGATTGATTACGCACATTCCCCTGACAGCCTGGAGAATATACTTTCAACAGTGAAAGGCTTTGTTAAGGGACGTCTGATAAGTGTGTTCGGATGTGGTGGAGACAGGGACAGATCAAAACGTCCGGTTATGGGAGAAATCTCGGGACGTATAGCTGATTTCACTATTATTACATCAGATAATCCCAGAACTGAAGTTCCTACCGATATTTTGGTTGAAATTGAGAATGGTATAAAGCGTACAGAGGGTAAATATATAGTAATTGAAGACAGAACCGAGGCAATCCGATATGCAATGAGTAATGCAGAAAAGAATGATATCATAGTATTATCGGGAAAAGGCCATGAAACATATCAGATATTTAAAGACAAAACCATTCATTACGATGAAAGAGAAATTGTAATAAATATACTTAGGGAAGGGTGATCGGTTTGAAGGCTTTAAACGCTGAAACTATTTCAAAAATGGTTAATGGAAGACTTGAGATATCTTCTAAAATCATTGTGAATCAGATTTCCATCGACACTCGGACATTGGAAAAAGGCTCGCTCTTTGTAGCTATTAAAGGTGAACGCTTTGACGGCCATGATTATATCAAGCAAGCCGTTGCAAACGGTGCTGCAATTGTTATGGTGCGGGAAGGAACAAATCTTCCCGAAAAAGTTCCTGCCATATTTGTGCCCGATACTTTAGAAGCACTCGGAAAGCTTGCCCATGAATACAGAAAACTTTTCAAAATACCTGTAGTTGCGGTTACGGGAAGTGTCGGCAAAACCAGCACTAAGGAAATGATTGCAGCAATATTGGCAGCAAAGTATAAGGTCCACAAAAGCAAGGGGAATTATAATAATGATATAGGTTTGCCCCTTTCGGTACTCGAAATGGATGATGAGCATGAGGTGGCAGTCTTTGAAATGGGTATGAGGGGATTTGACGAAATCAGCGCTCTGTCCAAAATTGTAAATCCGGATATAGCCGTGATTACCAATATAGGAATTTCTCATATTGAAAGACTGGGATCAAGGCAAAATATTCTAAAAGCCAAGCTAGAAATACTGGATGGTATGAAAGACAAGGGAATTGTGATCTTAAATGGCGACGATGAGTTGTTATCGGGCTTAAGGGGTCTGCTGACGCAGAAAACGTTGTTTTATGGGATTGACGAAAATCAAGATATATGGGCATATGATCTGTCTTCCAGCGGAGAAGAGGGAGTATATTTTCAGGTAAAAACCGGTGAAAATGATATGAAGCTTTTTATCCCTGCTCCGGGAATCCATAATGTACATAATGCCCTTGCTGGAATAGCCGTAGCCGAAGCTCTTAGTATGAGCGAAAGCGAGATCAGAAAAGGCTTAGAAAACTTTTCAGGTGAACAGATGCGCCTAAGCATCAAGGAGAAGGACGGAATTAAATTTATTAATGACTCCTATAATGCCGCACCATCTTCTATGACTGCCGCTTTAGATGTACTTTGCGAAATTGCCGGAGAAAAAAGAAAGTGGGCTGTTATCGGCGATATGCTTGAGCTCGGGGACTGGGCTAAAGAGGCTCATAGAAAAATAGGCAGACTTGTTTCAAAATCCGGCATAGAATATATGGTGGCTATAGGGAGCTTGGCCAAATGGTATGTAGAAGGTGCAAATGAAGATCCTGCCACAAAAACTATTACAAAATTGTTTGCCAACGCATCAGAAGCCAAACCCTACATTAAGACCCTTGTTCAGAAAGGAGATGTTCTTCTTTTTAAGGGCTCCCGTATAATTAAAATGGATGTTCTAGTACAGGAGCTGCTTTCGGAGGAATTAAATCAATATGCTTAATATACTTAAGACCGTACCGCCTCAAGTTATCGCATATTTTATCAGCTTTCTAATATCCTTGATTTCCGGAAAGCTGTTAATCCCGGTGTTAAAAAGGCTAAAGTTCGGTCAAATAGAAAGAGAGGAAGGCCCCGAAAGTCATAAAATTAAACAGGGAACCCCCACAATGGGCGGAATCATTTTTTTGCTTCCTGTTTTATTGCTTGGAATTATTTACAGCTTTTATGATATCAGAATTTTATCCCTTGTACTTGTAACCATGGGATTTGCATTTGTGGGTTTTCTTGATGATTACCTGAAGATAACAAAAAAGAATAATCAAGGTCTCTCACCCATGCAAAAAATGATAGGACTATTGATTGTATCCGGGGTTTTTACCTGGTATGCGATTTCCTATACCGCAGAAGCTAAAATGCTTATTTTGCCGTTTTTGGGATACTATAAACCTATAATCATGCCTATCGTAATGGCTATTCCGTTTAGTATTTTCGTTCTCGTGGCTTTTACAAATGCAGTAAACCTTACCGATGGCCTTGACGGTTTAGCGGGATCTGTAACCACAATAGTATTATTGTTTTTCACCTTAGTCACAATGTTTAACAGTGAATGGAATTATATAAGAATATTTTGCGCTATACTGGCAGGCGGTATATTGGGATTTCTGGTGTATAACCTTTATCCGGCCAAGGTTTTCATGGGCGATACCGGTTCTCTTGCCATAGGGGGTGCTCTTGCATCAACGGCTATTTTAACCGGAACACCTATATTTTTAGCCTTGGCAGGAATAATCTATGTTGCCGAAACATTATCTGTAGTGATACAGGTTATTTATTTTAAGAGGACGAGAAAAAGAGTTTTTCTTATGGCTCCTCTTCACCACCATTACGAGCATAAGGGATGGAATGAAATCAAGGTGGTAAGTATATTTACTATTGTAACAATTTTCAGCAGTGTTTTAGCTTTTCTTCTTATGAGGTGATTTATTTGAGAAAAAGAGAATACGATTTTTGGATCCTTTTTACAGTGTTAGTTATGCTGGCTATGGGAACAGTTATGGTTTTCAGCGCCAGCTCTTATAGTGCCCAGCATTACCAGAACAACAAATATCATTTTTTGATTAGGCAACTGCTTTGGGGAACAATAGGTGTAATTAGCATGCTTGTTTTTTCAAATATTGATTACCACAGAATTGCCGGCTCTTCACCTATACTTATGGGGATAAGCACAGTTATGCTCGCTTTGGTTCTTATTCCGGGAATAGGCACGGTTATTAATGATTCGAGGCGCTGGTTCGATTTAAAGGTTACCACATTTCAACCCTCGGAGTTTACAAAAATAGCTTTAATACTATTTTTATCATTTAGCCTCTCAAAAAACAGTAACAGATTGAATTACTTTTTTACAGGACTATTACCGTACCTTCTTGTGATAGGCGTAACGGCAGGATTATTGTTCTTTGAACCGCATATGAGTGCTATTATACTTATTATACTGGTATCAATAATTATTCTGTTCTGTGCCGGAGCCAAGATAAGGCACTTTGTTGCTCTTGCCGTGCCTGTGGGTCTTGCCGGCTGGGAGCTTATAATGAGTAAGCAATATCGTGTAGATCGTATAATGGCTTTTATGGATCCCTTCAAATATAGCCAAGGAGAAGGCTTTCAGGTTGTAAATTCCCTATATGCCATTGCCTCAGGTTCGGTTTTCGGAAGAGGGTTGGGAAGAAGTCTTCAAAAGAATCTGTATTTGCCCGAGCCGCATAATGACTTTATATTTTCCATATTGGCCGAAGAGCTTGGCTTTGTGGGAGGGGTTACGGTAATCATTCTATTTATGCTTTTTATATGGAGAGG
>CAYMLJ010000025.1:12429-16940 GCA_964391395.1 uncultured Ruminiclostridium sp. | reverse complement strand
GGTTGTTGACTCATGAGAGAAATAAGACTTATAATACTAAAGAATACTTAAGAAGGCATAGAAAGAAGAAAGAAAAGGAGGTAGCTCCACATGAATGATAATAGGACCTTTAAATTATTTTTCATTGTCCTTATTACAGTGGCTATATGCGTACTTGCATTTACAGGACTTGGTCCGGCAAATTCAAGAATAATCAAAAGTGTCAATGATATTCGCACCGGTATAGATATCCGTGGAGGTATTAGCGCGATTTTAGAACCTGTATACCCTAACGGTTCGGAAGGGCGCAGCATCAGAGATGACTTGGAAAGCTCTCAAAGTATTATAGAGGATAGATTGGATGCGCAAGGTATTTATGATAAAAGCATAAATATCGATGCAACGAATAATCGATTAATTATTGATATTCCTTGGGCTGCTAATGAAACCGAATTTGATCCAAGAAAAGCTTTGGATGATCTGGGAAGTACCGGAGCACTTACCTTCCAAGAAGTCAATGATGAAGACTTTTATACCCCTGCCGAAGATCTTATACCTACAGGTAGAATTGTATTATCCGGCGAAGATGTCGAAACAGCATCAAGTTATCAGGATCCAAAAAATCAACAGTATTTGGTGCTATTAAAACTTAAGTCATCGGGGGTAGATGCTTTCTCCAAGGCTACCAGAGAGAATATTGGTAAGAAAATAGCGATATTTATTGATGATATGTGCGTATCGGCACCAGTAGTCGAAACACAGATTACATCCACCGAAGCTACCATAACGGGAAACTTTACTTTTGAATCGGCAAAGGCTTTGGCCGATAAAATACGTTTTGGTGCTCTTCCTACTAAGCTTGAACCTGTAAAGGTTGACGCTATCAGTGCTCAACTTGGTCAAGGTGCTTTAGAAATTGCTATTAGAGCTGGGATTGTTTCATTTATTCTGGTTTGCTTATTTATGATATTATATTACAGGCTTCCGGGCCTTATATCTTGCGTGGCTTTATCAGGGCTACTAGCACTTCAATTACTCACACTTGCGAATTTCAACATATCAGTAACATTACCTGGTATAGGAGGTATCATTCTTTCTATTGGTATGAGCATTGACGGTAATGTTGTTATATTCGAAAGAATTAAAGAAGAACTAAAAGAAGGGAAAAGCTTGAGAGCTTCTATTGATTCAGGCTTTAAACGGGCATTTGTAGCAATACTGGACTCTAACGTTACTACCATAATGACCGCTATAGTGCTGTATATTCTGGGTTCAGGTCCGGTAAGAGGATTTGGTGTTACATTATTCTTTGGAACATTATTTAGCTTCTTCTCCGCCATTACTGCTTCCAAGATGATGCTTCAGGGTACTTCAGCCTTTGGCTTTGCTAAAAATAAATGGCTCTTTGGCTTGAATGGAGGGAAGAAAATTGAAGAGGTATAGTTTTGTAGAAAACAGGAAATATGCATTTGCATTTAGTATTGCACTATTCATTTTCTTCGGCATAATGTTGGTTATTAACGGTATAGCATTAGATATAAGCTTTAAGGGCGGAACCAGAATTATGATTGAAACCAAAGGCGAGGTGGACCCTAATAGAGCCGAAGATTTAGTTGAAAGTGCTATAGGTAAAGATGTTACTGCCAGTGTTATGGAAACTTTAAGCGGTAATGACCAAGATGAAAATCTAATAGTAAATATGCTGCGAATAGATATTGCCGGAAATGAGCCTCTTACCCCTGAGGAAGAGGATAAGGTTAAAGAAGTTATTTCTCAAAAATTTGATGTTGTTTTAAACAGTCCTAATAATGAAAATGTTAGTATAACATCAACAGTAGGTAGGGAAGCGCTCCAAAAAGGTGCTTTAGCCGTTATAATATCGGTTATCCTTATACTTCTTTACGTTACTTGGAGATTCAGTACAATAGGTGGTTTTTCTGCGGCAACATGTGGTATTTTAGCTCTTGCACATGATGTTGGTGTTATGTTTGGAGTATATATAACATTAAAAATTCCTCTTAATGATATTTTTGTAGCCACTGTACTAACGGTAATAGGTTATTCTATAAATGACACCGTTATAATCTACGATAGGATTCGTGAAAATACAAGGCTTATGAGGAAAACCGACTTAGGTAGCATTGTGGATGTAAGTATACATCAATCTCTTAGCCGCTCAATTAACACAATGGTGACCACATTAATTTCTGTTGTAATACTGTTAATTTTCGCTGCAACTAATAATATTGGTTCACTAATTGATTTTAGCTTCTCGCTGCTCATAGGTGTTATAACGGGAGCTTATTCCAGTATATTTATTGCCGCGCCTTTCTGGGTGTTTTGGAAAGAAAGAAGTCAAAAGGCAGCTTTACAAAAATCCTAAATATATAGGGCGGGTAATCTCGCCCTGTGGACTCTTTTTTTATGTATTATACTTGACTTTGAATTAGGTATGTGGTAATATTTTTATTGCTTTGTAGGCGTTTTTTTTTATGCGTAAATTATATTGGTTAGCATAGGAGTGTTCAAGATGAGAGTAAGAATCACCATGGCTTGTAGTGAATGCAAGCAAAGAAATTACGATACAAAAAAGAATAAGAAAAATGATCCTGACAGACTTGAAATGAACAAATACTGCAGGTTCTGCCGTAAACACACAGCCCATAAGGAAACAAAATAATCTAGCGGGGAGTTGTACAAGATGACTGAACAAAAAGTGAAATTCGGCCAACGCATAGGCAGGTTTTTTAAGGAAATCCGTCTCGAAATGAAAAAGGTAATATGGCCAACAAAGAGGCAACTGATAAACAACACCCTGACAGTGTTTGCAGCTTGCTTATTTATCGGATCGGTTATCTGGTTAGCAGATGCAGGACTCGGTTTATTATTCAGGGCTGTTTTCGGACAGTAAGAGGCTTAAAGGAGGGCGGGACCAAAAATCTCCGCTTTAACATGTATGACAGAGGATGCAAGATGGTATGTTGTGCACACTTATTCAGGTTATGAGAATAAAGTTAAGGCCAACATAGAAAAAATTGTTGAAAACAGAAAGATGCAGGATTTTATTCTTGATGTTGTTGTTCCTATGGAAGAACAGATTGAGATTAAGGACGGCAAGAAAAAAGCTACTCTTAAAAAGGTTTTTCCCGGCTATGTTCTCGTTAAGATGATTATGTCTGACGATTCATGGTATGTTGTAAGGAATACCCGTGGAGTAACCGGATTTGTCGGCCCTGGGTCTAAGCCTGTGCCGCTATCTGATGACGAAGTTCGGATGATGGGTGTTGAGCAAGTCGAAACAATTGTTGATTATGAAGTCGGTGATAGCGTCCGAGTCATTGAAGGGCCGCTTGAAAGCTTCATCGGAACAGTTGAAGAGATTAGTGTCGACAAGAAAAAGGCTAGGGTTATGGTTTCGATGTTTGGAAGAGAAACACCTGTAGAACTTGATTTTATCCAAATTATAAAACTTTAATTTGATTCTTAATGCAAGCACATATTGATGTTTTGCTATGGAATAGATTCCTGAGCCATTATCAGGAAAGAATACTGGGAGGTGGACTATATGGCAAAGAAAGTTATAGGCTTTGTAAAATTACAGCTTAATGCAGGAAAAGCAACTCCTGCTCCACCGGTTGGACCAGCCCTTGGCCAGCATGGCGTTAATATCATGGGATTCTGTAAGGAGTTCAATGAAAGAACGGCGAAAGATGCTGGGTTGGTTATTCCGGTCGTTATAACGGTTTATGCCGACCGTTCGTTTACGTTTATTACTAAGACTCCGCCCGCTGCCATTCTTATTAAAAAGGCCTGCAAGATTGAAAGTGGATCAGCAGTACCTCAAAAGGACAAGGTGGCCAAGATTTCTAAGGAAGACGTAAGAAAGATTGCAGAAATGAAAATGGTAGATCTTAATGCTGCAAGTGTTGAAACCGCTATGAGCATGATCGCCGGTACCGCAAGAAGCATGGGCGTTGTAGTTGTTGACTAATTTGAAATGCCCCGATATGTGGGAGGGAGATTTCCCGCTAATGTTTTACCACAAAGGAGTGAATTGAAATGAAGAGAGGCAAGAAATATCTAGAGAGTCTGAAGCTTGTTGATAGAACTAAATTGTACGAACCGACAGAAGCTATAGATTTAGTGCAGAAAACTGCTCCCGCAAAATTTGATGAGACAGTTGAAGCACATATTAAGCTTGGTGTTGACTCACGTCACGCTGATCAACAGGTAAGAGGTGCGGTGGTTCTGCCCCATGGTACAGGTAAAACCGTAAGAGTGCTTGTATTTGCTAAGGGTGAAAAAGCTACCGAGGCCGAGCAAAACGGCGCGGATTTTGTTGGCGCTGATGATCTTGTAACAAAGATCCAAAAAGAAAACTGGTTTGAATTTGATGTTGTTGTTGCAACTCCTGATATGATGGGCGTTGTAGGTCGTTTAGGCCGTGTTTTGGGTCCTAAAGGTCTTATGCCAAACCCTAAGGCAGGCACAGTTACCATGGATATAGCAAAAGCTATTGCCGATATTAAGGC